>CAYZSU010000020.1:0-34244 GCA_964480565.1 uncultured Myxococcales bacterium | reverse complement strand
TGCGAATAATTGCAGGCAATGTTTGTCCATCATCCAATGCCACCCCCTTGGTGAGCTGTACTTTATGCTTGGGCAATAATGGCCTATGAATGCGCACCAAGTATGTTTTCCAAATATTATGTTTTGGATGCGTTAATGCATTTAGCACATCCCCATCATTGGTTATAATCAGCAACCCTTCAGAATCAAAGTCCAAACGACCCGCACTATTATAATGCGATTTAAACTCAGATAAATCATTCCAAATAGTCTCACGACCTTCAGGATCCGATTTAGTCACCATTTTAAACCGTGGTTTATAGTAAGCAATATATCGATAATCCTTATCTGCACTAAGAACATGATTATCCAATCGCACAATGTCATTATCTGGATCTATTTGTGATCCTAATATTGTTATCACAGTATCATTGACTGATATTCGGCCATCAGTAATTGCTTGTTCTGCACTACGGCGTGATAAATGACTGCATTTGGCAATCCATTTTTGAAGTCTCATACATTTCCAATGATTTAATAATTAAAATTGTATTACTTAGATTCTGTATCTGTGATTGCTTGATTTTGAAGTTTTTCATTTTTTTCTAATTGAAGTTGATGGCTAATTGCATCTATTTCTGCTACTTGATTGACCAATGCATCTGCACACTCTGGTTTTGGAAATACGGATTTCTCCACTTGGCGCAAATCTTTCAAACTATCCTCTAAATCGGATAAAGAGCGCATATCCTTAGCTTCATCCTCAACATTTGAATTAAGTGAATACCGTTTTAATTCCGAATCATCTGACTGATCGTCCGACACTGGAAGCAATTCACCTTGCGTATATCCGCTAGCTAATCCACGCTTTTCTCTAATCAGATCATCAATATCACGTAATGTAGGGAGTTCTTTTAATGATTTTAAATTAAACACCTCTAAAAATTCCTTTGTTGTCCCGTATAATAATGGCTGCCCCGGTTCGTCACGCCGCCCGACAATACGTAGTAATCGACGCTCCAATAATGTCTTAATGACGCCACCGCTATCCACACCGCGAACTTTATCCACCTCACTTCGGACAATGGGCTGCTTGTATGAAATGATAGCTAATGTTTCAAGTGCAGGCGCTGACAACTTGACTGGCTTTGGCACATGCATACGTTTTAACCAAACAGTCATCTCTGATTTCGTACGAAATTGATATCCCCCAGCCACTTCAATACACTCAAGCCCTCTGCTTGTAGAGTTATTCCAATCATGAATAATTTCCTCAATACAGGATTTAATAATTGATCGCTCAACATCCTCATCAGAAAAAGCAGATACTATATTATTAACTGTAAGGGGTTCCTCAGATATAAATATCATTGATTCAATAATCGGTTTTAATTCATTAATTTCCATGCATACTCCAATACTATCTATAGGGGCAATATCTATTTTTCAACTGCCTCATTATTTTTTATACCATCATAATTTGAAATTTCCGAATCCACTAAATTCACCATATCTGTATCGCTCACATCATCCATTGTTCCTTGAATATGAATCGAACCATATGATGCCATTTGAAATATTTTTATCATACGCAACTTGCCCATTTCCAACAAGGCCAGAAAAGTAATTAGCATATTATAGCGACTAGAATCATCCAATAGCAGATCCTCAACCATGACTGTAATGCCTTTTTTTATCTGACTTGCAATTTGATAAATTCGTTCATTCACCGATACACGATCAACCACCACATCATGAAATTGTTCCGCAGGCGCCCGCTTGAGCACTTTTGAAAATGCCTCAATGAGTTGAAACAGATCACTTTCAACAGGTCCTTCTTGTTTTTCTATTGTAGATGGTGGTGCTTGGCACTTGAATACATCTCGATTTAATATCAAGCGATCATCTATTTGTTGACTGGCCTCTTTAAACTGCTGATATTCCAACAACCGACGAACCAGATCAGAACGTGGATCATCTTCTATTGTTTCTTCTTCTGGAAATTCTTCAGGCAACAATGTTTTTGACTTAATATGCGCTAATTCTGCAGCCATTAACAAAAACTCCCCTGCGAGATCAATATCGAGTTCTTTTAATGTATCCATATAATTCATGTATTCTTCAAGAACAAATGCCACAGGAATATCATAGATATCCAAATCATTTTTACGAATTAAATGCATTAATAAATCCAAAGGACCTTCAAAGACTTCTAGATTAACGCGATATTCATTGTATTCATTTTTTTCCTGCATTACCACGCCTTTACTTTTTTGCATTTGAAAAACCAAAACCAAAATCGGATCGAATTTGAGCAATCGTTTGTGCAGCCACCATTCTCGCCTTTTTCGATCCAGCCCGTGCAATATCCATTAATTCATTTTCTTTACCATGATATTCATTACGTTTTTGTTCATAAGGTGCCCAGTACGAAATTGCTTTTTCAATACAGCGTTTTTTGCAATCCACACAGCCAATATCGCCCTTTTTGCATGCGCTTTCAATATCTGCAATGCTATCGGCATCCATATACAATTGATGATATGCAAAAATATTACATATACTGGGATTTCCAGGGTCATTACGACGCTTGCGATCTGGATCTGTAATTGTTTGCATGAGTTTATTTCGTATGGTGTCCGCATCATCTGACATATAAATTGCATTATCAAAGCTCTTGCTCATTTTTCGACCATCTACACCTGGTACACGCGTGGCCTTGCTAAGTAGAGGCAACGGTTCTTTCAAAAAACTGGAGGTAAGTAAATGCTGATACCGACGAACAATCTCCCTTGCAAACTCCAAATGAGCCAATTGATCCTCGCCAACAGGCACAAAATCCGCTTGATAGAGCAAAATATCCGCTGTTTGTAACAATGGATATCCTAAAAAACCATAGGTATTGATATCTTTATTTTTCAACTGTTGCTGCATATCTTTAAATGATGGCACACGCTCCAGCCAACCAAGTGGCGTGATCATCGATAGTAATAGATGAAATTCCGCATGTTCAGGCACCAATGACTGAATAAATATTGTGCTTTTTTCTGGATCAAGACCCATGATCAGCCACTCTTTGAGCACTTCTGTCACCGAAGTTTCAATTTGATCCGCTTGATTATAACCCGTAGTCAGTGCATGCCAGTCTGCGATAAAAAAATAACAATCATACTCACTTTGAATATCATGCCATTTTTGAAGCGCTCCAAAACAATTTCCCCAATGCAATTGTCCTGTGGGTCGATTTCCGCTCAATACTCGTTTTTTATCAGACATAGATTCCTCTTAAATAGATAGCAATAAATTTGCAAGCCAATACACTGGCAAAAGCAAGTATTTCAACCATCCTAGCATAAATAGTCCCATTAAAATCATACTGCTATACTTTGAAAAAAGATCATATTTATAGAGCATAAATTCTGGTAATACCCCACGAAGCACTGTGGCACCATCCAACGGCGATAAGGGAATTAAGTTAAATGTCGCCAACACCAGATTTAATACCATGCCCTGAAATAAAAAGGAGTATACAATATTTGGGAAAATACTTATTTTTAATGAGATTGCACAGATAATTGCTAAACAAATATTGCTTAAGGGCCCAGCCACTGCCACCCATAAACTGGATCGGCGTATTGGATGATTTAAACGATAGGGATTCACTGGCACTGGTTTTCCCCACCCTAAAATCGGCAATGGCGTTAAAATACCAATAATTGGTAAAATAACCGTGCCCAATATATCCATATGTGGAACGGGATTTAGCGTTATTCGACCCATTCGTCCTGCCGTATCATCGCCCAAGCGATTTGCCATCCAGGCATGAGCCGCTTCATGAAGCGACAGTGACAGTAAAAAAACAGGGTAAAACACAATTAATGTAATAATATTTGTTGTCATAGCGCCATTGGAAGTAATTGAAAATAAAGAGAATGTCAATTTCTATAGAGTTATTGTCTATACATAAAAAAATGGGTTAGAAACAGTGATTTCACTATTTCTAACCCAATCTGTGAGCCCGGCAGGATTCGAACCTGCGACCCTCTGCTTAGGAGGCAGATGCTCTGTCCCCTGAGCTACGGGCCCATCGCATTAATATGTTGCCAATGACATAATCGCACGATCGCCTAATAGTGCCTTGCCATTTAAAAATGCTAATTCCACAATAAATGCACATTCGTGAATATGCGCATTTTGAGATTCAATGAGGTCACAAGCGGCATTTGCAGTGCCCCCAGTTGCCAACAAATCATCAATGATTACAATATTATCATCTGTATTCACCGCATCAATATGCATCTCAATTGTGGCTGATCCATATTCCAAATCATAGGATTGCTCAACCGTTTTATACGGCAGTTTTCCTTTTTTTCGAATGGGTATAAAGGGTTTATCCAACGCCATAGCCAAGGGTGCGCCAAAAATAAACCCGCGTGATTCAACACCTGCAATTGCAGAAATGGGTCGATCTGCATATCGCTTTACAAAATGATCAATGACCTGCTTAAAAAGTCGCGCATCTTTTAAAAGTGGCGTAATATCTTTAAATATAATTCCTGGTTTTGGAAAATTCGGAATATCGCGAATTGCGGATTTGATCATTGATTCCATCTTATCTCCTTTAAAATTATCATTTACTTTCGTTCGGGCAGGAAAAATAGCGGATTTCTCGCATCCTGTCCATTGCGAATTTCAAAATGTACATGATTCCCAGTGGCTCGCCCAGAACGCCCCACCTTGGCAATCACCTGCCCTTTTTTAACCACTTGCCCTTTTTTAATTAAGTTTTTCTGATTGTGCGCATAGGCAGTAAAAAACTCACCACGATGGCGCAGTAAAACAATATTGCCATAGCCTCGCATTTTACCCACAAACACTGCTTTGCCTCCATCGGAAGCCTTTATCGGCGTGCCTTTTGGCGCAGAAATATCCAATCCATCATGACGCCTACCATTTCGAATTCCAAATTTTGAAGATACACGTCCCTTTTTGACTGGCCAAATGAAACGACCTTTATATGTTTTAACGGGTTTTGAATACGCATGCCTGGCACCGCGTTTTCCCTTTTTGGATTTACCTTGTTTCTTTTTTGTTTTTGCAGATACGACTAAATGGCCTTCAAATGGTAATTTTTTATACCCAGGTTTCTTTTTTCGTTTTGGAATATAAATTCGCGCCCCACGAGTCAATTGATTGGGGGTTAACAAATTGTTAAACTCTGCTAATTTTTGTACATCCACCCGATATACTGCCGCAATTCGCCATAATGATTCGCCTGAACGTACTTTATGATATTGCCCGCGCTTATCAAATGATGTGGCACAGGATAAAAATAATAGAACTACCGGTACTAATGCATATAATCGATATAAATATCGTCCATTACCCATTACCATCCATGTTGTCCTTTCAATTTAACAAAACGGCATGGAATTGCTCGTTTTTGCTCAAAACGATTTCCAATGCGTTGAATGACCTCCAAACATTGAATATCCTCATGTCCGACAGGTATGATCATTGTTCCGCCATCAACTAGTTGATGGAGCAATGATTCGGGTATTTTGGGCCCCCCTGCAGTAACAATAATACGATCATACGGGGCATTTTCCTTCCAGCCCAAAGTGCCATCGCCAATGCGCAATTTGATATTTTTATATCCCAAACGATACAGCACTTTTCGTGCTCGAATGGATAGATCTGACAAACGCTCGACAGAATACACTTCCTTTGCTAAACCAGCCAATACAGCTGCTTGATAACCAGACCCTGTGCCTATTTCAAGTACTTTCTCAGTTCCTGTAAGCTGCAAAGTCTCGGTCATCTTAGCCACAATAAATGGCTGCGAAATGGTCTGGCCAAGCCCCAATGGAAGTGGTCGATCCAAATAAGCTTGTGATTCCATGGCATGCTCTACAAATAAATGCCTGGGCAATTCACCCATTACATGAAGCACATCTTTGGATGCAATTCCCTTTGATGCAAGTTGATCACTCACCATTCGCCGACGTGCCACTTCATATGGATCACGGTCGCGTCCCTTCTTTGTCCAGTCAATCATTCTAAGATGCCTTTCTCAAGCGATGATGAGACCATCTCCATTTGCTCATAATTTGTAATATCTGTTTTTAACGGTGTAATTGTAATTTTTTTCTGAGATATCGCAAAACAATCCGATTGCGGAGTGACATCCTTATCGAAAATTTCACCTCCCAGCCAAAAATAGGAATTATCCTGCGGATCCTTGCGCTCATCAAGCATATCCTTATATTCGCGTTTGCCTAAAGATGCGACAGAAATGCCTTTTATTTCACTTGCTGGCACATCCGGTATATTAACATTGATCATTATATTTGCAGGCAATGTGGCATTTAAAAACCACTTGGCGATCGTATCAATCCATTTTTTTTCTGATTCAAATGTATGACTTACATCGCTTGACATATGTGAAAATGCAATGGAAGGAATCCCTTTGAGCGCGCCTTCATAAGCAGCGGATACTGTTGCTGAATAATGCACATCGTCACCAATATTCGAGCCATGATTAATACCAGAAAAGATAAAATCTGGTTTATGTTGTAAAATTTTATTCATTCCAATAATCACACAATCCACTGGCGTTCCTGTCAGCGAAAAACGCATATCGCCTAGCTTATTCATGCGAATGGGATCATGCAATGTTACAGCATGACTGCATGCACTTCGCTGCGATGATGGCGCAACCACGACAATATCCGCATATTGGGAGACAGTGCTACAAAGTGCATTTAAGCCATTGGCATTAATCCCATCATCATTGGTCATTAAACACAGAGGTCGCTTGCTAGCTATCATGGTATTTCCGTTCTTATTTTGGAATTTAATCTGAAATACAATACATCAACTAATATGTTCTTGCGCCAATGGACAATAGCAGATTTACATATGGATTACCATAGAATGTATGAAGGGACTGCCATCGAAATAGCAATTAGTGGGGTTGTTCAAAAATACCCAGATTCTAGGCTCCCGCAAACCTGTAACCGGAGCGTACATGCGAGTACGTGAGAATTGCGGGTGCAGCGGGAAACACCGAAGATGGGTGTTTTTGAACACTCCCTAAAATAGCTATTTTTCACCAGTCCCATAAAACATAATCCTCAAAGACTAGATATCAGAAATACCATCCATTTCAGTGCCTGGCACCGATGGTAATTTGCTTAAAAAAAATAGCTAAGGTATGTACTCATAAGGGATAACCTATCCATTTGATGTAATTAAACGCGCATTTAAATGTACAAAAACACTTTATGAATTAATCTCATAATAGACCTGTCACCTTCGGACTTGATCCGAAGGTCCAAAGGCAATCGTAACACCTAAGATCCCCGATCAACACCGCCTCGGGGATGACAATCTTTACGCCCGATAATAATACCAATTACGTAAAATAAACGTGGGTTTTTATAAAGGAATTTAGCATATAAATTAATGACTTAGGCTCTTAATGGGACTACGATTTATTTACGTAATTGGTATAACAACAGTACCTATCCCCTTATGAGGACACGCCCTAATCCTTAGCAACTTTTTCGTAAAATTGTCGATAATATAGTTCAAGCGATTATCTAATAATATAACGACAGATAGTGCTACGCTCATTAACGCATTGATTTCCCATATCTGAACTGATAAGAATCGATGATTAACTTGTTGCCTGAAAGGTGTATAAATGACATTTCATAATCAGCCCCAACAAACGACAGATAAAATACAAATACCCCATATATCCCATCAAACGGATAGTGCCACAATAGAAGCGATATTATCCAAAAGTATTTCATTGCTCAAATCCCATCAGCGAACAGATGGCTATTGGTGGTATGCACTGGAAGCCAATGAAAGCATTGGTGCAGAATTTATATTCCTAATGCATTACCTGGAACAAGTTGATGCCAATATTGAACAAGGCATTCAAAATAGATTATTGGATGCACAACGCGATGATGGGTCTTGGGCAATTTATCATGATGGTCCTGGACACTTGTGTACCAGCGTTGAGTGCTATTTTGCATTACAAATTACTGGAATCAGCGCAGATGACACATGCATGCAAAAGGCTCGTGAATTTATCATACAAAATGGCGGTATAGAAAATACACGCGTGTTTACAAAAATTCATTTAGCGATGTTTGGCATTGTCCCCTGGGATGCGTGTCCTTCAATGCCTGCAGAATTTATCTTTTTACCCTCATGGTTTAAAGTGAACATCTATGAATTTTCGAGTTGGGCCAGAGCAACTATTGTCCCCCTGCTTGTATTCATGTCCACTCGTAAAACAATACCTTCCCCGCGTGGAATTACATTAAGTGAACTATTTGCAACCTCCCATAAACACAGAGACTATTCATTTAAAACTAGCAAAGGTTTCTTCTCTATTGAAAATTTTTTCATTCAATTTGATAAATTATTAAAACTATATGAAAAACACCCCATTGGTTTTTTACGAAAAAAAGCCATCAAAAAATGTCTCAAATGGACATGGAATCACGTGGCAAAAACAGAAGATATTTATCCAGCGCTTGCCTATGGCGCACTCGCTTATGGTGCACAGAATTATCCAAAAAATAGTATTGAAATTCAAAAACCCTTGGATGCACTCAAAATGTTTCAGCAATCCTACAATGCCATTGATGTAGAATCGCAACCTCATGAAGTACGCGACAATGGTATTACTGTTCCATCTGCACTCAGGCAATTGGGTATTGACCCTGTCACATGTAATGTAGCAATAGATAAAAACACGCGTATTCATCAGCAATGCTGTATTTCACCGATTTGGGATACACCGTGGACCATGATAGCACTTCTTGAATGCGGTGTACCAAGCAATGATCCAGACCTGCTAAAGGCAGGGCAATGGTTATTAAAAAAACAAATCACAGAGGCAAAAGGTGACTGGGCTATTAAAAATTCCAATGCCACTCCTGGTGGCTGGGCGTTTGAGTTTGAAAACGATTATTTTCCAGATGTGGATGACACCATAGAAATTTTACATGTTCTTAAACGACTCGCACTTCCAACAAATGAAAAAGACCATGCCTGTAAACTGGGAATTAATTGGATATTATCCATGCAAAATGATGATGGTGGCTGGGGCGCATTTGACAAAAACCAAACATTGTCTGTTGTTAATCGTATTCCATTTTCCGATCATAAGGCATGCTTGGATCCTTCATCCCCTGACATTACAGCACGAGCTATTGAATTGCTTGCCTCCTATGGTTATGACAAACACTTTCCAGCAATTACACGCGCAATCAGCTATCTATGGAAAACGCAAGAAAGCTTTGGCGGCTGGTTTGCTAGATGGGGAATCAACTATATCTATGGTGCATGGTGTGTGCTGAGCGCATTTAATGCATTAAAATGGGATATGCATGATCCTCGCATTGAACGAACACTTCATTGGCTGTCCAATATACAAAATAATGATCAGGGTTGGAGTGAATCCCCAGAATCCTATAATCAAAAGAAATTCATTCCCTATAATTGTAGCACAGCATCACAAACCTCATGGGCTATTTTAGGGCTGATTGCAGGCGGTCGAGCCTATAGCTTTGAAGCCAAACATGGAATTGAATATTTATTATCTACAATGAATGAACATGGTACATGGGATGAAATGCACCATACAGGCACAGGATTTCCAGGTCATTTTTATATTCGATATCATGGATATCGTCACTTTTTCCCTATGATTGCGATAGGCAAATATTATCAAGCAATTGGGCATATTACGATATAGGGCATGACCTTGGGAACGCCCATCTTCGCAGGTTGTCAGGATGAAATCTTTTATTGCAGGGATAACATCATCATTATTCGTGATGACATGAGGGTACACCGTGCCCGTACGGATAGATTTCCGTGTCTGAAGTGAAGTGGTATAGAAATGAATAGACTTCTTTATCGCAAGAGGCCCGACGGGCACACGTAGCGATCCAGACTGGATTGCTTAGTCACTTAGTTCCTCACAGGCGACACAGTATTCAGTTCTTTCTCAATAGCCACTTTAAACGTTTGCAACATATCCGGTACTTTTTCATCCAATACAGTTTGAATCATGCTGTCTGGAATCCAAGAATTAAAATCAATTGTCATATTGTATTCCACATCCATTAAATCAGGTTCCAGTTCAGATATTTGCCAATGCCCATGATTGGATTTAATGAGCTCACCACCATCTAGCAATATCCATGGAATCTGATCTGGAAATGATAAATCAAATTCCAATGTATAACTCACTGTTTGAAACATATCGACTTCAAAGGACACTATTTGCTTATGTTCGCTGGTAGATATTATTTGGCAATGTGTTACATATTCCTGAATTGTGGAATACTTATTAAAATCGCACAAAACCGATTTTATTTTCGACATATTTGATTCAATGGGTATTGATTTACATATAGTTAACATAATCTCCTCTATCTATTTAAAGTAAGGTCCTTTAAGCGTTAATGCATGCTCCGCCATATAGGAACTTCGACATAATGGTTTGGCAATAACCAAATGAAAGCCCAATTTTTTTCCATAGTCCTCATATTGCTCAAATATATCCGGATGGACATATCGCTTCACATTCACATGCTGCCGTGATGGCGGCAAGTATTGTCCAATTGTCATAATATCGCAATCCACTGATTTAAGATCGTCCATTACTTTAAAAACCTCATCATCCGTTTCCCCCAAACCAACCATTAATCCAGATTTAGTCAATTGAGCGATATTCAATTTCTTAATGGCTGCTAGCACGCTTAGTGATCGATCATATGTGGCCTTGGATCGAATATGTGGTGTTAGTCGGTCAATTGTCTCAATATTATGATTAATCACATATGGCTGTGCATCACAAATTTTTGAAATACATGATATATCTCCATTAAAATCAGGAATAAGTACCTCAATCGGAATATTTCCATTTTTATCACGTATGGCACTAATTGTTTGACAAAAATGATCGGCTCCGCCATCTGGCAAATCATCGCGTGTCACGGATGTAATAACGACATATGCCAGTGACATCATTGCAATTTGTCTCGCAATTTGTATGGGCTCCTGAAAATTGAGGGTGCCAGGCACTGATGAGTCAATCGCGCAAAAGCGACAATTTCGCGTACAAGCAGGCCCCATAATCAAAAAAGTAGCCACATGATTGGCAAAACACTCGCCCAAATTTGGGCATTTGGCTTCCTCGCATACAGTATGCAAACGCATCTGGCGCAGTTGTTTTTTTATGTGATGCACCGCATTTGTATTTTGAGTTGGATTTCGCAGCCAAGCGGGCAATCGATTAGGAATATCACTCTTACGCACCCCTTCTTGTTTCTGATCAGCTAATTTCCGCATAATTCAAACGCCCTTCCCAACGACTAATAAGCACTTCCTTAATTCGCTTATGCGGTTCTTCATTTAACAATCTATCCCGGACCAATAACTCCTGTGCCGCTATTTTTGACTCCTCTAAAATTGCAGCATCCCTCACTAAGTTGGCTAATCGAAATGGCGGCAATCCCGATTGACGCGTACCCAAGAAATCCCCTGGTCCACGAATCCGTAAGTCTTCCTCGGCAATTTTAAACCCATCGTTTGATTCCACCATGACTTCCAAACGTTCCTTTGCAACTTCAGAGCGTTTGTAATCTGCCATCAGCACACAATAGGATTGATGCACACCGCGACCCACGCGGCCACGCAGTTGATGAAGCTGCGACAATCCAAATCGTTCGGCATGCTCAATCACCATTACAGTGGCATTTGGCACATCCACACCAACCTCTACCACGCTGGTGGCCACCAATATATGAATTTGATTCCCCTTATATGCACCCATAATGTCATCTTTTTCATGTGATTTCATTCGTCCATGAAGCAATGCCACATTAAATGTTGGCTCAAATTCTTTTTTAAGTGCCTCACACATATCCGTGGCATTTTTCAAATCCATCGTGTCACTTTCTTCAATCAATGGATAGACAATATATGCTTGGCGGCCTGCATTTAATTCATGTTGAAGACCATGGTATAGTTTTTCTCGCTGTCCTTCATGATATAATCGTGTAATAATTGCTTTGCGCCCTTTTGGCATTTGATCAATGATGGATACATGTAAATCCCCATACACTGTTAAGGCTAATGTACGCGGAATCGGTGTGGCAGACATGATCAATACATCAGGCCAAATAGGTTGTGCACTATTCATAGTAGACACTGCTTTTTCACGCAAAATTGCTCGTTGTTCCACACCAAATCGATGTTGTTCATCAATGATGATCATTCCCAATGAATGAAAATCAATGTCCTTTTGAATAAGCGCATGTGTTCCAACGATTAATTGCAAACGATTATCCCGTAAATCGCTTAAAATAGTGTCTCGCTCTTTTGGCTTTAAACCACTCGTAAGCAATCCACATGAACATTGAACACCTGATAATAACTCACAAATTGATAAGTAATGCTGACCCGCTAAAATCTCAGTTGGTGCCATAATTGCCACCTGATATCCAGCTTCGATAGCACGAAGTGCTGTAATGATGGCTACAATTGTTTTTCCACTCCCAACATCGCCTTGCAATAAACGATTCATTGGATGCGGCTGACTCATATCATCATTTATTTCAGAAATAACTTTTTTTTGCGAGTCAGTTAGCTCAAAAGGCAATGTTTTAAGAAAGTCCGTTACCAAGCTCCCTGCGGATGAAAAAGGAATTCCTTTTTTTGCAATTTGATTGTTCTTTTTAAGCTGTAATCCCAATTCAATAAAAAAGAATTCATCAAATATTAAGGTTCGATACGCAAGTGATCGCGCCTCTTCCAGAGCATCAACATCCAAATCAGATGATGGAAAATGAATTTCCTGCAAACAATGCCATGGATCGGACAATCTGTATGTTTCCATCATACTATCTGGAAAAATTGGTACAATATTGTGGTTAAAATTATCCCATGCATTTTGAACTATTTTACGCATGGTTTTTTGATGTACTCCCTCTGTTAATGGATATACAGGGGTAATTTGCGATAATGAACTGGCTTCTTGTGTGTCATCCAATATATCCACCTCAGGATGAATAATCTGCAATCGATTGATATATGGCGCTACATCCCCATAAGCTAGTAATCGCGTGCCAATTGCATATTTTTTCGCATAGAATTTTGCATTAAAATAGAAAAAAATCAGAGCAATTCGGCCTGTATCATCTTCGACAATCACTTCATAAATACGTTTTCGCCGCTTACCCATAAACGAAATACGCGATTGAATGACTTGCCCACAGAGGCTTTGCCCTTTGCCAGGAATTAGTTCAGAAATTGTATTAATTGAACGGCGATCAATATAGCGATTTGGAACAATGGACAATAAATCCGCTACCGTATAAATACCCATTTTGGATAATTTATCCGCAAGTGCAGGTCCAACACCTTTAACATATTGGACATGCGTGGATAGTGGCTGGTAGCTATTTTTCATCTGAACACCCCTACAAAAATACTGTAATAAAAAGGGGGAATGATCATTCCCCCTCTGCGAATCTAAGTAATGCAATTTTGCATAGCTACTGTATCACTGAAAACTCAGTACGGCGATTTCTTGCGCGACCACGCGTGGAATTATTATCCGCGATTGGACGTGACTCTCCATAACCAAAGGCCTGCAAGCGATACGGTGCAATACCTTTTCGCATCAAGTAACTTCGCACAGACTCTGCACGTGCCTGAGATAGCTTCTGATTGTATGAATCACCACCCACTGCATCGGTATGGCCTTCAACTCGAACGACTTTAATCTGAGGATTGCGATTTAAAAGAACCACCACATCATCTAAAATCGGATATGAAATAGAACGAATTACCGCTTTATCAAATTCAAAGTGAATTTTTTGTGTAATAATAATTTTTTCATATACTTGAGCTTCGATTTCCACCGCTGGTGGTGGTGGTGGCACATAATCGTGACGATAGTTAATGCCCAGCAATACGCGCCAGTTGGATGCGCCTGTTCCCTTAATAATAGCCCGTCCCCCAGCAGCTGACAGGCTTAAACCCTTTGCCTTGCCTTGCGGTGTAATCTTTGTACCCACTAAAAATTCCGATGGATTAGGAATTTTAGACTTAAACTTATTGCTCAATACATGTTCACTCCATGCCTCACCCGTCATGGCCACAATATCATTGATTTTGACATTAATACCACCTGCAATGGTCAATGCATCATTTAATGTTCCTGAGGTGAAATTGGTTAAATAGCGCACGCGTCGATAATTGCGATACCCTATATTAGCACTTAAGAACACACGGTCCTTAATATTACCATCCACAACCAACTTGCCACCTGGTGAAAACGTATCGGTTCCCAAATAACTTTGCCAATACCCTGTTGGAAAATACACATATGGTATAATTGCCAAACCAATATTATATCGATCAATATTTAAAATGCGAAATTTCATCTCCGCACGAATATCACCGAATTTCCCTCTAAAGGTCTGTTTCGCCACCAAGGCAGGATCTGTATTAATATCATAGTATGTCTGCCATAATGTCACAGGCGCATTAAACCCAATCGACCACCAATCCATAATACCTATGGCACCATGCACATTGGCCATGAGTAAATCATCGACAACGCCCATCAAACGATTGCCTGCTGCATCAGGGCGATCAAAGGGTTCATGCGCATAATCAAAGGTTAATCCAACATTAAAGCCCCATTGGCTCAAATTTTGTGACTGATACACTGTATTGTATTTTCCACCATCCGTCGCTGGCGTAAAATTGACTACACTTGGACTGCGATTGGCCATTGCGACACTCATCCATTGGCAAGTTAACGCAATCATAATAATGCTCATATAAAACTTAAACTTAAACAACATGCAGCCTCCATCATTTATTATAAATATAATTGGTAATTGTGATTTTTCGTTAAAATTAGACTGATTTTATTGAGATTTGAACTAAAGTCAATTGGGATTATAGGTAAACATAGGGCAATCGCATTATTTATTTCACATCTTTTAAACTCAATGCAATTCGGCGACGATTCATATCCACATCAAGTACTTTCACCTTAACATGCTGTTGAACCGATACAACATCTAGCGGATCCTTAATAAACCGATTGGCCATTTCGCTAATATGAATTAGCCCATCCTGATGCACTCCAATATCCACAAATGCACCGAACTTAGTGATATTGGTAACAATACCAGGCAATATCATTTCTTTTTTTACATCTTTTATCTCATTCACTTCATCAGAAAATTCAACGGATACAAATGTATCCCTGGGATCACGACCCGGTTTTTTCAATTCATCTAAGATATCTCTGAGCGTGGGTAAGCCCACATCATCCGTGACATACTCGGATAGATTAATCTTATCTAAATAATCGGGCTGATTGATCAAATCCAAGACAGTGCATGACAAATCAGCTGCCATTTTTTCAACCAAATCATATCGTTCTGGATGCACTGCACTTTGATCCAATGGATTTTCTGCATTGTGAATGCGTATAAAACCTGCAGATTGTTCAAAGGCCTTTTCACCCAAGCGAGTGACTTTTTTTAATGCTGCTTTTGTGAAAAAAGGACCATGTTCATTGCGATATTTTTCAATATTTTTAGCTAAAATAGGTCCCAAACCAGATACATAGGATAGCAACTGTGAACTTGCTGTATTTACTTCCACACCCACAGTATTCACACAATGCATCACTGTATCATCCAGTGCATTTTTAAGCCTTGTTTGGTCCACATCATGTTGATATTGCCCAAAACCAATGTACTTGGGGTCGATTTTTACAAGTTCTGCCAATGGATCCATCAAACGACGGCCAATGGATATGGATCCGCGCACAGTCACATCTTGATCTGGAAATTCGTCCCTTGCTAATTTGGATGCAGAGTAAATGGACGCGCCGCTTTCATTGACAAGGACAATCGTGCATTTTTTACATATGGGCAATGCCCGAACAACCGCTTCTGTTTCGCGACTTGCCGTACCATTTCCAATAGCAATGGCCTCGATATTATACTTAGTGCATAAATCAGAAATCATCTGTGCACCCTGTTCTTTTTGACGATCAGACATAGTAATGTGCACGGTTACAAATTCCAATAATTGCCCTTGTGGGCTTAAACACACCACCTTGCAACCCGTTCGAAAGCCTGGATCAATGGCCATCATTGATTTTTGCCCAAGTGGTGCTGCCATCAAGACTTGTCTCAAATTTTCACCAAATACAGATATCGCCTCTAGATCAATACGCTCTTTTACTTGTTTTCGAATATCCGTTTCCATGGAATAAATTAGTAATCTGCGATAGGCGTCATGCACCGCATCCATCACAATTGCCGATGCGCGATGCGTTGATTTGACAAACATAGATTCCAATAATGCAATGGCATCATCATCACTGGGTCGAATATTTACTTTTAAGATGCCTTCTTTTTCGCCTCGAAACAGTGCAAATAATCGATGTCCCGCCGCATGGCTGAGGGCCTCGGTATAGTCAAAATAATCGCTATACTTGCTATCATCCGATTCCTTGCCCTTCCATACGGTTGATGTCACAGTCGATGAGTTTAAAAATAGTGATCGCAGTTTTTCGCGCGCATCTTTATTTTCATTCACCCATTCCGCAATAATATCCTTGGCACCTGATATGGCATCATCAATATTTAATACACCTTTATCTTCATGCACATATTTCATTGCATAGGTATTTGGATCTGAATCCATTGTTTGAAGATAAATATAGGTAGCTAATGGCTCCAGCCCCTTTTCTTTTGCAATCATCCCTTTTGTGCGACGCTTGGGTTTAAAGGGCAGATAAATATCTTCAAGCTCAGTCATTGTACATGCAGCATCAATGCACGCATTTAACTCCTTTGACAACAAATCGCGTTCTAAAAGGGATTTAACAATCGATTGTTTGCGCGCAGACAACTCACATAATTGCTGATGTCGATCGCGAATGCGCGTAATTTGAACTTCATCCAAAGAACCCGTGGCCTCTTTTCGATACCGCGAAATAAATGGTACCGTACAGCCATCGTCTAGCAATGCGAGTGTTGATTTGACCTGTTTTTCTGTTAGAGAAAGTTCCAATGAAATAAGAGTAACAAAACTCATAGATGATTCTGTCATAGTAAAATCCCGAATGATTATTGATTATGGAGTCGATCGATTCATATAATAATTAAAATATCACTTGATCATTGAATGACGTATTTTGAATTAAAGTATGATAGCGTTTCTGCAGTAGTTTGGCATCCAAATTTAGCAAACACTGATGCCCGATTCCCTCTACTTGATAGGAGGCAGTCACTGTACCGCAAACAACACATTCTTTTAATGTTTCAAATGAAAAATCATCTTTTTTGGCAAGATGCCCCATAAAACCACCTGCAAAGGTATCTCCAGCACCTGTAGGATCTTTTGGATTTTCAAGCACCACACCTGGCAAAGAAAAAATCTGGTCACCCATAAATAAATGAGCCCCATATTCGCCTAGTTTTATCACCACAGCTTTAGGCCCCAAGGACATAATTTTTTTTGCTGCACTGGACAGATTATATTCATTTGTCATTAAATATGCTTCTTCATTATTTATAAATAATAGGTCCACTTTTTCAACAACCTGGTTTAGTATATCTCGCGTAGAATTAATCCACAAATCCATGGTGTCCAATGCCACAATTTTTGTACTTTTCATTTGATTTAATACATCCAACTGTAATGCAGGATGAATATTTGCCAAAAATACATAGGGTTTATTTTTATGTTCATTATTGAGTTTTGGAGAAAATGATTCAAAAACACCTAGTTGCGTATCAATTGTATCTCGTTGATTAATATTATCATAATACTTGCCTGACCAACGAAAGGTCTGACCCGATTGAATTTGTTCAATACCATTTGTGTTAATATCCAGCGAATTTAGCAATGCCATGTCTGTTTGTTTAAAATCAGAACCCACAACACCGATCATACTCACAGGTACAAACAACCTTGCCGCCACTGAAAAATGTGTGGCTGCGCCGCCCAATACATCCTTATAATTACCAGACGGTGTTATTAAATCATCATATGCCACAGACCCTACAACTAAAATACTCATCGATGCCTCTATTCATTGACTACAATTATTTATACACTAGTTGAAATATTTACCTAATATTGGCGCTAACTTTTTTTTCTGATCATCAGGAATGCAGGAAGGGTCTGTCATGATCGCACCATTTAGCGACTGATGACAGGCACATTCGGCATTATCCGTATATGTAGTAAGTAATGATGAAATAGCTGTCTGCGCATTTACTACATTTTTCTTCATCGTTGCTACCACCATGGCTACATCCACGGCCCCCTCTTCCTTGTGCCAACAGTCATAATCCGTTGCAAGCGCAATAGTAGCAAAACATATTTCCGCTTCGCGTGCTAATTTTGCTTCCTGATAATTGGTCATCCCAATTACATCGACACCCCAAGACCTATAAATAGACGACTCTGCGCGAGATGAAAACATCGGCCCTTCAATACAAACGTATGTACCTGTTGAATGTACATCACATGCTATATGTTGCGATGCCTGAACAAGTGCGTTTCGAAGGTTGTCGCATACAGGATCAGCAAATGACACGTGAGCGGCCACACCATTTCCAAAAAAAGTTTGCTCACGCACTTTGGTACGATCGACAAATTGATCCACCATGACTAAATCACCGGGTTTAATTTCTTTGCGCATACTGCCAACCGCTGACACAGAAATAATCGTATTAACTCCCATGGATTTAAGCGCAAATATATTCGCACGATAATTAATTTCATGCGGTAAGATACGATGGCCCTTTCCATGTCGTGGCAAAAAAGCCACTGGACATTGGTCCATTTCACCTAAAATCACAGCATCGGATGGCGAACCAAACGGCGTATCCACATAGACCTCGTCCGTAATGGTCACATTATTCATTTGATACAAACCACTTCCGCCAATAATACCAATTCGATTTTGTGCCATATTAATCTCCTCTATTTTTTTTTGAAGCCAATTGTCCGCAAGATGCCATAATATCTTGTCCTCGGCTAATACGAATATTTGTCTGAATACCTGCTTGGTACAATTTTTTACTCCACGCATCCACTGTTTTCTTAAATGGACGCTTATATTCAGATGTATCAAAACCATTAAATGGAATTAAATTAATTTTACATGGAAACATTGATAGCAATTCAACCAACTGTTTCATTTCACTATCCGTGTCATTGATGCCTTGAATTAATACATATTCAAATGTAATGCGATGCTTTGAATACGTATTATAATGTTTGGCAAATTTCACAATATCTGCAATTGAATAGCGTTTATTGATTGGCATAATTTGGCTACGGATATTATCTGTCGCTGCATTTAAAGAAATGGCAATTTTTACATCATGCATTTTTGCAAATATATCCAATTTATCCAAAATACCCGACGTAGACACTGTAATGCGACGTTTTGACAACCCAAATGCGCGCCCATCCTGTAATATTGAAATTGCATCTGATAGATTGCTCAAATTGTTCATAGGCTCACCCATGCCCATAAAAACGATATTGCTGGGCATTTGTGAATTATCATAGGCAATGAGTCGCACCTGATCCAGAATTTCACCCAAGGATAGATCCCGTTCAAATGGCATTTGCGCAGTCCTACAAAAAGCACATCCCATCTGACAACCTATTTGGGTAGACAAGCAAATTGTATGATGCGTGTCATCCATGGGAATCCATACAGACTCAATAAAGCACCCATCATGGGTTTCAAATATATATTTTTTGGATAAATCCGTGGAAACCGCTATATTCGAAATGGATAGCGATACAATATCATATTCACGAGACAATGCATCACGTGCATATTTACTAATATTGGTCATATTATCAAATGACATGACATTTTTTTTATACAACCATGATATAATTTGATCAGCAGCAAAGGATTTAAGGCCTTGCTGAGCCACAAATGTGTCAAAAGTCGCTATGGGAATATCTGTAATAAATGGCATTTGGATTCCAATCAAAACGCTAGCTTTTTAGACACAGCTCTAGAAAAAGTCAATTTATACTCACTAAATATTAATAAAATCCCCGTGCCAGGCATTGGCAGGGTTGTACGAACTTCATGCCTGGCACGGAAAAAAACATCGTAGCCAGCATGCAAATTATATGATAGTCTCACGCACATGATTATTTCCTATTTAAAAAATAGTTCCCCTCCCAAATCATATTTATGGCCATTATCTGTTCTTGGTCTGATTATTATGGCTGGCGCTACACAACTTGGAAGCTTTGATATTTGGTGGCATTTAAAAACCGGTGAAATTATCGCATTAATCGAATATGTGCCTACATTTGATCCATTTTCCTGGACAGTCACTGGTGCTAGTTGGGTCAATCATGAATGGCTATTTCAAGTATTTGCCTGGCATATCTACTCTCTCTTTGAAATTCATGGCCTTATTATTGTACGATTTATAATATTTTGCGCCTTAGTATATATTTTCTATCGCCTGATAAAGGATATAACTCACTCAACGATTGCATCAATGTGCGCAATGATCATTCTTATTTTCAGCATCGCACATCGCGTAATGATGCGGCCATTTTTCTTTACATTCCTATTCGTAGTATCATTTCTCTATCTACTACACCGATATCAGCAAAACAAAAAAGCATGGCTATGGCTTATGCCCATTATTACAATTCCGTGGATCAATCTCCATGCCGGTGGATTATTATCCATTGCTATCCTAGGGGCATTTAGCGCAGGAGAAACAATTGATACACTCATTTCACAATGGCGCACAGGAATAACTCCCCTGGCAAAATCAAAACTATATTATTTATGGCTACTTACACTACTATGCATATTGGCATGTACATTAACCCCCTATGGCATTCGCACATTACTATTTCCTTTTGAACATTTTGACATGGAAAATATTCTTAAATTCACCAGTGAATGGATTCCAATTTCAGACGCACGCGTTAGTAAAACACTGGCCACCAATTTATATGAATTCTTAAGTTATTTACTCCCCCTACTTTATTTAATTAACTTAAAAAAATTACGCATCTCACATCTATTTCTTACAATAGTTAGTATTTATTTAGTATATCAGGGCTCTCGATTCACATGCCATTTTATGTTTATCAACCTCCCCCTGGCCTTCTATTATTCACATCCATTAGGTCGCTATTTGGGGCAATATACGCAATTTAAAGGATGCCGTCAGTGGATATATTTAACCCTATTCACACTTATTTCATTTTTCTGCATTCGATATGGCGTAATTTCCACCATTACAGGGCATACAGCTGGCGAATTGGGTATACGTGAAGCAGATTCATTTATTGCTCCAAAAGCAGTGTCTTTTTTGGACCGCAACCATATTTACGGAAAGAATTTAAATAGCATGGCTATGGGTGGGTATTTGATATATTCCAGGTGGCCACGCGAAAAAGTATTTATTGATGGCCGCACACCTATATATGGTGATTTATTTTTTAAAAAATGGATGTATAGTAGCACACGCATTGATTATTTTTCAAAGCTAGATCAAGAATACCAATTTGATTATTTAATTTTCCCTGCACACTCTGTATGGGGAAACCGACCATTGCACTATTATTTATGGAAACTTCCGCATTGGATTCTTGTATACGCTGGACAGGATGCATTTATTTATCTACGAGATATTCCAAATTTTAACGAACAAATTTCTAAATTAAAAATCATTCACAATCCCTTAATTAAATATATGATTCAACATGGCGAAGTGAATGCAAGCGAATTACCTGCAATGACAAATAAAGATTAATATTTTTTTGAAAGGACTATTCATGAGTAAAACATTAAATGAACTGCTTGCCTTTTGTTTTGAAAATAATGCTAGCGATCTTCACATTAATGTTAATCGGCCCGCGCAAATGCGAGTGGATGGCACATTGGTATCCATTGGTGAAGATAATCTTACACCTGAAAAAGCCAAAGCAATTTGTTTTGAATGTCTATCCGACGAACAAACTGCTGAGCTTGAAAAAAGTAAATCCATTGACTTATCCTTTGAAATTAAGGGTTTATCCAGATACCGTGCAAATATATTTACCGCACAAGCATGTATTTGCGGGGCATTTCGAACAATACCATTTGAAATAAAAATGCCTGCGGAACTTGGCATTCCTGAAAGAGTTATTGAACTAACACATAAACCACGCGGACTTATTCTTGTGACCGGACAAACTGGCAGTGGCAAATCCACCACACTCGCATCTCTTATTGAAACAGTAAATCGAAGTCGACATGAACATATCATTACGGTTGAAGATCCCATTGAATTTATATTTGAGCAAAAAAAATCTCTAATTAATCAACGTGAGGTGGGTCGCGATACATTAAGTTTTGTACGTGCATTAAAGTATATCCTTCGCCAGGATCCAGATATTGTACTGATCGGTGAAATGCGAGACCTGGAAACCGTTCAAAGCGCAATCACCATTGCTGAAACAGGTCATTTAGTGATGGGCACGCTTCATACCAATTCAGCTGTTCAAACCATTGACCGTATTATCGATGTATTTCCACCGCATCATCAATCGCAAATTCGAACACAGCTATCATTTATTTTAGAAGGAGTTTTAAGTCAGCAACTACTGCCAAAAGTAAATGGAGGCCGAGTACTCTCACTGGAAGTTCTCTACCCTACAGTGGGCATACGAAATTTAATACGAGAAGGAAAAACCCATCAGATTCCATCTCAAATGCAGATGGGACAACAAAACACAGGCATGATTACTATGGATCAATCCTTGGCTGAACTTGCAAATAGCGGACTCGTTAGCAAAGAGGTGGCTAGGCACAGATCATTGGATGTCAATGAATTTGACAATTATGCACGTTAAGAAAAATCACCTTTTTGAATCGCCCACATACTGCAGCCCTTAGCCCCAATTTATCCGAATTACCGCTGATTTGCACTTTACAAAATAGATACATGTTTGCTAGCGTCGCGCCACATATTACATTACAAGGGAGAACGCATGTCAGGTCATAATAAATGGTCGACCATTAAACACAAAAAAGGAGCTGCAGATGCAAAAAGAGGCAAAGTTTTTTCAAAGCTCATCAAAGAAATTACGATTGCCGCACGCCAAGGGGGCGGTGATCCCACTGGCAACCCGCGACTTCGAACGGTCTTGGATAAAGCGCGCGCAGCCAATATGCCCAATGATAATATCATCCGAGCCATTAAACGCGGCACCGGTGAAATTGAAGGTGTTACCTATGAAGAAATAACCTTTGAAGGTTATGGTCCTTGTGGTGTAGCAATCATGCTGGATGTTTTAACAGATAACCGCAATCGCACAGTGGCTGAAATTCGTCATATTTTTTCAAAACGCGGCGGTAATTTTGGTGAAAATGGTTGCGTATCATGGATGTTTAATCGCCAAGGCATGATTATATTTGAAAAAAATGTGGATGAAGAAAAAATCATGGATACAGCTCTTGAATCAGGTGCTGATGACATTAAGGATGAAGGTGACTATATTGAAGTCATTACATCTCCTGACGCATTTCAAGAAGTAAAAGAAGCATGCACAAATGTTGGACTAGAATCTATCGAAGCCGATATTGTTATGATTCCACAAAACACAGTAAAAGTAGAAAATGCAGAGGATGCGGGTAAAATGCTTAAGCTTATGGATGCACTTGAAGATCACGAGGATGTTCAAAAAGTATATGCTAACTTTGATATTGATGAAGATATCATGGCAGAACTTGTATAGATAATTGACCTTAAGGAACACGATTCAAAAAAAATCATTCACAGTAACAGTCCTGGAGTATAACTATGATCATCATGGGCATCGATCCTGGGTCGCGCATTACTGGCTATGGATTTATTGAACATAAAGGGAATCATATTGCCCATATCGACAATGGTCTCATTCGGCCAAAAACCACGCTAGATTTACCCGAGCGCATTCATACGATTTTCATTGAACTAAAAAAATTTATCGATATCTATCAACCAAGCATTGCAGTGATTGAAGATGTCTTTGTAGCAAAAAATGCCAAAAGCGCATTAATATTGGGACATGCCAGAGGCGCCGCTATATTGGCTGCCAGAGAAAAACAATTGCCCGCACATAAATACTCACCCACCGCGGTTAAGCAAGCAATTGTCGGACATGGCCGTGCCAGTAAAACACAGATTCAAAACATGGTTCGTGTTCTATTATCATTGCCAGAAGTGGCCTATGAAGATGCATCCGATGCTCTGGCCATCGCTATCTGCCATGCGCACTCCAGCAAGATGGCTGCTCTTATTTCATAAAAAATAATTTGATATAGTCAAATAAGAATTATATATGCGAATTTATTAAAAATACCCTATGACATCAATCTACTGGGACAATACAAGCGACAACTGGTTAATCGCGTCATTAATCGCTACACACATGGCACGAGATGTAATCGTGGCCCCAGTAATCGCATCAACCTGACCACCATCAGCTGTCACCTGCAGGGGGGCTTTTTTTCCATCAAATTGCGTCTGAAACCACGGGCGACGCTTGGATTCATCCGGCATATTGCCAGTCAAAAGCTTACCCCATGTCGCATTGGACTTAATTTCCAAAATCTTATCTCCTAGCCCAGGTGTTTCCTTTTGATACAATACCTTTGTGCGAAAAATATGCATATCCGGTAGAACGCTAACCATCACCTTTATTGTACTGGAATATCCCACTCCCTCACCTATCGCGATATAACCCAATATGTGATCATCCTGATATGCAATCTGATAGTCAACAGCTTGCTCGCCAAGGCGTACATGTTTTTTTTCAAATCGGGTGGCTCTTGGCATGACTTCGCTTATGGCCTTAGTTGCCGCCTGCGCTGCCAATTCATTTTTTTGTGGCAATGTGGCATGCCAAAGTGCAGTCAATCCGACGCCAGAAATACCTGTCACAATCATCAACACAAACGGAAATCGAAACCAATTTGGCAATGTTAACATATTATCCCTTTCCAAAAATACGCGGTCGCGTACAGCGATCAATTACCCAGACAAGTGTATTCATAATTAAAATAGAATAACACACCCCTTCTGGATACCCTCCATAAAAACGAATCATCACTACAAACACTCCACATCCAAAACCATACAATGCCTGTCCTTTAGATGTTAACGGACTTGTCACCATATCCGTAGCCATAAAGAATGCACCCAGAATCAGCCCACCTGAAAATATATGAAATCCCCCTAATTGAAGTGCACCCCCATGACCAAATACGCTTAAATCTCGCAGTGCAATTATATACTGCCCATCACTGCCAGTCAGGGGTAATATCAATACCAGGATAAATACGGTTCCGATAAATGCCAGTGGCAATCGCCAATTAATAGTCGACCTTGCGATCAAAATGATCGCGCCAATAACCAATGCAATCACAGAAGTCTCACCAATACATCCTGGGATATGCCCAACAATTAAATCCCATAGCGAATAGTGATTCACAATTGTTAATGGTGCCTGTTTCAATACCGCACATGGTGTGGCTTTGGTAATGACATCCGTACCAATAGTTAAGATATTACCATAAACCGCTTGCTGCAGAATCGGCCATTTACTCATCACCATGCTCCCAGAATATGCAGCCAATAAAAAAGCACGGCCCGCAAGTGCAGGATTCCATATATTACATCCCAGGCCACCAAATGCATGTTTGGCAATACCAATAGCAAATGATGCCCCTAAAACTGCGGCATACCACGGTACGGACGGCGGCAATGTAAATGCGAGCAATAATCCAGTCAGCACAGCGGATCCATCCGCAATGCATATGCGCTTGCCCGCTATTTTTTGGCATAGCATTTCTGTGAGTATTGCAGTGGATACGCACAGTCCTGTAATAATCAATGCATAATAACCAAAATAGTATATGGATGCGATTAGCGCTGGGCATAATGCAATAATAACTGTCCACATAATACGCGAAATACTATCTGAATGGCGAATATGCGGTGATGAGCTGACGATATATGTATGCCCATTATTCATTCGCAGCCTCCTTTTTCTTTGCAGCACGATCTTTTTTGATACGCTCTGCTACTAGCTCTGATTTTGCCTGACGAATATAATGAAGCAAATGCCGATGTGCTGGACAAATATAACTGCATGACCCACATTCAATGCAGTCAGCAATATGCATATCCGCATACTGCGCAATATCACCTTGTGCAATAACTTCCATCATCTGAACAGGCATACACCCCACTGGGCAGACACTCACACAGCGGCCACAGCGAATGCAGGGATCCGATTCAATGGACTTGGCATCGCAAAATGCTAAAAGTCCGCTACTACCCTTTGTCATAAACTGAATCGTATCTGATATCGAAGTACCCATCATAGGGCCGCCTGAAATGAGTTTTGTTGCCTTTGAAAGTAAGCCCTGACGTTGTAAAAGCATATCAAATGACGTGCCAATAGGCGCATATAGATTGGCTGGCTGTTCAATCCCATCACCTGATATTGTAATAATGCGATGGGTCAGCGGGCGTTTCATGGCAACTGCCTCATATACTGCAAATGCAGTGGCGATATTTTGCACCACGCATCCCACATGCATTGGCAATTTACCCGATGGCACTTGACGGTTCATCAATGCATCGATTAATTGTTTTTCAGCCCCTTGCGGATACTTAACATTCAAGAGCTCTACGAGAATATTCGTGTCTTTTGTTGCCGCACGCATGATATCGTACGCATCATGTTTGTTTGCCTCAATACCTATAATGGCATTATCAACACCCAGCGCCTTTTTTAAAATCTGAATACCCACAACGATATGCGCACTATGCTCACGCATCAGCTGATGATCACATGTCAAATATGGCTCGCATTCCACGCCATTGATAATCAATGTATCAATTGTCACACCATGCATGGGCGATAATTTAACATGCGTTGGAAATGTGGCACCACCCATTCCCACAACACCAGACTCTGCAATGATTTTTTTTAGCTCATCCGCAGGCACTATTTGCCAATCACAGGGCTGATTGCATTGTGAGTACCACTCATCCTTACCATCTGAATGCAGTTCAATATATGTGCATGATTTCCCCTGCATGGACTGCCCCGCAAATATATTGTGAATTGTACCGGATGTTGGTGCATGCACATCCGCAGAAATAAAACCACTGGCTTTGGCAATGCACTGTCCCTTTTGCACAATATCACCTTTAATAACAATCGGCTTTGCCTCTTTGCCCAAATGCTGAGACATGGAGATAATCAGCTTGTCCGGTAGATCAATGGATTCAATGGCGCATTCGCTACTCATTAACTTGTTGTCATTTGGATGAACACCGCCTTTAGAAAATGTTTTCATAAGACCTCTTATTTATTTTTCTTTACTGGCCATAAGCCGATATCTTTCCGACGTTGACGAACATTTACGATAATATGTCGTGGACACACTTTTTCACATACACCACAGGATACGCATTTATCATAATCAATTATCGCTCGATTTTCCTCAATATAAATGGCCTCAAACTTACATACATTCACGCATTTTTGACAAGCAATACAACCCACATCACAGGCTTTAATCGTATCCTTTGCGCTCAATTTCGAACAACACAGTACGTGTACTGTACTTGCCATTGCGTGCATTGCGAATAGTGATTTCGGACATGTCATCACGCATTTGCGACATCCAGTGCACTTCGCCTCATCAATATAAGGAAGTCCATCACTCATCGTTATTGCATCAAAGGGACAAACGCTCACACAATCGCCAAAACCAATACAACCAAATGCACACATCTTTGGCCCATTATTGATAAGCACCGCCGCCTTGCATGTATCAATACCATTATAATGATATTTATTTTTTGCATTTTTACCATGGCAATGCAGCACAGCAACTTGTTTTTCTTTAGTAGATGTAGCAACACCCATAATCTGGCTAAGTGTTTGTGCCACAGCATCTCCCCCAGGCACACAAGCGGCTATATCCGCGCTACCATGCACAATCGCCTTAGCAAAACCAGCACATCCCGCATGCCCACAGGCGCCGCAATTCGACCCTGGCAATGCGGCATCCACTTGCTGAACACGTTGATCCATCGGCACATGAAATACTTTTGATGCAATATATAACCCCATGCCAAATACGAGGCCTAGCACACCTAAAATTAAAACTGCAATTAGCATATACTATCCTTTCAATGCGAATCCCCTTATTGGCCCAGGCCAGCAAATCCCATAAAGGCCAATGCCATCAACCCTGCACAAATAAATGCGATGGGCACACCCTTTAAGGCCTTTGGGATAGGCATTCTATCCAAATGTTCACGCATACCACTCATCAATACAATCACGATAAAAAAACCAATACCCGCGGATATGCCTTGAATCATAGTCATCACAAATGACTCTCCTAATGATTCCTTCATACCGAAATCTTTAATATTAAGTAGCGCAACACCCATCACCGCGCAATTAGTCGTAATAAGAGGTAAATATATGCCCAATGATTCATATAATGGTGGAATGACTTTCATCAAAAACATCTCCACCAACTGTACCAATGTTGCAATCACCAATATGAATACAATCGTTGTCAAATAAGTAAAATCAAAATCACTCACTGCTTGAGATTTACCCATCAGCTGATAGAATATATTTGACTCTGTTGGAGCCAATAAAAACTGATAAATCACCCAAGATGCCATGGATGCCATGGTCATGACAAAAATCACCGCACTGCCCATGCCAATAGCTTGTGATTTACGCTTGGATACACCGATAAATGGGCATAAACCTAGGAACTTTGCTAAAACAAAATTATTTACCAATGCAGTGGAGATAAATAATAGTATGTATTGTTTCATAGATAACCTCTTTAAATAATGCCTTAAACACAATCAAAACACGCACATTAGTGTGTGGTCACAAATTGCCATATTCGAGGCAAACAGCGATTATTGTATGTTCACTGCGTCTGCTTGCGCCAATTAATCACTCCCAATATCAATCCAATAATAATAAATGCGCCAGGCGCCATAGTCATGACTGTTGCAGGCGCAATAAACCCCTCCGGTGAAAAATATTCTGAAATACGTATGCCCCAAAAAGTACCTGCACCCAATACTTCACGAATAAGCGCAATACTGACGAGTGCAATGCTAAATCCCATCCCCATACCAATGCCATCTAGCAGGGAAGGAATTAACTTATTTCGTGATGCAAATGCTTCAGCACGCCCTAAGATAATACAATTTACCACAATCAGCGGAATAAAAATGCCCAATGATTCATTAATTGCTGGAAAATAAGCAGCCATTAACATTTCAACCATGCTCACAAACGTAGCGATCACCACGATAAAACATGGAATCCGTATCTGACGTGGAAATAGACTGCCAAATAGCGAGACAATAGTATTGGAGCACACCAGCACACATGTAGCTGCCACCCCCATGCCAACAGCATTTTTAACACTGATAGTAACCGCCAAGACTGGGCATAATCCGAGCAATAGAATAAATACGGGATTTTCCTTAAGCCATGGATCAAATAGAATACGCTTCATTATTTAACCTCCGAAATAGCGGTGGTTATACTAAGTGTGATTAAAAGCTCAAGCGTTTTATGGATTGAAATTATGAAGTGCAACTATATTTACTTATTTAATCAAGGTCATGAATTCAGCTCTGGTTTCCGGGCGACTGCGAAATGCACCCAGCATTGCACTGGTAATCACCGATGTGCCGCGTTTTTGCACGCCTCGCATTTGCATACACAAATGTTCTGCCTCAATCACTACAGCCACGCCTTTGGGCTTTAAAATATCCATTAAAGTCTCTGCCACTTGATTGGTAAGCCGTTCCTGCAACTGCAATCGCCGTCCAAATAAATCCACCAGGCGCGCGACCTTGGAGATGCCAACGATTTTATCATTAGGCAAATACCCCACATGCGCATGCCCAAAAAATGGCAATAAGTGATGCTCGCATAAGCTATATAGCGGAATATCCTTTACGAGTACCATCTCCTCATGCTTATCCGAAAAACATGAGTTCTCAATAAGCGCCCTGGGGTCATCATGGTAACCTGATGTCAGAAAATCCATGGATCGTTTGACCCTAGCTGGCGTATCCACTAGCCCTTCACGGTTTGGATCCTCGCCCAATTCAATTAATAATTGTCGGATGATATCTTCCATTATTTCAACTCCTTATTGCGTATTGTCTGTTTAAAAATGGCATCTCGCATATTGGCCAATAGTTTCTCACGCTCAAATGCAGACATGATATGTCCCTCATACAATGCCCCATCCGCAAATAATATGCGAAATTCCGGATAGCCCAATATGCCATAGGTTTTAATAATTGAGTTAATCGCATCCGTTTCATCCGTACAATCGATTTTTACTGGAACCATCTGATCCAATAAACTGATCACCTGTGATTCCTTAAAAAATGTTTTATCCAATAATGCACATTGCGTGCACCATTTGGTACTGAATTTAATAAACAGTGGTTTTTGCTCTTCTTTAGCTATTTTCTTTGCGTCCACCAATGATGAGTGCCAATAATCACTCCTATCCGATGATAAAAAGGGGATATCAATATTAAATAGCGACATGGCAAAATAAAGTGCTGGCACAAGCAGCAATACTGCTAGGCTGCGTTTAATCCACTCAAACCATTTGCCTCCTTTGAGTCGATTCGTAAATGATGCGAATAGCGTTGCCATCCCGATAAATACAATGCCCATACCCGCACTATAGGTGAGCAGCATAATCAGGCCCAGCATATAGTCACGCTGATATGCTACAACTCCTAAAATAGCGACAATCACAGGACCTGCGCAAGGCGATGCGACAAGCCCCATACCAGCACCTGCGAGAAAAGCACCTAAAAAACCCTTTCCCCCTAATTGATTCATCCGAGTTTGCCACCGTGAGGGCATGGATAACCGAAATACACCGAGCATAGACAAACTCATCAAAATAAAAAATAAAATAACAATCACTAAAAACCATTTATACTGAAATAAAAATCCCAAGTTTTTACCTGCACTCGCAGCGAGCATGCCAAGCAAACTGTATACCAATGCCAACCCTGCAATAAGCGATATTGAGAGCAACAGGTTTTTGGACATGCGTGACTCTTTACTGACACCAATAAACGATAATATCGCTGGCAATACCGGCCATACGCATGGCGTAAATGCAGTGAGTATTCCTGCAATAAATACGGATCCCAAGGATAGCAATATATGCCACCATGAATCCGTGGATAAAAGCGTATTGGTTTTTATATCGGTTATAGCTGATGCTTTTGGTTGTGGACCAGTGTGATTGTCAATAGCAACTGATACTGACAACTCAGCTTGCGATCCTGCATTGATATTAATATCCATACTCACATGATCGCTTACTTTTCGATAGCACAGCGTTTCCGAACACCCGCGATAAATGATATCAGCTGCAAGTTGTTTTGCGCCCAAAGAAAGTGTATCAGGCACATGCCCATGAATTTCAATTGCAATCGGACTATCATAGATTTGTTGTGTCTCTTCCAACCATTGATCATACTTTTCTTTTCCCTTTGGCAGGTCAATGCGATCAATAATCATGCCATCAAGTGCACGCATTTCCACGGATACCGTATCCGCATATATATAATGATTCTCTGGCACATCGATCATTGCATGAATCGTAAATGACTGACCTCTGGATAATTGGATACTATCCATGGACCACGAGGATGAAAATGGGTTTGCTGCCAATGCAGATGAGCAATATAGTAACAGTAAAACAATGAAAACAGACCTTTTTGTGATGCGCATAAACCCCTCCGGTTGCATGTGCTTATACATAAATGGGCTTTTTCGCAATGCAAATTTAATCATAATTTTATATCAATTTGGATAATTCATAAATATTACAGTGTAAATAAATTAATCAATGTATACATATTTTCAACATACAAAAAAACACATACAGGGCTTGCCATCAAAACATCTATCTTCGGTGCTTCTTGAGCATAGCACCCAGTACTCGCATACACGCTCCAATTTCGTATTTGCGGAACAATGAAATCTCTCGCATTTTGAACAATCCCACAAATCGCTTATTTTAAGGACATTCCCATTAATTATTAGATTGTCTATAACATGCCCTGTTTCCTCTTGAAAATACGCATCAAATCCATTATTATAATTTCAATGCGCGAGGAAAACCGCTTAATTATTCGATCCGCTTTTCAATTGGCCAACAAAATATCCGCCAAAGCTGTACTTTTGCATATTGATCCCCTGGATGACTTCATATTTGCAGAACGCATTGCACAAAAATTTGACCTACTACTTATCTCACGCAAACGCCGAATGGATACCCATGGCATCGATAAGTCAAATTTACTATCGCGTGCAAAGGGCTCACTGACTATTCCCAAACATCCAATGACTCGTATGTCGATCATCAAAATTGCCGTAACACTGGCATTATCCCAGGATCTACTCGATGTTGGATCAAAAGTAGTTTGCGCACTTGGTGGATCAGATTCTGGATGTTTGGATGCGATTCAGATCATCGATATGGCCAAAGAATCCGAATTTATCACAGGCAAAGGCTTAATTCGCATTTCCGACTATATTCCACCGGAACTATTTCAATCCGTGCTTAATTTATGCGTTGAATTGGCTGAAAAGGGACGAGAAGGTAAACCCATCGGCACTATTTTCGTCATCGGTGATCATGAAAAAGTATTGCAACTATCAAAACAGATGATCATGAATCCATTTAAAGGATATGATGAAAGCGAGCGCAATATTCACTCCGCCGCATTAAAGGAAACTCTTCGCGAACTGTCAGCCATGGATGGCGCATTTATCATTGCAGATGATGGCACAGTTCTTACTGCTGGACGATACTTGGGCGTTACATCCGATGAAACCAACCTTCCTCGCGGACTAGGTAGCCGGCATATTGCCGCATCTGGAATCACAGGCTTGACTCATAGCATCGCCTTTGTTATATCTGAATCTTCTGGTGATATTCGCATTTTTAAAGATGGAAAAGTCATCATGCATCTGGAAAAAGCACCGGCAAAAAAATAAGCCACTAACATAAGGACTTCACACATGACACAACGCAAAGCACTTGTCTCAGACGACCTATTATATGATCAACGACTCATTCAGCGCCATTTAAAAGATGGTGTTTACGATGACAAGGCATTCAATAAAATACTCTCTAATTTACCTGATGATGAAGAGAATATGCAGTTGCTTCCAGTATTTGAAGACGAAGCGACTGAAGAAGACATTGAAAATGATAGCTTACCTGTACTCGATACATTAACGTTTACATCTGGCTAGTCTAAGTGAAAACAATCTTGCATTTTAAAGAACTCTCTAAACAGTTAGCGAGTTCTTTTTTTATGCCTACCATATCCAGTGTATATTCAAGCTCATTTTTAAACGATGTAATACCACGATCATGAATACCACAGGCCACGATATGCTGATATGCTGATAAATCACAATTGACATTAATTGCCATGCCATGCTGCGTAATACCATGATTGATATTTAATCCAATGGCAGTGATTTTATTTTTCCCAATCCATACACCTGGATATTGCGAATCACACATACCCTTTAATTGCCACTTGGCGAGTAATTCAATGACACTATTTTCCAATGCAGCAACAAAGGCCCTTACTCCCATATTAAAATCACTCAACCGAAGAATAAAATAACAGATTAACTGACCTGGACCATGATAGGTTATTCGCCCACCCCGATTTGTTTTAATGATATCAATGCCCTGAGAAGCAATGACCTCTTTTGAACTGATAAAATCTGACTCTGCAGGTTGTTTGCCCAAAGTAAATACAGGGTTATGCTCGACAAAAATAATTGTATTATCGATTTTTTGTGAAATGCAATCATGTCGCAGTTGTTCTTGCATTTGCCATGCATCCGCATAGGGCTGTTGCCCCCAGTCCTGACAATTAATGATCGGCATTATTGATGGAACTTAGATGTGTATTTTTTAATAAGCGAAGGCCCATATGAATATATTGCCCCCCACTAATTATAATCAATACAGCGGTTGAATATAATAATATTATAAATAGTAA
>CAYZSU010000019.1:0-35443 GCA_964480565.1 uncultured Myxococcales bacterium | reverse complement strand
AAACATCATCCTAATCAGATGCTTTTATTTTAATTTAACCGGACACTAGTGATTGATTTTACATTGTTAAAATATTTTTCAACATCATCATTGTCGGTTAAAAAATGAAGAACCGCTCTGTCGATCCATATATCTACATTAGATATATTTTGAATGGATTGGGTGATATTTTGACAAAGCCACTGAATATCATCGGATGTGTTGTTTAATTTGTTTTTAATACGGTTAAGTGCGTGACAGCTTATATCATTGAGAATTAATTTAGGACCTTTGGATATCAGTATTTCTGCTAAAACGGAGGTCCCTATTCCAGGAAGAAAAATTGTGGAATTTTCCAAGTTTGGAATAGATGTTAGTAATTTCAATGTTTGGGATGCATCCGTTTCATACCATCCCAGTTCTGAATCCTCTTTTTCTGAAAAAATTGCATTCCAATGATTACTATCGGATTTCATTCCCCCTCCTTTTCTTAAATGTATATGCAAGAGGTATGAGGATTATTGCATAATGGGAGTGCCCTCAAAACGCCCATCTTCGGTGTTGGAAAGCCAAATTCAATTCGATTACATACTCGTATGTATGCGCCTTCATTGAATTTGCTGTCTGCCTAGAATCTAGGCATTTTTGAACACTCCCACAAATTGCTATTTTTCACCAGTCCCATAATTCGCAATTTCATAAAATATCTATTTTGTAGTAGTTTTATAACATTAGAAAGGAATTATTTCTGCCATTTTCCTTTAATGATATCGCGAATTCGCCGGTGCCTGGACTCACTTTCACAACCATAGACTTTACGGCATTCATAGGGTTTGACTTCGTGGATATTGCATTGCTTGTCTTTGCTTAAAAAAATACATTCTTTTTTGTTGGTTTTTTTCTTAGGTGAAAGGGTATAAATATTATGCTCAAAATGTTCTGTGCAGTAATCTCGAATAAATTCAGGCTCTGTCACATTTAAAAAATTAGCAGCAAGTTCAATTTCATCTGGAAAAAACCAACCTGGGTCGCGGGTACAGCATTCAATGCATTTTTTACACGTACAGCCATGGCGTTTATTTTTCATATATGTCCTTTGGGCAATCGCTCGCCGAATATCGCAGTGCCTACTCTGATAATTGTGGCACCTTCTTCAATTGCAATTTCAAAATCCTGGCTCATACCCATGGAAAGATGAATGAGTGGATTGGTTTGGCAAATTGTTTGATTTAACTGTTCTTTTAGATGATATAATTGCCTGAAAAAAAATCGAGTATTTTCTTTGTTTTTATCTAGAGGTGGTATGCACATGAGTCCTTGAACGTGAACATTGGGCAGTGTTTGGCAATGTTGAATTAATGCGGCCACCCTATCGGGGAAAACTCCTGTTTTACTTAACTCGGATGCAATGTTGATTTCAATGAGGCAATGAATCGGTAATTGTGTGATTTTATTAATATGGTCGGCAAGTGTATGGCTATCTAATGCATGAAATAATGATACATGGGGTACGATATATTTTATTTTGTTTCGCTGTAAATGCCCAATAAAGTGCCATTTAATGTTGTAGTCGGCCAATGCCTTGCTTTTATCCCGAAAATGCTGCGCATAGTTTTCACCAAAATTATATTGCCCCTGATGATAGCACTCTAAAATAGCATCCATTGGTTTTTTTTTGGATATCGCGACAAGAGTAATGTCGCCAATGTCTCTATTTGCACGTTTGCAAGCGCTGTTAATACGATTTCTAATTTCTAATAGGTTTTCTGATGCACTGGTCATGGTATATAGAAGAACATGTGGCATTGGCACTTGTCAATTAGAATTGAATCAATATACTGCATTCATGCAAATGATCCGAATAATTGTGTGTTTATGCGTATTTAGTTTGTTGCCATCCTGTTTGTTTGGCCCAAATGCATTGACGGGTGTCATGTCCTATAGAAATCATAAAGTGTATTTAAAGAAAAATGTATATTATACTATTGGCCAATTGCCTGATTCATGGATGCGTATGAAATCCGATAATAAATCCATTGGATTTTATAATGATAGCTCTCAATCCGCTATTGCGACAGACGCATTTTGTGGGCAAAAAGTGCGAAATATTCGGTTAAAGCATATGAGCGGTGGAATTATCAGTGGTCTTGAAAATCGCCGTATATTGTTCGAGTCCTCTATTCTATTGGATGGTCGAAAGGGCCTTCGGCAAATGGTCAAAGGCGAGCTCGATGGTGAAATTATTTATTTGGATATTGTGATGGTCAGAAAGCATGGATGTATCTTTGATTTTTATGCAATTATGCCGAAAGAACAGGACTGTGTTGTTATTAACAGTTTTGAGACGTTTTTTAATGGATTTCGTTTTAACACAAACTATCAATTTGATTAGTACATAAGGTGTTCATATTGGCTACATTACCCCCTAAAAAAAATGATAGTATTTATATGGGCTTTTCAGTCTATGTAGGTAAATTAACTCTGCTTGCATGGGATGTATTCTGTAAGTTGATTAGCACACGTTTGGCATGGCGTGAACTCATTGGGCAGTTTATAATGATTGGTAATAAATCGCTGCCACTTGTTTTGTTAGTTGCATTTTTTACAGGTCTCGTGATTGCACTGCAGCTATCCGTGGGGTTGGGGCGTTTTGGCCTAAAACTATATGTTGGGCAAATTGTAGCGTTATCAATTTTTCGCGAGTTGGGCCCCGTATTGACATGTTTAATGTTAGCTGCCCGTGTGGGCAGTGGTATTGCTGCAGAGATTGGCTCTATGGTTGTGACCGAGCAAGTATTAGCCATTAAAGCCATGGGAGCAAGCCCCATTCAAAAATTGGTCATTCCTCGTGTGCTTGCTGCAACAATTGCTGCACCCATACTGACAATTCTTGCCGATGCGATTGGTACTTTTGGCGGCATGATTATTACTATGCAAGAAGCAGGTATCTCCGCCCAATTTTATTTGGATCAAGTGGCCACAGTGCTGATTACTGAAGATTTTGTGAGTGGAATTATCAAAGCAGGATTCTTTGGTTTTTTTGTATCTATTATTTCATGTTATCAAGGACTTCATACAAGTGGTGGTACAGAGGGTGTGGGGATTGTAACAACGCGTGCAGTCGTGCATTCCGCAATTTGTATTTTTGTATCTGATTTCTTTTTAACAAAAATAATATTATACTTTTAATGGATGTCATTTTTAGAGTGGATAATCAGTTATGTCATTTATTTTATTTAAAAATGTGGATAAGTGCTTTGGTAGTAAACAGGTGCTCAGTCAATGTTCACTGGATATTCATAAAGGAGAAATCCTTACAATTATTGGTGGTTCAGGCATGGGGAAAAGTGTGTTTTTGAAATTATTGCTGGGTATTTTAGAACCAGACCTTGGCGATGTATTTTTCGATGGAATTCATATTAGCCAAAGTGGTGAATCTGAGCGTGTTGCATTGCGTCGTCGTATGGGAATGCTATTTCAATCTGCGGCATTGTTTGATTCACTGACTGTTCGCGAAAATATTGCATATCCCATACGTGAACATTTTAATTATTCAGAAGAAAAAATATCTCGCATAGTTGCGGAAAAATTGGAAATGGTGGGCTTAGAGGGAATAGAAGATATGATGCCGGCTGATTTGTCCGGAGGTATGAAGAAACGCATTGGATTGGCCAGAGCAATAGCGATTAATCCAGAAGTGATTTTATATGATGAGCCAACCACAGGGTTGGACCCACGCAATACCAAGCGAATTTGCCAGTTAATTAAGGATTTAAACAGTACATTAAATGTAACATCCATTGTAGTAACACATGATATGGACGCTGCATTTTCAATTACAGATCGTATGGCTATGTTATATGATCGTCACTTTGCCTTTGTAGGAACTGCAAAAGAGGCCAGATCATCCACGAATCGTGTGGTAGCTGGTTTTATTAATGGTCAAATGGCATCTGAGGATGATGAATTATAGTGTAAATGAGGTTCTTAATGAAACGATGTTATAAAGATGAATTTAAAGTAGGTGTATTTGTTGTGCTAGGGTTTTTAATGGCGATGCTTATGCTATTTATGATTAGTAGCGATCGTCAGTTTTTTAAATCCTATTATACACTTCATGCGACTTTTGAAGATATTTCAGGGTTGCGTACAGGCGCACCTGTGCAACTTGCGGGTGTGAGCGTTGGTTATGTGGATGGTATTTCATTTTCCAAGGATTCATCCGTTAAAAAAATATCAGTTATTCTACAGATAAAAGGGGATTATCAGGAGCGTATTCGTAATGATAGTGTGGCGACTGTAGAAACACAGGGTCTTTTAGGGGATAAATTTATTTATGTGTCTGTAGGCAATCATAAGGAAGCCGCTCTGACAGATGGTGATGATATTCTATCAAAAGAAACAACATCTATTTTTGCCCTAGCTGAAAAAGCAGGCGATATTATGGAAAATGTGAGTCATGCATCGGAAGCGATCGGTGATATGGTAGGTGCTTTCAAAGGAAAAAAAGGCGAAAGTCATGTGACTGCTATTTTAAAATCATTGCGTCATAGTGTCGAAGAAGTAGAAAAAGGAGATGGCCTCGTTCATGCATTACTCTATGATTCAAAAGGAAAAGATGTGGTGGCGAATCTATCCAGTACATTGGATAGTATTCATGATGTGCTTGTGACTGCCAAGGAAGAATCTGGCGATGATTTGGGCGGTTTGATTAGTAATTTGCGCCAGGCGTCATATGATATGAAAGAAATTACATCTGCAGTAAAACGTGGGGAAGGAACGCTCGGCCAGTTTGTAACTGATTCCAGCGTACATGATGAATTGAAAACATTACTCGGTCATGTGAATCGAAATAAACTGTTGCGAGCGATGATTCGATCCACATTAAAGAAGCGCGATCCAATAGAAAAATAGCAAGTTGATAGAATTGCTTTTGCTATTTAATAGGGCTTGCTATACATTGAGGTAAACCAAAAAAGTAAGGGGGATGGATTATGTCTACTCAGGAGAGTAAAAAAGATTTCATTCAAATGATTGCATCGATGCAAGATGTGGATCAATATCAGAAGTTAAATTGGGATGGATCGTTTGCAGATTACATGGATATTGTATTACAGACTCCAACGGTTGCATGCAGCGCATATCAACGTATATATGATATGATCTTATCCTATGGTCAGGAAGAATACACGGAATATAAGAAAAAAATTATTCATTATAAATTTTTTGAAGATCCCATTGATAATGGAAAAGATGCCTTGTATGGGTTGGATTTGCCATTGATGAAGTTGGTAAATGTATTTCAATCCGCAGCAATGCGATACGGTACGGAAAAACGTATTTTATTACTACACGGGCCTGTTGGTGGTGCAAAATCAACAATTGTGCGGATGATCAAAAAGGGGCTTGAGCGTCATTCCCAAACTGAGGAAGGGGCCTTATATAGTTACTCATGGGATAAAAATGGACTGGACGATCATGGCGCAATTTTTGGGAGTAGTCAGGAAATTCCATGTCCAATGCATGAAGATCCACTGCATTTAATTCCAATTCACGCTCGTGAAAAAGTACTGGCTGATATTAATCAAAATTTAGCAGAAGATAAAAAAATCATTGTTGATGGCGATTTATGTCCGAATTGTCGATATATTTATCGTGAATTAGCCAAAGTATACAATGGCGATTGGACTCAAATTGTAAAACATATCAAAGTACATCGAATTGTGCTGTCTGAAAAAGATCGTATTGGTATTGGGACATTTCAACCTAAGGATGAAAAGAATCAAGATTCCACAGAGTTAACAGGTGATATTAACTATCGAAAGATTGCTGAGTATGGGTCTGATTCTGACCCACGCGCATTTAATTTTGATGGGGAGTTTAATATTGCAAATCGTGGTATTATTGAGTTTATCGAAGTGCTTAAATTAGATACCGCTTTTTTATATGATTTGTTGGGAGCATCTCAAGAGCATAAAGTAAAACCAAAGAAATTTGCTCAAACAGATATTGATGAAGTGATTATTGGGCATACCAATGAAGCGGAGTATAATAAATTATTAAGCAATGACTATATGGAGGCCTTTCGGGATCGTACTGTAAAAATAGATATTCCATATATTACTAAATTATATGCAGAAGTAAAAGTGTATGAGAAAGATTATGGCCCACATCGTGTAAGCGGCAAACATATTGCACCACATACCATTGAAATGGCTGCAATGTGGGCGATTTTGACACGTTTGGAAGAACCTAAAAAAGCGAATTTGACGCTTATGCAAAAGTTAAAACTTTACAATGGAAAGAGTTTGCCGGGGTTTACAGAAGATAATGTCAAAGAACTTCGTAAAGAAGCAGGTGCTGAAGCATTGAATGGTATTTCGCCACGTTATATTCAGGATAAAATTTCAAATGCATTGGTGTCTGATATAGGTGGTGGGTGTGTGAATCCATTCATGGTGATTAATGAACTTGAATCAGGGTTGAAAAATCACTCATTAATCAAGGATGATGAACAGAAAAAACGATATCGTGAATTATTATCTTTGGTTAAGGACGAATATGAGGATATTGTTAAAAATGAAGTGCAACGTGCAATATCCGCAGATGAAGAAGCCATATCACGTTTATGTGCCAACTATATTGATAATTTAAAGGCCTATACGCAAAAGGAAAAAGTGCGTAACTCCTATACAGGTCAGAATGAAGATCCAGATGAACGCTTAATGCGCTCTATTGAAGAGAAAATTGATATTCCTGAGAGTCGTAAAGATGATTTTCGTCGTGAAATTATGAATTATATCGGTGCATTATCATTGGATGGAAAACAATTTGATTATAAAACTAATGAGCGACTATACAAGGCATTGGAATTAAAATTATTTGAAGATCAGAAAGATTCAATTAAACTCACAAGTTTGGTGTCCAGTGTTGTTGATAAAGAAACTCAAGAAAAAATTGATATTGTAAAAAATCGTTTGGTGAAGAATCATAATTATTGTGATACCTGTGCAACAGATGTGCTTAACTTTGTGGCATCTATTTTTGCACGCGGTGATATTCGTGAAAAACGTGAAAAAAAATAAGCGAGAAAACAAACATGGTCAACGTTATTGATCAGTGAGTGATTTATTATGGCCCAAAAGATAGAACAGGATCTCAAGCGGTTTAAAGAAATTATTCGCGGACGGGTAAAAAAAGAGCTTCGCAAATATATTTCCAATGGTGAACTTGTAGGTCGCCAAGGGAAAGATATTGTAAGTATCCCTATTCCTCGAATTAATATTCCTCATTTTATTTATGGTGATAAACAAAAGGGCGGCCTTGGTAGCGGTGATGGAGACGGAGATGGTCAAGTGCAGCCAGGTGAAGGTGATTCGGGTAAGGCAGGTAACTCATCCGGCGAACATATGGTGGAAGTCGATGTGAGCTTTGAGGAGTTGGCAAAGTTGCTTGGGGATGAATTAGAATTGCCGCGCATTGAACCTAAAGGTATTAACAACATTGATTCAAATGCAACCAGGTATACAGGGATGGCTACTTCTGGCCCAGAAAGTTTACGTCATTTTAAGCGGACTTTTAAACGTGCATTGAAACGTCAATTAATTAGCGGGTTGTATCAACCGGATAAACCGCTTATTGTACCTATACGTGAGGATCGAGTGTATCGTACTTGGAAACAAGTTAATGATCCACAGAGTCGTGCACTTATTGTATATATGATGGATGTGTCTGGATCCATGGGCAATGAACAAAAAAATATTGTTCGCCAGGAATGTTTTTGGATTGATACGTGGATTCGGTCGCAATATAAAAATGTAGATATTCGTTTTATTATCCATGATGCGGTGGCAAAAGAAGTGGATAGAGATACTTTTTTTACGACAAGGGAGAGTGGTGGCACTATTATTTCCTCTGCCTATAAACTTTTTTTGCAAATTCTTTATGACAATTATGATCCCAATGAATGGAATATTTATCCCTTTCATTTTTCAGATGGAGATAATTGGTCGGGAAATGATACGGATGAGTGCTTGCGATTAATGGATGAACACATATTTTCCATATCCAATATGTTTGGATACGGGCAAGTGGTGAGTGATTATGGAAGTGGGCAATTTTTAAAGGATTTAAATGAGCGATTTAAAGACCATGATGTGCTCATTACATCAGAAATTTTAAATCGGGATGGAATTGTCGATTCAATTAAAACATTTTTAGGTAAGGGAAAATAGAGCTATATATGCCAATGGGATCAACCAAACATTTGGGAAGTCATCCAAACTATCAAACAGCGTTGCCATCTGCGCTCGAAGAGGTAAAAGTTGAGATAGAGGCATATGCCAAAAATTATGGTTTGGATTTTTTTGAAGTTATTTATGAAGTGCTTGATTGGAATCAAATCAATGAAGTTGCCGCCTATGGTGGTTTTCCAAATCGCTATCCGCATTGGCGTTTTGGAATGGAGTATCAGCAATTGTCTCAAAGTTATGCCTATGGTTTGTCGAAAATTTATGAAATGGTGATTAATACAGATCCGTGTTATGCGTATTTGCTGCATTCCAATGCCATGGTTGATCAAAAATTAGTGATGGCTCATGTTTATGCGCATTGTGATTTTTTTAAGAATAATTTGTTTTTTGCGCATACAAATCGCAAAATGATGGATGAAATGGCCAATCACAAAACTAGAGTTATGCGTTATATTAATGACTATGGATATGATCGGGTAGAAGAGTTTATTGATGCATGTTTGGCATTGGAAACATTAATTGACTATCATGCGCCAGCGATTAAGCGTACTCCTTCTGCTGAATCCCATGAAGGTGCCAGGCGACCTATTACAAAGTTGAAATCGCATCGTCACTATATGGAAAAATACATTAATCCAGAGGATTTTTTAGACTATCAAAAACAACATATTGAGGATGAAAGAAAAAAAGAATGTCAGTTTCCTGAACATCCGCAAAAAGACGTATTACAATTTTTAATGACCTATGCGCCATTGGAAAATTGGGAACGTGACATCCTATCCATTATTCGTGAAGAGGCTTATTATTTCGCACCTCAAGGAATGACAAAGATTATGAATGAAGGGTGGGCCAGTTATTGGCATTCCACAATAATGACGCAAAAAGCATTGAATGACTCTGAAATTATTGATTTTGCAGACCATCACTCAGGTACTGTGGCAATGAGTCCGCAACGATTGAATCCATATAAAATTGGTTTAGAGTTATTTCGTGATATAGAAGATCGGTGGAATAAAGGGCGCTTTGGCAAAGACTATGAATGCTGTGATAATATGATTGAAAAAGCCAAATGGAATCAGAAAACAGGTCTGGGTCGTGAAAAAATATTTGAAATACGAAAGCTATATAATGATGTGATGTTTATTGATGAATTTTTAACGCCTGACTTTTGTGAACGGCATAAATTATTCGTCTATGCATATAATATTTCATCCGAGCAATATGAAATTGCTAGTCGTGAATTTGAAAAAATTAAAAGACAATTGTTGTTTCAGCTAACTAATTTTGGCAATCCCATTATTAATGTGATTGATGGTAATTTTAATAATCGTGCAGAGTTGCTTTTAAAACATACATATGAAGGGGTTGGGCTAGATAGCCAATATGCATGTGATACATTAAAGCGCTTATTTCGCGTGTGGAAACGACCTGTATCTATTCAAACCGTATATGATGATGCGGCTAAATATATTCATTATGATGGTAGCGATTTTAAAGAAGAAGCCATATAATCATTACTCTTGCCTAAGATAGTTGTTGTTGTAAATTATTATTTCATGAAACCAATAGAAAACAAAAAATATTATAAGCTGTTTAAAAGAGATAAAAATAGTTTACAATATGATTTTATTTGATTATCTCAGCATACTATTTGTGTGTAAAAAACAAGGATATTGAGCTATGAGCTATGGATGTTCATCTAAAAAGCGCATATTTGATTTTACTATGGGATTAATGGCCTTTATTTGCATGATCCCATTTTTTATTGCTATTGCAATCCTCATAAAAATTACGTCAAGAGGGCCTGTTTTTTATAGGCAAGAACGTATGGGTAGGCATTTAGAACCTTTTTGGATTTTTAAATTTCGAACAATGGTTAAGAATGCGGATAAACTTGGGCTAACGATCAGCCAAGGAAAAGATAAGCGTATTACCCGAATAGGTCATTTTCTAAGAAAGTATAAGTTGGACGAACTTCCCCAAGTGATTAATATTATTAAAGGGGAAATGAGTATTGTTGGCCCGCGTCCGCTTGTATCAGACTATTTGACCTTATACAGAAATGAGTATGAACATGTATTGCAAGTGAGGCCTGGGTTAACCGGTATTGCCTCATTAAAATTTCGCAATGAAGCGGCTATGTTAGTGAATGTTGATAATGTTGAGAATTTATATATTAAGAAAATTATTCCAATGAAGCTCGCATTTGAACGCGATTATATAAAAAATTGTTCATTGCGTATGGATTTATCAATTATTTTTCAAACTGCTTGGTTGGTATGGCATCCCATTAAAAATCAAAAAACAACCATGTCTTTGTAATATTTGACAGTTTCTTGGATGGACCTTTGAAAAAATATCTCTTGTGAGGGTATTTAGTAAGTCTAAGAATTGTACTAAAATCGAAGTTCCTGTTCGACGATTTGATTTTTCTCGATTTTGATATTAATCCATTTTTTTAACACAACGCTTAATTCTTCATCCTTAAAGCTTGCCTCTAAATAATATTTTCCAGGATCAATTTCAAAAATTTCCCAATCATTGCCGGTTTCGCCGCTGATTAATTCACGATCAAATCCATATTGAAATATTTTAAAATGACATTTTATAATACGATTATTAGGTCCTCTGCCAATAATTTTTAATTTACCAGCCGTAAATATTGCTTCATGGCTAATGGTTTTTCCATCTCGAATCGTTAATTCCCGTAGCCATACGGATGATTTTGATTTTGTTTTTGTTTTTGATTTAGTATCAACCGCTAATATGTCGTAGAGTCCCTTTTCTAAATCAAAAACCACCCATTGATCAGATATAGGAGATTCTGAAATCAATTCACCTGTTTCTGATTTAAATACTTTAAACTTAGTTTCAATATGCTGCTCACGACTATTGCGACCGCGCAAGCGTAAGGTGCCTAAAATAAAGGTGATTTGTTTTTTAGTTGTCTTATCTGTATTAATAACAATGTTTTCAACTTGGACTGTAGGGCGTGGTTCTAATGGGGATTTAAGGCTTTTTGCTGTAATATCATAACTTCCTGGGGGTAATGAGAGCATTAGCGGTTTTTTATCCAATGATTTTACCACTTGAATGGTAATGTGTTCATTGCTATCTTTGATTATAAATTCAGAAGGAATAGGTCTTTTTTTACTATTTACTGCATGAAGCTGCAGTTGCCCCATTTCAAATTTGAGCTCAATGTCAGTTGTTTTTCCTGGTTCAATGACTAAGTTTTTATACCGAGTAATTGGCTGTATATTTAAGTCCTCTAAAATCCCTGCGGCAATTAATGTATAATGATTGGGAGCTAGTTCAAATGTTCCACCATCTAATCCAAATGCGGCATTTAAGATAGGTCGGTTGGGAATATCTGCTTTATATACCTGTATAATGGTATTAATCGACTTTTTTTGTGATGTGAGTGCATTGAGGCGAACGGTTCCTTTTTGAAAACGAAAGACTTCTTCCTTTAATGAATTGATTGTGACTGCAATATTATTTTTTCGAATAATAAAATCACTATCATCTCCTTGCGCCAAAGATGCATGGATTTTATAATGTTGTGGTGTAATAAACACAGTCTTTGCATTGTTGGTTGTTTCAATTCGTGCACTGGGAGTGGTATTACCTATTGGCGTTAGCTTGAATAGTGCGGGTACGACCTGGTTGCTACTATCTATAGCAGACAATGTGAGTTGCCCAAGTTCAAATGGTATATTTAATTCAATAGGGGATTTTTCTAATATATCCACCCCTTTGAGTATATGGCTGGGTTGTTTTAATTCAGGAGAGTCGGCATATTGAACGACAATATCATAGCTTCCAGGGGCTAATGTAAACATCTTTGTGCCAATGCCTGATTCAACATGAAGCACGCGCTGCTTATCCGATGGGAAAATTGTCGCCTTAAATGGAAGTGGGTGTTTACCTGCAGAGACATTTAATTTTAAATTATAGGGTGTACTTGCATTAATGGCATCAGTGAGTGCACTGCGAAGCTCCATTTCATCTCGTGCCATGAAAAAGCGCCCATCGCCTTTATTTGCAATACATTCCAATGTGTCACGTTCTAATGGTGTTACATCAAAAGCAACGACATTGATCATCAATTTTTTGTGAATATGCTTGAGTTGTTCCACAAGTTCACATGTATTTTTTTGGCAACTATCAGATCCATCTGCAATAAGTACGATTAGCTGTTCAGCATCTGATTCTTTGGGAAAGTCCGATATCGCACTTTGCAGTGCATGTCCAATGGGGCTCATGCCTTGTGGCTGAATCTTTTCAAGTGTTTCTTTAATATTTCCTAGTATGGGATCGCTGATTGGGATAAGTTGCGTGGCATCATTACAATCATTAAATTGTGTCTTTTTTTCAGATCCAAATGCACGTATACCAATGTTTCTTGGGAATTCTTTGTTTCGTTGGATAACATCATAAATATTATCCAATAAAGCGGATCTTACAATATCGAACTTTGATGCGGATGTATTATTAAATGGTGCCGCCATAGAGCCCGATGCATCTAGGATGATATTAATATTGGTTGTCGCGTCGATAATTTGAGGTTGATAAGATAGTTTTTTTTGAGTGGTATTATCGGATGATGTTATATTAATATCAGGAGCAGCAATTGCAGACATATCCTTTTTCTGTGATTCCTTTGTTGCGTTTAAGCTATCGACTGAAGGTGCTATAGTAACTTTTTTCTCTGTGTTTGATTCTTTTTCTTTTGTGCTCTCTACTTTAACAGGCTCAATAGAAATAGATGATAGCTTGTCATCTGATTTTGTTGCTGGATCTTTATTTAAAATAGTATCGTCAATTTTCTCAATGGGTGTGGATGCACTTTTTTTTGATATCTGTAAGGAGGGTGTTTTTTTCTTTTGTTCAATACGTGCAGCAGGTATTGAATCAGTTAATACTTCTTTATCCTTTGTAGGTTCATTATCGCTGCATGCACTCATAATACCAAAGCATAGGCAGGTACACAAAAATAGGGATGACGCCCTAGTGAGAGTGTTGCACTGATTATGGACGGTATTAAGAATAGACGCTATTTTTTTTAAACATAATGATATCATATAATGATGAATAGCATAAGTGCCTATTTTTGAAAATAGACATCTCTCATTTTTGTAGTTGTTTTTTAATAATTTCACTTTCATTGCTTAGATATCAACTATGGGTATGAATATACCTGTTTATTCATTATCCGTCTGTATGTCGACAATTGTTTGACAGGGATGTGTTTTTGAATGTATTTTTTTATATGTAACTATATGATAATTATGTGTTATTTTTGGTGTGATAAAATATCTTTCCAATTCATTCCAATTTGTGTATTTATCAAATTGAGAGGCTCTCGCTTAAGTCGATTGTTGATATCTTATTAAATCAATATAATTAGAGGTGAAGATGACAGATGGACCGCACAATTTAGAAGCCAAATGCAATGAATTGCAATCGCTTGTGGATGTTCTTTCTGCGGGAAAGTCCATGTGGGAATCAACCTTTGATGCCATTACATCACCATTGCATATCATTTCATCGGATTATACGATTTTACGAGCCAATAAATCATTGGCAAAGCATTGTCAGGCAGATATTCGGGATGTTATTGGCCAGAAATGTTATGCAATTTTTGCAAAGCGACGTTCACCATGTACGGGTTGCCCAGTAAAAACGTGTTTTAGTAAGAAATGCCAAATTTGTCATAGTATTAATGATCCGATTAATTCATGTGAATTTGAAGTGTCCGTGTATCCTAGCTGCGATCAGTCCGAAGATTGGGCCATTGTGTATTATCGGGATATTACTCAAGAAAAGAAATTACAGCGTGAAATTATACAGCAGGAAAAAATGGCGGCCATTGGTATCTTGGCAGGTGGTGTTGCGCATGAAATTAATAATCCTTTGGGTGGTATTATTGCATTTACGCAACTTCTGCAGCGCGATATTGCAACATTGGATAATAATGACAGATTATTAGATGATTTAAGTGAAGTGGCTGATGCAGCGGATCGTTGTAAAAAAATCGTATCTGATTTGTTGGATTTTTCTCGAATGTCAGGTAATTCTGAAACCTGTTTGTTTAATATTAATGATGCTTTGCTTAAGGTCTTACCATTGATTCGTCGTGAAATGGCTGTTGGTAATATTACCGAATCATTAGAGCTTTCAAATGACTTGCCAACTGTTCGTGGATTGCCAAATCAAATTCAACAAGTATTGTTGAATCTAATGACCAATGCATGTCATGCAATGCCGGAAGGTGGAATCCTCAGTATAAAAACAGGCTATAGTAAGACAACGGATTGTATTTATATAGAGGTTTCGGATCAGGGTGATGGAATTCCTGTTGCTGCACAAAAAAATATTTTTGATCCTTTTTTTACAACCAAAGATCCTGGTAAAGGTACTGGTTTAGGGCTGTCAATTAGCTATCGTATTGTGAAAGAACATGATGGAGAGATAAGTGTTGATTCAATGGCAGGGGAGGGTGCTGTGTTTACAGTGTCTTTGCCTGTTGGAACCTGTGGAGAAAACTAATGGCACGTATATTAATTGTGGATGATGAAGTGGCTATTCGTAAAGCCTTAGAGCGCTTTCTTGTAGGTATGGATTATGATGTATTTACTGCAGTTGATGGTGAAAGTGCATTAGCCATTTTAGAAAAAGAAGCGATTAACCTGGCCTTGGTTGATTTGGTGATGCCAAAAATTGATGGAGTGGAATTAATTCGTCAAATGAAGCGCATGCAGCCAGATATTGTACCTATTGTATTAACAGGGTTTGGTACAATCACATCTGCGGTAGAAGCAATGAAAGCGGGTGCGTACCATTATTTAACAAAACCATTTGAACTCGATGATATTGCATCACTAATTGCCACGGCTTTAGAACATTCACAATTGAAAGAAGAAAATCGTTTATTAAAAAAACAAGTGCATGAAAAATATCAATATAAAAACTTTATTGGTTCAAGTGATGAAATCGCCAAAGTGTTTGATCTTATTGAACGAGTATCTGAAAGTGATTCAACCGTATTGATTACCGGGGAAAGTGGTACTGGAAAAGAGCTTGTTGCTAAAGCAATTCATTATAGTGGCCCTCGATGCGAGAAACCATTAATTACGGTGAACTGTGCGGCCATTCCAGAAGATCTTTTAGAAAGTGAATTATTTGGTCATGTGAAAGGATCATTTACTGGTGCAGTATCAACGCGAATGGGGAAGTTTGATGCCGCTGATAAAGGCACAATATTTTTGGATGAAATAGGTGATATGAGTTCAAAATTGCAGGTAAAAGTGCTGCGTGTGATTCAGGAACAGCGCTTTGATCCCATTGGTTCCAGCAATACTCATCAAGTGGATGTTCGCATCATTGCTGCAACTAATCGTAATTTAGAATCAGATGTAAAAAATGGTCTGTTTCGCGAAGATTTGTATTATCGATTAAATGTGATACCCATTCAAGTGCCGCCTTTGCGCAAACGAAAGAGTGATATTCCATTGTTGCTGCGTTACTTTATGGATAAAAATGCGCAATTAACAGGTCGAAATATTGATGATATTGAATCAAATGCATTGGAATTATTATCTCATTATCCATGGCCTGGAAATGTAAGGGAATTAGAAAATACAGTGGAGCGTATTTTAATTTTAAAATCAGGTGGGAGTATTTGCAAGGCAGACTTGCCGGTGCATTTGATTGAGCAGGCAACGCTGCCATCAAATCATAAAAAAATAAATAGTCACGATTATCCTTCTATTCCTGACAAGGGTCTATCCTTTAAAGATGCCGTGGATGAATTTGAGCGTAACTTAATTGTCGAAGCCTTAAAGCAAACAAAAGGAAATAAAAACCAAGCGGCGAATCTGTTAAAATTAAATCGAACCACTTTGGTGGAAAAAATTAAAAAAAAGAAGATGGAAATTGTATTGTAGATGCACTTGTCTGAACAGTTTCTGAAGGTAAAATAAGTTATGTATGAATCAAAAAATTTACTTATTGTAAATAATAACTCAAACACTATCAATTGCTTAACTGATATGTGTAAACGAATGGGTTGGACCTATTGTATTGCTGAAAGTGGCGAGCAAGCAATGCGCTTACTCAATGCGGAGATATTTGAAGTAGCGATTGTAGATGTCATGCTTCCGGGATTAAGTGGTATTGAGTTTTTAGAACAGGTAAAACAGAAAAAAATCCATACTGAAATTGTTATTGTTGCGGCAATCAATTCAATTCAAATGGCGGTGTCTGCGATAAAAACAGGTGCATATGATTATATTACAATACCTTTTCTTGACCAAATGCATGTTGATCACGTTGTGGAAAATGCAGTTAAACATTATCAAATGGCAGAGAAACTGCGCGTTTTAGAAAAAACAGGCACGGATAAGCGATGCTTTGAAAACTTGATTGGAAAAAATAAACAAATGCAGGATGTGTTTCGAATTGTAGATAATATTGCAGCTACAAATTCGCCAGTGCTTATTACAGGCGAGAATGGGACAGGTAAGGAGTTGATTGCGAGAGCTATTCATAATTTATCGCCGCGAAAAGATTGTCCCTTTATTACTGTAAATTGCAGTGCGATTCCAAAGGAGTTCTTGGATGGGGAATTATTTGGATATAAAAAAGAAGCTAATTCCGACATACTTGAGAGGAAATCGGGTTTTTTTGAGAACGCAAATAAAGGCAGTATTTTTCTCGATGATATTGCATCATTGCCTGATACTATTCAGGCAAAAGTACTGCGATTACTCCAAAACGGTGAGATAAGACCAGAACATAGCATTCATGCACGCCAATTAGATGTACGTATCATTGCAGCAAGTAATCGGCAATTGATTCAATTGGTTGAAAAAAAACAATTTAGAGAAGACTTGTTCTATCGTATTAATATTGTGGATATTGATATGCCTGCGCTCAGATCGCGTGTGGAAGATATTCCGCTATTGGCATATCATTTCTTGAGAAAGTATAAGCATCAAATGAATAAACCTGTTTTTCGAATATCTCCGGATGCATTGCAAGCTCTACAGAGTTATTCATGGCCTGGAAATGTGCGCGAATTAGAGAATACAATTGAACGTGCTGTTGTGATGGCGCAAAGTGAAAATATTACAATACAAAACTTGCCACAAACTATCTTGGATAAAGTGTATTATTTGGATAAATCGTCAGTTAGCGAAAATATTGCAAAATATACATATAAAGATGCAAAACAGCGTGCATTAACCACATTTAACCGTGCATATATTATTAGCATGTTACAGGACGTCAAAGGTAATATCAGTGCTGCATCATTGCATGCTAATATGGATCGATCCAATTTTAAAAAATTAATGAATCGATATGATATAGATGCGGAGGATTTTAAAGGGATAAAGAAATGATGTGAATTTATTGGCCAACCTGCGAAGATAGGCGTTTTTTAACAATGCCATAATACAGAAGATATTTCTTAGGGTAACTTCTAAGATAGATAGGGGATATTATGCAAAATAAAGTGTTAGTGCTTCATGATGCAAGGCAATTAACTGCACCACTTAGAAAATTGTTCAATACAGATGATTGGGATATTGAATTTTTAGCAACAAGAAATCCAAGTTGGAAGTCACAAACAGTGGGTGTTGATTGCGTTGTTTTATTAATTGAGAATCCAGATACACAAGGCACAATTGAATTAATTGATGGTTTGAAAGGAATGGATGATAATTTACCGGTACTGGTGTTAACGCGCTCAAAGTCTGCTGAAAATGCAGTAGCTGCGATGAAGGCAGGAGCATTTGATTATTTAATGATGCCAGTCGAAATGGAAAAAATTCATAATGTAATCAATAATGCCATTCGTTTATATACATTGATTAAGCGGGTATATTTGTTGGAAAATCAGGTAAATACGCAAACAGCATTGGGAAGTATTATTGGGCAAAGCCCACAGATGTTAGAAATATTTAATATGATTCGAATGGTTGGTAAGAGCAATGCAACTGTTCTGATCATTGGTGAGAGTGGCACAGGTAAAGAATTGGTTGCGCAAGCTATTCATGATTTTAGTTTGCGGAAAAAAAATATATTTTTGGATATTAACTGTGGTGCAATTCCTAGGGAGTTATTGGAAAATGAGCTATTTGGGCATGAACGCGGCGCATATACAGGGGCCGATAAACGCTATATTGGAAGTTGTGAACGAGCGGAGGGTGGAACATTATTTTTAGATGAAATCAGTGAAATGGATCCACTATTGCAAGTGAAGCTTCTTCGTTTTCTTCAGGAACGTTCATTTATGCGCATAGGTGGAAATGAATCTATATCAGTGGATGTGCGCATTGTGGCAGCCACTAACCGCGCGATTGAAGATGAAGTGAAGAACGGAAATTTTAGAGAAGATTTATATTATCGATTGAATGTTGTGCCTATTCATGTACCACCACTTCGAGATAGAAAGGAAGATATTCCTTTATTAGCGAAGCATTTTTTAGATAAATATACGGCAAAAAATAATAAGATATTTTTGGATTTCTCTGCAGATGCGCTGGAATATTTAATTCGATACGAATGGCCTGGTAATGTTAGGGAGTTGGAGAATATCATTGAGCGCGTTGTTGTGTTAAATAATGATAGTCGCGTTAAGGTGGATCATCTTCCTGAGCAGATTAAAAATGCACCTCAGTCAGAAATAGCAGAGTCTGATTATGTAGAAGCGTCAATGGCACCGTTGGATGGTGGTCGCATTATTCCACTGGAGTTGGTTGAAAAATATGCGATTGAATCTGCACTAAAGCGTTGTTTGGGTAATGTCAGTGAAACTGCACGTAAATTACAAATTGGCCAAGCAACATTATACCGTAAAATTAAACAGTTTGCTTTAAAAGACATATAAAATCTGTTAAAAATACAATGCGAATGACTATGGCATGAAAAATAATCTTTTGATGTAAGGAGAAAAAATGAATATTGATGTTAAGCAACTGGGCGATGTGCAGATTTTACAATGCAAGGGTAGTTTAGATGCGGATACAGTGACTGCATTTAAAAAAATAACATATGACTTGGTAGAACAAGGAAATAGTCAATTTGTTGTGGATTGTACAAATCTTAACTTTGTCGATTCCATGGGATTGGGTGTGTTAATTTCATTGTTGCGACGTGTGCGACAAAAACAAGGTGATGTTAAAGTGGCTGCGTTAAATGATGATGTGAAAACAATTTTTGAGATTACACGATTGCATCGATTGTTTGAGGTGTGTCAGGATGCCGATTCAGCAATTGGTGCATTTAAATAATAATAGGATTATAAATGACTTTTTACTCAAAATTTTCAGTGGCCAGTCAAACAGGTCAATTGGATAAAATACGTGTATGGCTTGATGCGACACAATCGCTTGTTGGTAATAAATTGTTTCCAAAAAATGCACTTGTTCCAGTAAAAATATCCATTGTAGAAGCTGTGAATAATGCGATATTTCATGCCCATGATCAGTGTAATAAGTATCAAATCGACATTTCATTTTCCTGTGAAAGTAAGAAAATAGAAATTACAGTATCAGATTTTGGATCTGGTATCGATCAGTTGCATCCTGAAATGCCCGATGCTATGGCCTTAGATGGACGAGGGCTGTCAATTATAAACAATGTGATGACACACTTAGAGTCTATAACCATAGACGATAAACATCATTTAAAAATGGTATACAATATATGAAAGATTACACATCTCAGATAAATGCACTTTTTAAAATAACAGAATCCATTGCACAAGCAGATAGCGCAGATCGTATCTATGAATTTATTTTAGATATCATTGTTGAGGAGCTTGGTGTTGAACGTGCGTCAATTATGGCATTTGATTCTAATATAAATGCATTGCGTATAGTGGCAGCTCGAGGGTTAGATCCTCATGTTGTTCAGAATGCGATTGTGCGTATTGGTGATGGTATTTCGGGCCGAGTATTTGCAAATAAAGAACCCGTATTAATTCAAGATCTACAAGTGACACAGTTAGATACAGATAAACAGTATAAAACGAAGTCATTGATTTCTGCACCAGTGACTTGTTTTCCAATGACTGTTGGAAAAGAATCAATGGGCGTAATCAATGTTACGGATAAAGTGGATGGATCAGTATTTACGGAAGATGATTTAAATTTACTTACCGTATTGTCCAATCAAATTGCAATTTATATGCACTTATCAAATTTATTGGAAGAAAAGCAAGAGATGAACCGACTAAAGCAGCAATTGGAGATTGCAAGACAAGTTCAATATCGTTTATTGCCTACATTACCACCAGAAATAGAGGGGTTGTCCGTTAGCGGGCGCCTTATTACAGCTGAGCGAGTGGGTGGTGATTATTATGATACATTTACTTCAGATAAGAAACGGCCATCATTTGTTGTTGCCGATGTATCCGGACATTCCATTGGAGCGGCTTTGATTATGGCCGCCTTTCGTAGTGCTATTCGCTCACAGCGAGATAATGATTTTTCACCGTCAGAGCTTGTTCAGCGTGTAAATACAATTTTGTATGAGGATCTATATCAGTCTGAACAATTTATTTCTATGTGTTTTTTACAGTATATGCGTGCCAGACAAACGATTCAGTATACAGCTGCAGGTCATCCGCCACCACTTGTTTGGCGATGTGCCAATAACTGTTTTGAAGAGTTTGGCACGGATGATCCTCTCTTGGGTATTGAACAGCATGCTGTATTTCATGATCGTCAGATGGTTGTGTCTCAGGGAGATATTATTATTCTTTATACGGATGGTATTACAGAGGCGCTTAACCAAACGGGCGAGCGTTTTGGTTTACAGCGATTGAAAAACTGTATTCATAACGTTGTTGATCAAAAAGCGCATAGTATAAATGACTATATTGTAAATGCGGTCCAAGAATTTATGAGTCCGCTTAATGCAAAAGATGATATTACAATGTTGGTGATTAAAATAAAATAATTAATTAACTGGTCAGAGTTGAGAGGTATTTCTAAGGACAACCTCTTATAAGGGAGTAAATTATGGATTATAATCAGGCATTAACATATTTGGAATTATTACGTCCCGAGGGTTTTCATATGGAGCTTGGGCCATTAAAAAATGCATGTGAATTGGCTGAAGATCCGCAAGATAAAATACCTTGCGTTCATATTGCAGGAACAAATGGCAAAGGGTCCACAGCTGCTTTTTTAGCAAATATTTTAAAATCAAGCGGATATAAGGTGGGTGTATTTACGTCGCCGCATTTGATGGATATTCGCGAGCGTATACAGATTAATAATAAGATGATAAGCAAATCGGATTTTGCAGAAAATATTATGCGAATTGATGAACTATTGCTTGATAAACGGTCATTGAGTTATTTTGAAATGCTATGCATGCTGGCATTTTTTTATTTTTCAGATCAAAACGTTGATATTGCGATATACGAAACAGGGCTGGGTGGGCGGCTAGATGGTACAAATTTGATCAATCCATTGGTGTCTATTTTAACGCCAATATCATATGATCACATGCATCACTTGGGTGGATCATTGGCTGAAATTGCCAGGGAAAAATGTGGGATAATAAAACGAGGCATTCCCACTGTTGTATCGTATCAAGTGCCTGAGGTCATGGATGTGATTCGGCGTGCATGCGATGATATGGGATCTCCTTTATGCTTGGCAACGCCTGATGAAGTAACTTCTGAACTGGGATTGCTGGGTGAACATCAACGTCAAAATGCTGCTTGTGCAGTGGAAGCGGCTCATTTCTTAACGCAGTTGGAGTATAAAATATCTAATATTGAAAAAGCATTAAAGTCCACTGTATGGCCGGGGCGTCTTGAGAACGTGATGTCCAACCCCTGTGTGTTGTTAGATGCAGCCCATAATGTGGCTGGATCTGAATGCTTGGCATCATTTGTAAAAAATAATTTAAAACGGAAAAAATCCAGATTAGTATTGGGTGTGCTTGCAGATAAAGATGTAGCAGGGATTATTAGGCCGTTAGCACCATTGTTTAAAGAGATTGTGTGTGTAAAAGCCCCATCTCATCGTGCGGCATCACCAAAGGATTTGGCTGCAGCTGTACGTTCATCAGGAGCAAATGTGTCAATTCAAGAAACAACAGGACAGGCCATTTCAAAATTACTTTCTGAAATGAATAATGATGAGACATTGGTTGTATCTGGATCCTTAACCTTAATAGGCGAAGCAAAAGAATATTTCGAGAAAGTAAAAAAATAATGACAAAAAAGTTGTTACTAGTAGATGGTGCAAATTGTTTGTTTCGTGCCTTTTACGCAATTCCTCATTTATCCAATCAAAATAATTTACCCACCAATGCACTTTTTGGTTTGGCTCAGACATTACTCAAGTTGCGCGATAGGCATATGCCGGATTACATGATTGTATGTTTGGATACAAAAGAAACAACTCATCGAAAAAAAATGTATCCTAAGTATAAGGCCAATCGACAAGAACCACCGGATGAATTAAAAATGCAGTTTCCATATGTCAATTCAGTTATCAAAGCAATGGGAATTCCTTTGATTGCTGCGCCAGGTTTTGAGGCCGATGATATTATCGGCACATTAAGTAAACAATACTGTGATAAGATGGATGTTGTTATTATTTCAAGTGATAAGGATTTAATGCAGCTTATCGAGCCTGGAATTAGCATGATCGATGATATGCGCAATCAGCAAGTTGATCGTGAGTTTGTTTGTCAAAAATTCGGAGTGTATCCGGAGCAAATGATTGATTTTTTGGCATTGGCAGGCGATTCTTCGGATAATATTCCAGGGGTGCCAAGTGTAGGTGTTAAAACAGCGGCTAAATTATTACGCGAATACAATACCTTGGATAATGTTTTGTCCAATGCGAAGAATATTAAGGGAAAACTTGGCGAAAAATTACGTGATCATGTGGACGATGCATTATTATCCAAACAGTTGGTAACAATTGACACGCATATGAGCCTATCTATTTCTCTGGAGGATATGATATTGCGTCCACCAGGTGAAGATGATCCCGATAATGTGATCGATGAAGTGGGGTTGGCGCGCCTCATAGGACCTGTTGAAAAGAAAAAACAGTCATTAAACAATAATATTTTATCAATTAGCTCACAGGAAAAACTGGATCAATGGCTATTGTCCGGGAAAGATTTAAAGGATCAGGCCGCAGTGGCCATTAATGTGCATGATGATCATTATGTCATCTCCATTACCTATGCGGTTAATCATGCTGCACTCATTCATTGTGAAAAAATATCTGCATTAGAGGATGACTTGTTTTCCAATATAACGCCATCGTTCGTATTTAATGATGTGATTGTGCAACTTTTGACATATGGCTGTGAGCATTATATTCATTGGATTATCTACGATATCAATGCATTTATTTCCAAATATAATCTGCATGATTATTTCGATAAGATGTTGTTTTTTGATGTCTTGCTGGCGAGCTATGTGATCGATCCTACCGATAATCGCCATGTAGGTTCCTTGGCGGATAAATATTTGGATGTTTTTTTTCAGGAACTTGAAACGCCGACAAAAAAAACAAAGTCAACTCTATCAAAAGATGATGTGCTAGCTAGCTTAAGTCAAAAAAGTAATATTCTTTATCAGCTGAAATCTCCATTATGTGATGCATTGCAAAAAAATAACCTGATGGATTTATATGAATCAATTGAACTGCCATTGGCGAGTATATTGTTAACTATGCAGCATGCAGGTGTTTGTATTGATAGTGAGTGTTTAAATGAATTTAATGAACAACTATCTGAGCGAATGTCTGTGTTGGAAAATTCCATTTATGAGCTTGTTGGAGAGCCCTTCAATATAAATTCCCCAAAACAATTAGGGGTTATTTTATTCGAAAAACTGCAGTTTAAAGGATCGAAAAAGACAAAAACAGGCTACTCTACCAGTCAGAGCGTATTGGAAAAACTGGCTCTTACACATGAATTGCCAGGGAAAATTTTGGACTTTCGGCATTTGTCAAAATTGAAAAGCACTTATTGCGATGGATTGCTAGCTCAGATCAATCCGGATACAGGGAGAGTTCACACTGTATTTAATCAAATGCGAACAGCGACAGGCCGATTGTCATCATCTGATCCCAACCTGCAAAATATTCCGATTCGAACAACAGATGGCAAACGCATTCGGCAGGCATTTATTGCCTCACCCGGGCATGTGCTATTATCTGCAGATTATTCACAAATTGAGTTGCGATTGTTAGCGCATCTGTCAGGGGAAGAAGCGCTTATTCAGGCGTTTAATGAGGATAAAGACAGTCATGCATTAACGGCAGCTGCGATTTTTGATTGTGATGTTTCTGAGATTGATTCAAGTCAGCGTAGTATTGGTAAGGTGGTGAATTTTGCGACGATTTATGGGCAGGGTGCATTTGGATTGTCAAAACAGTTAGATATACATGTGTCAGAAGCACAATCGTATATCGATGGCTATTTTGCCAATTACCCCTTGGTTGTGAAATATCGGGATTCTATTTTAGAACAAGCCAAAGAAGATGGCTATGTGACAACCATGATGAATCGTATTCGGTACTTGCCGGATTTGAATGCCAGCAATTATCAATTACGTCAATTGGCAGAGCGCATGGCATTTAATACGGTGATTCAGGGAAGTGCCGCGGATTTAATCAAAAAAGCAATGATTCAAATTGCTGAAAATCTTACGGGTATATCGCCGACATCATCGCTGCTCATTCAAGTGCATGATGAATTGATCTTGGATGTAGCGATATCCGATTATGATGCTGTTGCTGCATTTGTAATAAAAAAAATGACTTATGTATGTCCATTGCTAGTACCGCTGACCGTGCATGTTGGGTCAGGCAAATCATGGGCAGATGCGCATTGATGGGAGAGTTGTTAGAGTGATTGATTTAGCTCAGTATACATTTCGCGAAATTGAGATTGGCGATGCAAATGCAGTGCAGGATTATCTCAAACAAGTCACTCAGGAAAGTGATTATCTGATGAGTGAGCCCGACGAAGTGCATTCAGATGCCACGCGTTATGAAGAGCATATTCAGTCATATATTTCTGACCCACGACAAGTCATGGTAATTGCAATGACTGATGATCATAAAATTATTTCCATTGGATCAATCAACAAATTGTTGGATCGACGTCGATGCTTGCATAAAGGGTCACTGGGTATATCTGTGCGTAAAGATTATTGGGGACAGGGCATTGCTTCGCGTATTACGACGATGCTCATTGATTGGGCTAGTGCTCATGCAATTTTAGAAAAAATCGAGCTCGGTGTGGCTGTGGATAATTATCGAGCCTGTAAGCTATATGAGAAATTTGGCTTTCAGCAAGAAGGTATGTGTTATAAATCACTTCGCATTGGTGAAAATCATTACTTGGATGAAATTCGCATGTATTTGATGGTGGATGGCTAAGTTTGCCGCTTCGGATGAGACCGTCTGTTCTTCTATAGCACTGGAAGGGGTGATTGCTTATGGCGGCGATGATGCGATTAAAAAATATGCAGATTTAATTAAAGATAATGCAGGTGAGATATATTCAACATTGCCTTCTTGGGAAGCAGCGATTCGATCAATTTTACTTCAAACAGTTATAAATCCACACTTAAATAAACAGGGTGATGATTAAGCAATTACCCAATTAGTGCCACACACTGGGCCAGTTCAGTAAAACTGTATATGGTTAAATCGATATCCGGTTTTCGTTTGCAGCTGGCCTTTGGCACGATTGCTGATTCAAATCCCATTTTTTTGGCTTCACTTAACCGTCTGTCAAGGCTCATAATGGCACGGATTTCCCCGCTTAATCCCACTTCGCCCATGATGACCATATTGGGGTCAATGTGTTGGTTGATAAAACTGGAATAAATTGCCAGGAGTATTCCTAGGTCAGCCGCAGGTTCTGTAATACGCATACCGCCAGCGATGTTAACGAATACATCCTGTCCCTTTAAATCAATGCCATGAATTTTTTCTAAAATTGCAATTAAAAGTGCCACACGGTTATGGTCGATGCCAATACATGTGCGCCTGGGCATACCGCCACCACCGGCCGATGATACCAATGCTTGAACTTCTGACAGTACAGGCCTGGATCCTTCCATGGTGGCAATAACCGTAGATCCATTGGCATGTTTGGGGCGTTGGGAAAGAAAAATACCAGAGGGATCGCTGACTTCCATCAGCCCTTTGCCAGTCATTTCAAATACACCGATTTCATTGGTGGATCCAAATCGATTCTTTATAGTGCGCAAAATACGATAGGAATGATTGCGCTCGCCTTCAAAATAAAGCACTGCATCCACCATATGTTCGAGCACCTTAGGCCCTGCAATTGCGCCGTCCTTGGTGACATGCCCGATGATGAACATGCATATTTGTTTTCGTTTAGCGACTTCAATTAATTTGAATGCAGACTCACGTACCTGTCCGATAGTACCCGGGGCAGACGCTAATTCATCCGTATGCATGGTTTGAATGGAGTCGATCACCACAACATCTGGAGTTAATTCAGTAATATGGGTGAGAAGTGAATCAATATTATTATCTGCAATCATGGCCAAATGCATATCGCCATATCCCATACGAGATGCGCGTAGCTTGATTTGCGATGCACTTTCTTCGCCAGAAATATATAAGCAGGTTTTGTCTGTTTGATTTAATCCTGCGAGTGCTTGTAAAATAATTGTGGATTTACCAATGCCAGGGTCACCGCCGAGTAAAATCACGCTACCTGATACATAGCCGCCACCTAGCGTTCTATCGAGTTCGGTAATGCCGGTTTGGATATGCATGCCCGCTTCAACCGTGACATCATCCAAATACACGAGCTTGCTTTGCGATATGTTTTTCGATTTTTTCTGCGTGGCACCGGTTGCTTCCATTTCTTCGCTAAAGCTATTCCATTCATTGCAGTCCGGGCATTTGCCGAGCCATCTGGGTTGCGTACATCCACAATGCTGACATATATATATTGTTCGTTGTTTAGCCATGAATTTTCATAAGGCAAAAGGCGTTTCAAATGCACGGAAAAAATAATCGGATGCATTACTTTATTGAACTTCGTGCTATTGGCTATTTCTCTTCAAATATAATTTCACCAGGTTTAATATAACCCAGATCTTGGCGGATGATCATTTCCATTTGTTCCGGTTGGCTGAGCTGCTGCTTTAATGCGTTTAATTCGTCAATATCATCGTTTAACTGCTGGCGTTGTTGCATTAAATGCGTTTCTAATTTTAATAATTGGCGAAGTTCATAAATACCATGATCACCTAATGCAAAAAACCACATTGCAAATATAATAGTGCCCAAAACAACTAATCGTATGGGAGTGAAAATAGCGCCAAGGCTTGAAATAAACATGTTTATATAATTCATCAGTCGTCAAATAATTTTTTTTGATTCATTGGTTGTTGTGAGGAAAATCCAAAATGTGCATAGGCTCGCTCAGTGGCAATGCGTCCGCGTGATGTACGATGAATATAACCGCCTTGAATAAGAAATGGTTCGTAAATATCCTCGATTGTATCGCGTTCTTCATTGATAGCGGATGAAATAGTATTAATGCCTACTGGGCCACCTTCAAATTGTTTGATGATGGTTAATAGTATTTTTCGATCCATCATATCAAAGCCACAATGATCAATGTCCAGGAGCTTAAGGGCATGATTGGCAATATTTTGATCAATGTGACCATCGCCTTTAACTTGTGCATAATCACGAACGCGCCGTAAAATGCGATTGGCAATGCGTGGAGTACCTCTGGATCGTTTGGCAATTTCTATGGCACCGCTGGAATCGATTGTGACCTCTAGCATCTTGGCAGAGCGACTAACAATCATTTGTAAGTCATTTGCAGGGTAATATTCCAAATGAGCGGATACACCAAAGCGGTCGCGAAGCGGTGATGTAAGCAACCCGGATCGTGTGGTAGCACCCACTAATGTAAATTTGGGCAAGTCCATACGAATCGTCTTTGCGCTTGGACCTTGTCCCACCACAATATCGAGCTTAAAGTCTTCCATTGCCGGGTATAAAATTTCTTCAACCACGTGATTTAATCGATGAATTTCATCAATAAATAAAACATCATGTTCGTTTAAATTCGTTAATATGGCAGCTAAGTCTCCAGATCGTTCAATGACTGGGCCGGATGTAGTAATGATATGAACATTTAGCTCATTGGCAATAATATTGGCTAGAGTTGTTTTTCCAAGTCCTGGTGGGCCAGAAAAGAGTACATGGTCTAAGTGTTCGCCCCGTTGTTTGGCAGCTTCAATAAACAGTGTAAGTCGTTCCCTAACTTTATTTTGGCCAATATATTCGTTTAGTTGCTTGGGCCGCAAACTCACTTCAATTTGTGACTCATTGTCAAATGCTGCGTTTGGCTGTAATGTTTCATTTTGGCGCATTGTCATGATTGGCTAAGCTCCCGTAATCCATATCGAATCATGTCTTCAATAGGCATTGATGTTTCTTGAGGTATGTTCTGCAATGCAATTTCAACAGATTTACGTGCATATCCTAAATTAATTAAAGCGGATATCGCATCGTTGATGTCAGGACGCTGTGATTGTGCGTGTTGTGTATCAGAGAATATAATATCCTTTGCTATTTTATCTTTTAATTCGATAATAATACGTTCAGCTGTTTTTTTGCCAATGCCAGGTGTTTTTGCAAGTGCCGCGCTATCACCGGATTGAATAATACTTGCCAGCTCATCGACATTTGATCCTGAGAGTAGGGCAAGTGCAACCTTTGGTCCAATTCCGGATATATGGATGAAACGGATAAATAATATACGTTCGCGCGGATCTGAAAAACCATACAATGTGATTTGATCTTCACGTACATAGGTGTGAATCATGAGTAGGCAATGTTGGCCTGGGTCTGGTAATGCATTATATGTGTTCATTGAAATGGCAACTGCATATCCCAGTCCTTGTATATCAATAATACAATGATGCCGTTCCTTTTCAATTAATGTGCCGTGTAATCGTGAGATCATATTATATCCATTTGGATTGTTCATTCTCAGGGAAATTCCATTTAAGTAGCTATATTAATTTAGACAAGGCAATGTCTCTAGTCATATGAATCTTTATTGTCAAGCATGGGAGTGTTCAAAAACGTCTAGCGTCTGTGTGGTTTGCGGTATCCAGCGGTTTTGCGAAGTAGCTAGAATTTGAATATTTCTTGAACAATCTTACTGATTATGGGTTTGCCTAAAAAACGCCCATCTTCGGTGTTTTCCGTTACACCCGTGGGTCCTCACGTACTTGCATGTACCCTTCTGTTACAGGTTTGCGGACGCCTAGAGCCTGGGCATTTTTGAACAACCCCACGAATTGTCTATTTTTCACCAGTTCCATTATCCGGTGCCAGGCACTGGGATGCTAAAATGTAAAATTTTGTAACTACTTGAATTATATGATACTATTCAGTGCCTGGCACCGAAACTAATACATGGGAGTCTTATCAATTTTCATATATAGATTCCCACACGCAAGCCAGTGGAATCTAACCAGCTTGCAAAGTAAGCGAGATGGGGAAAGTTCCAACGGCTTTTGCCGGTGGTGGTGGGGCGACGAAACGCCCATAAAAATAGATAAAGTTTAAAAAAACTGATTCCAACTTGACTCCCTTTTTTGCCTATGATAGCGATGTTCAACATTTTGGCGGCGTACCCAAATGGTTAAGGGAGCGGTTTGCAAAACCGTTAGGTATCGGTTCGATTCCGATCGCCGCCTCAAGTTAGAGTAATAGTTGCGTTTGCCCGGGTGGCGGAATTGGTAGACGCCAGGGACTTAAAATCCCTTGAGATTCACTTCTCGTGCCGGTTCGATTCCGGCCCCGGGCACAATATGAGCTGTTTTCAACAAAATGCGTTTATTGACTTTTTAATCGAATATCGCATTGTTGGTTTTTTCAAACATCCGATTCAATTAAAATCAGGCCGAATGTCTAATTGGTATGTCAACTGGCGCACTATCAGTGGTGATGCGTATTTGATGAATCGATTGATTCAATTTGTGATTGCCTATGTGCATGAGCATCAATTAACTCCAGATGCATTCTATGGTGTTCCAGAAGGTGCCACAAAGTTGGGCGTATTATGTTCGCATGAGTGGGCAAAATTGCAGGATGATTATATGCTTGGCAAGTATTCATTGCCTATGGGCCGTGCAAAGCCCAAACCGCATGGCGATCCGAAAGATCGCTTCTTTGTGGGTGCACCTGAAGGAAATATCATTGTATTAGAGGATGTGACGACAACCGGTTTGTCTTTGGGGCAAACGCTAGATCAGCTTGCTAGTTTAAATGTTTCCGTGATGGCCGCGATCGGATTAACTAATCGCAATGAAATACGCGATGATGGCCAAAGTGTTCAAGAATATATTGAATCCAAAGGCGTGCCATATATGTGTTTGAGCCATGCACATGATTTTTTGCCAATTGCATGTCAGCAGAAGCAACCTGGTCATGATATTCAGAAAGCCATTGAAGAAGAGTTTGATAAATATGGTGTGATGCCTATGCATTTAGATGAATAAATTCGCATAATATAAAAAGAAAATTGAGGTAAATATGCATATAAAAATGCCATATAGCATTATTCCTGCATGTGATGTTAGTGCAAATGATTTTGATGTTTTAATCGCCAATACTCATATGTTTCCAGAGGTGAGCGCCTATAAACTTGGATTTGTATTGGGCTTAAGTATTGGTTTGCCACAAGCCGTTGCTATGATTCGTAAATATACGGATAAGCCTATTATTTATGACCATCAAAAAGCAGGTACGGATATCCCTGAAACAGGTCATGCATTTTGTCGAACATGCAAGGATGCAGGCATTGATTCTGTGATTTTTTTCCCCCAGGCAGGTCCTAGGACCCAAGAATCTTGGATTCAAGCCGCAAGGGATTGTGACTTACATGTTATTGTCGGTGGTCGTATGACACATGCGGCATATATCCGTAGCCAGGGCGGTTACTTAGCAGATGATGCTATTGCTGAGATGTATACGAATGCTGCAAAAATGGGTGTTACTGATTATGTGGTGCCAGGCAATAATCCGGAAGCCGTTGCAAGTATATTTGAGTTAATTGCCCCATATGTTGAGCGCCCTAGGTTCTTCTCGCCAGGGTTTTTAGCACAAGGTGGATCCATTGCGACAACTGCGACGGCAAGCAATGCGGATTTTCATGCAATTGTCGGTCGTGGTATTTATGCGGCAGATGATCAAAAACATGCAATGCATGAGTTGTGTAAACAAATTCAACAATTACAATCATAAAGGAATAGGTGTGTGTATGACTACTATAATTGATTCAAAACCTGTGGATATTTTGATTTCATCTGAGCAGATTTCAAAACGTATTGCTGAACTAGGTGCCGATATTGATGTCGATATACCGGATGGCGATTTAGTAGTGATTGGCGTATTAAAAGGGTCCTTTATGTTTATGGCAGATTTAATCCGTGCGATTAAGCGTCCATTAAGCTGTGATTTTATGCGTGTATCTAGCTATAAAAATGATCGTAGTACTGGGTCTGTGCGTATGGAGTTTGATTTAACACAGTCTATTGAAGGAAAACATGTATTATTGATTGAAGACATTGTGGATTCTGGTCGGACATTACGGTATTTATTAAACTACTTGGAAAATAAACAAGCCAAGTCATTAAATGTCGTGAGTTTACTATATAAAGAAATGCATACAGATTCTCGTAAATTGATCGATTACTTGGGTTTTGAAGTGCCTGATCGATTTGTGATTGGGTATGGATTAGATACCAATGGTCTTTACCGATCATTGCCTTATGTGGGTGCCTTTGCATAAAGGGAGTGCTATCAAACGTTCATCTGAGGCGTTGTCCAGCAAACCCAATTCAGGTACAGTTTTTTAAAACAACCCCCTTATTACAAATTCCATTGAATTTTTTTTTTCACAGTGTTAGTTCACGCACACTATGCGTCTATTTTATAAAATTATTGCCTCGGGATGTTATACGGGGCACTTACCTGCAGCACCAGGTACTTGGGGTAGTCTGTTGGCTGCTATTTTGTTTATATGGTTGGGAAATTTATCCACATTACCATGGGTGGTTACATTAATAACATGGATTGCAATTGCCATTTGGGTGTCTGATCACGCCATATCAATTTATCAGACAAGCGATCCGTCACATGTTGTAATCGATGAGATTGTTGGTTTGTGGGTGGCACTTAGTTTTCATCCGCCCAAGGCATGGATTATTGTTACTGGTTTTATATTATTTCGATTCTTCGATATTGTGAAACCATTTCCAATTCGTCAGATTGATGAAAAAATCAAAGGTGGCATTGGCATTGTTTTGGATGATTTATTAGCAGGTGTATATGCAAATATTATATTAACAGGTATTATATATTTTGTGTTGTATATTTAGATTTACTCTGTTTCTTCTTAAAGTAATACTATTAGTCGCTCAAAAAAAATTATAATTGAGTGCAATCACTATCACTATGTTCATAAAAAATAAAAAAAATAATGTGGAAGTTATTGGATGTGAACTTGCACAAGTAGTGGGAGATCTGCTCAATAAAGAAGGCAAGTCAATTTCTGTTGCAGAGTCATGTACAGGTGGATTAATGGCAGATACAATTACCAATGTTCCAGGCGCAAGCGATTATTTTAATAGTGCAGTGGTTACTTATAGCAATCAATCCAAGCAAAAACTTTTGGGTGTTAGGGAAGATACGCTTCGTGTTCATGGCGCGGTATCTATGGAAACTGCAATTGCAATGGCTCAAGGGGTCTATCGCAACAGTGGGTCGGATATTGGAATATCCATTACAGGTATTGCGGGCCCTGGTGGGGGATGCTCTGAAAAACCTATTGGAACCGTATTTATTGGGATTTGTACTGCAGAGGGAGTTCATGCGTTTTCATATTGTTTTATTCAAAATAGAATTCAGTTTAAACGTATAGTTGTTGCAACCGCACTGGATATCGTGCGGCAGTATTTATTAGTTGGTTTTGATCAGTGTGTATGTAAAGAAAAATAAACGACAACATATACTTGAAAAGTGAACGGTAATAATGAGAAATAATTGAGGTGAGAATGAAGATTAAATCATTTTTGGCATTTGAGGTATCTAAGGAGATGCGTAAGAATTTGCACTCTATGGCCACCTTATTATCTACGAAAGTAGATTGCATTCATTGGGTACCTCCATCATCAATGCATTGCACTCTCCGATTTTTTGATAATGTCGATGAATCACTATTGTCTGGTAAGGTGTCAGATACAATTCAGCGCGAAGTACGGCATCAAAAACCATTTACACTGTTTGGACAAGGAATTGGTGTTTTTCCAAATTGGCGATATCCTAAAATTTTATGGTCAGGGCTTCAGGGAGATACAGAAGCGGTGATGAGCTTGCATGCGAAGTTAGAGGAGGCCTTTGAAGCCTTTGGATTTAAGTATGATCCTCGCCAATTTCGCCTACATTTAACATTGGGTCGCGCAAAGTCAAAGTTCAAAGATCCGAACACATTAATGCAATTGGTTGAAAAATTGAGCGAACGCGACTATGGTTCAGTTCTCGTTAATGAGTTGGTATTATACCAAATCCATTTAGATGAACAGGAACCTAGGTATACGGAGTTAAATCGATTTCAATTAGGAAAATAAAAAAATATATAAAGGAGATAATAGATGAATATGCAAGTTTCAGGGCAAGATCAGCGAGAGAAAGCCATCGGTCTCGCAGTCGCAAGTATAGAAAAACAGTTTGGAAAAGGGGCCATTATGCGTCTGGGAAAGGAAGAAAACCTTTTCTCTGGTATTGAAACTTTTTCAACTGGATCATTATCATTGGATATTGCTTTAGGTATTGGTGGCCTTCCACGCGGTCGTGTGGTTGAAATCTATGGCCCAGAATCATCCGGTAAAACTACAATGGCGCTTCAAGTGGTTGCTTCTGCGCAAGCCAAAGGGCATGTGGCTGCATATGTGGATGCAGAGCATGCATTGGATATTGAGTATGCGCGTAAATTGGGCGTGCGTACAGAGGATTTATTGATTAGTCAGCCAGATAGCGGTGAGCAAGCATTAGAAATTGCAGATACATTGGTGAGATCTGGCGCAGTGGGTATATTGGTCATAGACTCTGTGGCTGCACTTGTTCCTCGCGCAGAGTTAGATGGCGATATGGGTGATCACCAAATGGGTGCACAGGCAAGGCTTATGAGTCAGGCGCTGCGTAAGCTAACAGCTACAATTAATAAATCTCGGACAATGGTTGTGTTTATCAATCAAATTCGTATGAAAATCGGTGTGATGTTTGGGAATCCGGAAACAACGACAGGTGGAAATGCGTTGAAGTTCTACTCCTCTGTACGACTGGATATTCGTCGTATTGCAGCAATTAAAAAGGGTGAGGAGATGGTTGGATCCCGTACACGTGTAAAGGTAGTTAAAAATAAAGTCGCGCCACCATTTAAAACAGCGGAATTTGATATTATGTACGGTGAAGGCGTATCTAAGGAAGGGGATATATTAGATATTGCAACCAATCTAGGTTTTGTAGATAAAAGTGGGGCATGGTATTCCTGTGGTGAAGAGCGCATTGGTCAGGGTCGTGAAAATGCAAAAATATACTTAAAAGAAAATTTAGCGATGTTGGCTCGTCTAGAAAAATCAATTTTTGAGCATTATGGTATTGGGGCGAGTGTCGCTACGGATAAAGTAGAAAAAAATACATCCCCATCTACGGATAAAAAAAACATGCCTGTCAAAAAATAATGCAAAATAGATAGTCATTTTACAGAAAGTAAAAACATATAATGCCTCTGCCAATGCAGGGGCATTTTTTGAGGTATTTTTTTCGTGCCTGGCACTGGGATGAATATTGATTTGAGTATATTTCAGGGAGTCCCTTGGGAACGCCTATTTTTGCAAGCTGGTCAGCAAATTCAATTCAGTACCATACTCCTAATATGTGATCTCATTAAATTTTCTGTTTAGCGATGTGACGATTTGTTTGCTTGTGAAAGAAAATGGGCAAGTTGATCAAGACTTTGACATCAATTAAAAACCTCATAAATAGTCGTTTTTTTATAATGGGACTGGTGAAAAATAGCAATTGGTGGGGTTGTTCAAAAATGTCCAGATTGCCTAACCTCTATTA
>CAYZSU010000018.1:35613-35972 GCA_964480565.1 uncultured Myxococcales bacterium | reverse complement strand
GCAATGACGGTGATTTGGTCTATCCTACTAATCCCACTATGAATGTTTTTGGTAATGATTCAGATGCATGGGCACATATTGGTGAGTATCGAGTTGAAGCCATTACTGATAATTTTGCGCTTGATATCAATGACTTTCTGGCAAGTGATCAATCTATGGAAGATATGATTTCAGTGCCTCTAGTCTTTCACTCTGATACAGCGGGTGAGCTCCAAGTTTCTCATCTAGTTGTTCAATATATTGATACAGATGAAGACCGTGATGGTGTGCTAAATGAAGACGACGCCTTTCCACTCGATGCAATGGAGAGTATGGATACGGACGGCGATGGCATTGGCAATAATGCGGACTTAGACGAT
>CAYZSU010000018.1:0-35513 GCA_964480565.1 uncultured Myxococcales bacterium | reverse complement strand
ATGATGGTGTACCTGATGTTGAGGATGCCTTTTCACTCGATGCAACGGAGAGTATGGATACGGACGGCGATGGCATTGGCAATAATGCGGACTTAGACGATGACAATGATGGTGTACCTGATGTTGAGGATGCCTTTTCACTCGATGCAACGGAGAGTATTGATACGGACGGCGATGGCATTGGAAATAATGCGGATTTTGATGATGACAATGATGGTGTAGCTGATGTTGAGGATGGTTTTCCGCTCGATCCAACTGAAACGCTGGATACGGACGGCGATGGTATTGGCAATAATGCGGACTTAGATGATGACGGCGATAGTTTGCCCGATGATTGGGAAGTGGCTGCAGGATTAAATCCATTGGATGCCGCAGATGCAGCCGAGGACTTAGACGGTGACGGTATTAGCAATCTTGATGAATTTCTTGCAAATACTGATCCAAGCGATACCGATACAGATGATGACGGTGTTCAAAATAGTTCGGATCGTTGCGCAGATACGAATGAAAATGAGGAGTCCGATAACTATGGGTGTGGAACAAGTCAAAATCTTTGTTCAACATTTAATGATATAGACGGACATCGTTTTGCACCTGAAATGTGTTATATTATTGATAATCATTTTTGGAAAATTGATGATATGGGTGACAGTTTTAATCCTGATGCGACTGTTTCTTTTGAGGAAGAAATATATATTCTTTTAAGTGTCTTGGGTGTGAGAGAAGATGCAGAGTTCTTTGAAGGAATTATTTGTCCAGAATTTCCTCTACTTTCATATGCGATAGAAACATTTATTGTTGATGAAAATCAATGCGATATAGGTCTTACGCGACGAATGAGAGAAATTCTTAAAGATGCAGAGTTAGCAAAAAAACAACGAAGTGACAGTGATAGAATTGATTTCGATGAATTAAATGATGGATATCAAGGCCCCGATTATGGAAATCTTCAAAATCCATATGGAATTGAAAGCAATACGTTCAATGTGGCGTATGAACTCAATGCATTGATCGATTTTGAGAATATGTTTAATCCATCTGATGTGAGTTATGGGTTTCAATTTATGACTCGCGCAACACTTTCTAAAACATTGTTTCATTATTTAGAGCTCAACCATGAACCTGAGGGACATTTTATTCCACGTCAAAAAGCGTATGAAGGTGAAATGTTTGAGTTGGATATATCCACTCATTTTACAGATGAGGAAGATGATGAACTGACATTTAGTGCACAATATTTACCAGAAGGACTTCAGATTGATGAATTGACAGGGATTATTTCAGGTATACCAACAGCAGATTCTATAAAAGAAAGGGATTATCTTGTAATAGTTACAGCCAATGATGGTTTTGAAAGTTCAGGAATGTATTTTTATTTAAAAGTGTATAGCGATGATATTCCGGAATTAGTGTTTTCAATCGTTGATCAAACTGTATTTGCAGGAGAAGATTATCGTTTTAGTTTTGCAGATAATTTTATACATCCGCAAGGTTGGCGTTTGGATTACACAATAGATGGATTACCAGAGGGTCTAGCTGTAAGTGATGCTGGCGGAATCAAGGGGGTTGTATCAAAAGAAAGCATTGCAAGTTTTCCATATGAAATAACAATTACAGCCTATAATGGACTACACAGTATAAGTACTCAATTTATGATGACCGTTGTCAAGGAAGGTGCCATTGTCCCTGAATTGATAGAATCTTTACCAGATATGAAGATAGCACTGGGAAAATATATCAGCGTAAATGTGGCGACTTACTTTAGTCATCCTAAGAATGCGCCACTTACATATGACGCTGAAGGGTTGCCAGAGGGTGTCATAATCAGTGATGGCGGTTATATTAAAGGATCTGTACCAAGAGATATTAATCCATCTCTTTTTCCTCTCGAAATTATAGTAACAGCGAGTGATGGTATTATGAGTGTGAGCGATATATTTGAGATTAGTGTGATTGAATGAAATATGAGGTAGCGGCTAAGCCTAAGAACCTTCGGGCTCTGGGTGCCAGGCATTACTGTAGTTGTCTGTCATTGCTGTATGACTTAGATGCTAGGTACAAGCACTAGGAGCATGACAGGTGTACTGGATTTGCTGTTTAGTGCTGTGATGACATATCAGCCAAGGTGTCACAGCACTAATGCATTACAGACAGCAAAAATATAATAGTCGCTGTCCATCTAAAATCTGGGCATTTTTGAGTACTTTCTAAAACACCTATTACGAAGGCAATCCCATTATTGATCGGCATGCATTAATTTTAGTAAATTAATGAGTTGGGTGTTTGGTGAATTATCCGCAAAGAAATTTAAATGGGCATACCCATAAAAACTATAGTGTAGGTTATAGCCTTGCATGCTTGTCATGCTATCTTTAATCCACTCAAGCCCACCTTTATTGGCATTCATTGTAGAGTCAGACAATATACCAAATTCCCCGATATGGATGGGGACATTATTGGTACGCCCAAATTCAGACCAATGTGAAATCATATGATCAACATATGCGTCGGATAAAGGAAGCGCCTTGGTAGCACTGGGGCTATATTCTGCTAAAAGCTGAAGTTGGCATTCCTGTGCATCAGTGATATTCTCACCTTTGATCCATGCACTGATTTGATAGGAATGACCGGATGTAATATTGATGGGTGCTCCCCATATATGGTTTGAAGAAGACGAATGTAACATAAATGAGCGATTGTCATCATTGCCATGCCCATATTGTTGATGTGGCATTATTGTTTCTGTGCGCTGCATTGTTTCATTCCAAAATTGCCATGATGCATCATTACTAGAACTGCTTTGCATACGAACTATTGTAGTATGCGTATCTGCGGTTATTTCTGAAATAGTATAATCATCCAAATAAATATTACCCGATAGGGAGTTGCATAAAAATGCGGGGCGAACTGCAATGATGTCAGAGTCCTTTATAGTGATAGATGAACTTTCATGATAGGACCACTCATTATCCAATGCTGTGAGTTGGATAGTTGTATCAAAGGATGACTTTGAGCGCATGTCTCTAGGGTATATTATTGTCGTCGTGTCTGGATAAGGCCCTGCATCCGAATACCCATGTGCTTCAAAATTTTGATGAGTAAATGCAATCGGGGCATAATGATGAAAATCATACATGACATTGGAATCATCCATTAATACATACATCTGTGCAGGATCATATGCATTGCTATTATCATTGCTTGTGGCACTGAGGGCTTGAATAATTAATAGATGATTCGTATCAAATTTGCGAATCGCATCAATAATTTGATTCAACATATATTTGCCCTGAGCGATTGTTGGTGGAAGGGGTTCATTGATGATATCATACCCTGCAATGTGTTTATGAGCATTGTATCGTTTTGCAATTTCTGTCCATAATTGAATCAATTGATCTTGATCCGCAACACTTGTCCAAAATTGATCATTTCTAAGTTGAGCATCATGAAGTTGCGGGCCGCCTGGCCAGACCATGAGGGCTAATATTATATAGATATTTTGTGATTTTGCCCAAGATAGTTGTTGATCTAACCAGGTAAATCCATTTTCATCAAAACCAGACTCTGTAAAAAAATGATGGTAATTGAGATGCAAGCGAATTGCGTTCATGCCCAGGTCAGAGACTCTTTTATAATCAGATTGAGAAAAAAACGCATTGTCTAGCTGCTTATTAAATACATGGGTGCCCATATTAATACCACGGAGATAAATTGGATCTGTATTATTTCCAATAACTAACTTAGGCCCAAGGCTATGAATAAATCCATCAGGAAATATAATGCTTTCTTCTGAACTATTTTCTGAGTCAGTAGATGCTAATTTATTTGATGGGCTACTGGTACATGAAAAAAGAATTAGAAATAATGTAAAGATGCTGATTTTTTTTATATATAATGATAAATTATGTGTCATACTTTATGAAATAAAGTAATACTGTTCTTTTTTCAATGACTATTCGGGCGCATGTTTTGATAAATAGTGATTTTTTCTAATAAACAAGGTATGAATACGTTTAATTAATATAAGAACAGGTCACATAAATAACGGGAGAGTTTGTATGAAATTCATGATGGAACTACCCTCGAAATGGGCGTTTTTGAATAATCCCATAATATGTATCAGTATATTATTGCTACTGGGAACTGCATGCAATACGACAAACGGTTATTCTGCTTTAAAAAAGAAGAAACCCTCTATTCAAATTACATTGCCTGCATTGCCAGATAAGAACTTATGTTTACAAACAGATACTGGTTGGTCATGTAAAATCGGTGTTACTCAAACAGGCCATTTTAATTTTGAGAAAGATGAGCAGTTTAAAAAAGAATGTACACGATTAAAGGGGCAATATAGATGCTATGGTATGTGTCTGCCCAGTTATCCACGCTATTGTGATCTTCTATTTTCTGATGCTGGGCAATCATGCAAGACTTCCAATGATTGCCAGGGGCATTGCATTATGGAATACAAGGATGTTTTATCTCGGTTTTCAACATCAAATAGGCATTCCATTGGTGATGATGTAAAATGTAAGAATTGTATCGGAAAATGTGCAAATTATGCGCTTCGCCTATGCGACAAATGGTTTGAAATCGACAATCAAATGATCCGAAATCATACAACAACATTGTGTGATTAATTATAATTGAATTGCCCTCGGAATAGGAGGTTCTAAGTTCTAGTCGCATGTGACAGCGCAGTTCCGACAATGAAAATATAAATGATTCCATACCTTCAAATGAAATTGACATGAGCATGGTATTTCTGTTTTAATAAGCAACCATAATTAATATGAAAATTATTATTATAGAGGAGGGCAACTATGTTTGTGCCACGAAAAATATTTTTAACCAAAGGTGTTGGCCGGCATCGAGAAAAACTACAAAGTTTTGAAATGGCTCTCAGACAGGCTAAGATTGCACATTTTAATTTAGTGCGCGTATCGAGTATTTTTCCACCAAAATGCAAAGTAGTTCCTCGCAGTGAAGGACTTAAGGAATTACATCCTGGGCAAATTGTGTATTGCGTATTATCAGATACGGCAACAAATGAAGCCAATCGTTTGTTGGCTGCATCTGTGGGATTGTCTATTCCAAAGAATGAAGAATCCCATGGCTATTTATCCGAACATCATTCATTTGGGCAAAATGAACAGGTAGCAGGTGATTATGCGGAAGACTTGGCTGCAGAAATGCTGGCAACTGTATTAGGTGTGCCATTTGATCCAGATAAATCATGGAATGATCGCAAAGGCACATGGACAATCTCAGGTGAAATTGTCAGCACATTAAATGCCACACAATCCGCAGCAGGTGATAAAAAGGGATTGTGGACAACGGTTGTGGCAGGGGCAATTTTAATTCCATAGGGGAAGTGCCCTCAAAATAGCAGGAGATTCCATGAACTTTCTTGGTCTAGACGATGCATTTTCCAGTTATGCCAATTCCAATTATGTAATATTGCCCATTCCTTATGAACGAACTGTTAGCTATGGACGTGGAACACAATATGGCCCACAAGCTATTGTTGAAGCGTCAACACAAGTAGAACTTTACGATGTAATGCTAGACAGTGAGGCCTACAAAGCAGGCATTCATACATTGCCACCTCTGCAAATCAATCATCTAGTACCAAATGATATAAAGGCTCCTATTGCTAATCAGATAAATCAATTATTAACCGATCAGAAATATGTGTGCGCGCTTGGGGGAGAACATTCCATTACTCCAGCGATAGCCAATGCCTTTGAGTCCCACTATACAGACTTAACAGTGGTTCAATTTGATGCACATGCCGATCTTCGCGATTCCTATGAGGGAGAACCCATGAGCCATGCCTGTGCAATGGCGAGAGTGCGCGAGACATTACCTGCAGTTCAAATTGGGACTCGAAGTTTATCGATTGATGAAGCAAGAAAAATTAATCAGGCATGCTGGCCTGTATTTTTTGCGCATGAACTCGATAGTGATTTTCATTGGATTGATCGAATGATTAAGTCCATACAAACAGAAAATGTATTTATCACATTTGATGTCGATGCATTTTGTAGTTCAATTTTACCTGCAACAGGAACTCCAGAACCGGGTGGTTTGAGTTGGCATCAAGTAATGAAATCATTACATGCAATTTTCTTAAACAAAAATGTAGTAGGGATGGATATTGTGGAATTGGCACCCATACAAAATTATCATGCCTATGATTTCATGATTGCAAAATTGGCATATCATACCATTGGTTTACATGAAAAATACAATGGATATTAAATGGATGTTGAAACGAATTGCAAAGTTGAGCCGTGTTAAAAAATACCTATCTGCAATACATATCATTCGACATTATTACAGATATTCAAGTGATGGAATGTTTTTAAATAATTTCTTATTGCACGGTATGCCCATACATTTTCTTTAAGGCATTTATTTCTTCTCCTTTTTCAAGAAGTTTATTTGCCACATCCCATTCATAACTATCAATATTAATACCTGTTTCAATAAGCAATGATGAAAAACGATCGCCATCCACATCGCCATTGAGTATTTCCATACATAGTGCTTTTAAGGTTAAGTCCATTTCACCCCCCGGTTTTATATTGGAAACAACCTTGCTTTTGCTTGAGCTTTAATTACTGATCTGCTACCACCACAGATCAATAATAAGTAAGTATAATCAACTTTTTAATTCTATTGCAAAGAAAACTTTTGTTTTACTAAGAAATCTCAGTAATTAGGTATAAAAGAGTAATAATTTAAATAATAGTTTTTATTCTAGGAATGAGATGAGGAGTTATGGCTAACCTGATGAAATATAAATGGAAAAATGTGTTTATCTGCTTTATAGGCTTTTTACTTGTTAGCCTGATATCACCGCATGTTTTTGCAAAAAAAATGCTTTCTAATGTGAAAAAAATAACCCTGTCCAATGGAATGATATGGCTGCTTGTTCCCCGAAAGGGAGTGCCTGTATTTAGCGGAGTAATTACTGTAAAAGCGGGTGGCATTGATGAAAAAAAAGGAAAGACAGGCATTGCGCATTTATTTGAACATATGGCGTTTAAAGGATCTCATCGATTGGGATCAATTGATTTTAATAAGGAAAAACCTATTTTAAATGAAATTGAATTACTAGCCAGGCAAGCTGAAAACATAGAACAGTACGAAATCTCCAATTCAAATAAAAGCAAGCAACTATGGGACCAAATATCACAACTCCAAAAGAAAGCCGCCACCTATCAGATAAAGAATGAGTTTGACATCATACTCAATCGAAATGGCGGTTTTGATGAAAATGCGGCTACCAGCAAGGACATTACTTACTACCATGCTAGCGTACCATCCGATCGTTTAACACTATGGATGCATCTAATGGCAGAATTAATTACTGCACCTACATTTCGTCAATTTTATTTGGAACGGGATGTGGTGGCTAATGAGCGTCGTGATCGCATGGAAAGCCAACCTGCCGCACAACTATATGAGCGCTTATTTGATGCGGCCTATGTGAGTGGGCCGTATAAATGGTCGACCATTGGATTTATGAATGATATTAATAATTTAACAATCGCAGATGCTAGAAAATATCATACCACCTATTATGTGCCCAATAATATGGTAGGTACATTGGTGGGTGAATTTGATATCAAGCAAGCAAAGAAATTGATTAAATCAGTATTTGGAAAATTACCCACATCCAAACGACCGATTCCTGAACCAATGCCAACAATTGCACGCTATGGGCAGAGCATCAATATGTCATTGGATGCATCGTCTAAGATTCTGATAGCTTATCATAAACCCACATTTCCAAGTAAAGATAGCTATGCAGTGGATGTCCTCGCTCATTTACTATGCGGATCCAGGTCCAGTCGATTAAAAGAGCATCTGGTATATAAAAAACGCATGGCATCACAGGTGTATTGTTTTAGTGGTACACCAGGAGAACGGCAAGACAATCTATTTATAATTCAAATAGATACGCTTAATTCTGCCAATCAAGATGATGTTATTTATGAAGTTCAAAAAACAATCAACGATATCGTGGAACATGGTGTAAGTAAAAGAGAATTACAAAAAGTGCAGAATGCAATCAGCACCTATTTTGTATTTGGATTAATGGATAATATGGATTTAGCAAAAACATTGGCAGAGGTTCAGGCTATTTCTTCTGACTGGCGATTATTGCAAGACTATCCCAATGAACTGGCACGTATATCATCTACGGATATTACACATGCAATCAAGCGATATATTACCAAGGATTTAGCAATTACTGTCAAGCAACAAGCAAATGCATTGGAGGGAAAATGAGATTATGTTTATGCCTATGTGCATCCATTGCCATGATTTTTCAAGCAATCACAATGCCTGCATCGGCCAATGATTATTTTAGCCAGTTTGAAAAAAATACTATCCCAACGCTAACATTGCCTAATATTCAATTTCATACATTGGACAATGGATTATCCTTAATCCTATTAGAAGATCATAGCTTGCCATATATTAGCATGGAAGTCTCTCTGAAGGCAGGTAGTATTTTTGATCCAAAAGAAAAACTCGGTTTGGCAAATATCACGGCATCATCCATGCGAAGTGCCGGTACAAAATCATTATCACCCAGTCAATTTGATATTGCAGTTGATGAATTAGGTGCACGAATTAGTAGTTATGCCACTAAAGAAAGTGCTATCGCAACAATTCACTCATTATCATCGAAATTTACTCGTGCAGGTGATCTTTTTTGGGAAATGATTTTTTCTCCTCGATTTGAAGATAAACGTGTCAAGCTTGCAATATTGCAATTGCGCGAGTCAATACGCCGAATAAAGGATCAGCCTAAACAATATATTGGCATTCATTATGCGCAAGCAATATACGGCAAGAATAGTCCATGGGCACGAATACCGTCGGATAAAAAGCTTAAGAGTATCGGCATTGATAATGTGAAGAAAAATCATGCCCATTACTATAAGCCCAGCAATATGACCGTTGTCATTGCAGGTAATTTTAATACCTTAAAAATGCGTGCTCAGCTAAAAAAATGGACATCTCATGCTGTATTGGGTCCGGTTAGTTTCCCAAAAGTAAAAAAAATAAGCTATAAATTGCGCCGAAAAAACAAATATATTAAACGAGATATTCCACAATGTCATGTTCGCATCGGGCATTTAGGTGTTAAGCGTCATAACCCCGATTGGTATGCAATAAAAATGTTAAATTATGTCTGGGGACAACGTGGAATGCACAGTATATTAATGAATGATATCCGAACCACACTGGGATATGTTTATGGTATTTCTGGTGGCATTGGCCAGGGGACTGATTATGGATTATTTACTGTTGGATATAGCACATCAACAGCAACTGCAAAAAAAGCAAAAAAACGAGTAATTGAGCATATTAAAAAAATAAGTAATGGCATTGATATTACAGCCAGTGAATTAGAGATCGCAAAACAATCGATGCTGGGAAGTCTAATATCAGAAATTACGGATCCATTTACAATAGTCTCAACCATTGCTGACTTTAAGCAAAAGGGATATCCATGGAATTATTGGATTGAATTTAAAAAGAGCATTGAATCTGTTACTGTAGATGATATCAAACGTGTCGGGCATACATATATTCACCCAGATAAACTATCAATCGTTGAATTGGGGCAATGTCAGCAATAGACTTGTTTTTTTGTGCAACCCCATCAATTTAAAAGGATAACCATGACCATACATACACAACTTAAGAACATACTTCAGCATGCAATTTCAAAATGTCAGCATGCGGGCCACTTGCCACAAGAGCTACCTATAAATGCAATTGAATTGAATGCCCCCAAACAAGTATCACATGGTGATATTTCATGTAATATTGCGATGGTATTTGCAAAACAAGCGAAAATGCCGCCCCGAAAATTAGCAGACTGCATTGTCTCTACAATAGAGCCAGGCACATTGATTGATCACATTGAAATTGCGGGTCCTGGATTTATTAATTTTTTCATTAATCCACAGGCCTATTTGGCAATTTTACACGATATCCATGATCAACAAGAACATTATGGTCAAGGCGTATTGAGCAAAGACAAAAAAGTACAAATTGAATTTGTAAGTGCAAATCCCACAGGGCCACTTCATATTGGCCATGGTCGAGGCGCTGTATACGGTGATACGCTTGCCAGCTTACTGACATTTGCAGGATATGATGTAAGCAAAGAATATTATGTCAATGATGCAGGCAATCAAATGACCACATTGGGCAAATCCGTATATTTACGAGTTTTAGAGCAATTGGGTACATCCATTGATTTTCCAGAAGACTGTTATCAAGGGAACTATATTACTGATCTAGCAAAAGAAATTATGGCAATACATACAGAATCATTTAATGAATTGAATAAAGAAAGTGCCATTGCACTTTGCCTGGATTTTGCATCCAAGGCGATTCTTCAACAGATTAAAGATGACTTAGCTAAGCTCGGTATTACCCATGATGTCTATTATCATGAAAAAAGTCTTCATGCTGACTCGGCCATCGATGCTGCATTACTTCAAGTAAAACGCGATGGTCATGTATATGAAAAAGATGGGGCCTTGTGGTTTAATACAACGGCCTTTGGCGATGACAAAGATCGCGTGCTTCGAAAAGCCAATGGCGATCTGACCTATTTTAGCGCGGATATTGCATATCATAAAACAAAATATGACCGAGGATTTGATAGAGTTATTGATATTTGGGGGGCTGACCATGCAGGCTATGTGAAGCGTATGGAAGCCTGTGTGCAAGCATTGGGTAAGGATAAATCACAATTAAATACGGTGCTTATTCAATTGGTTAATTTAATCCAGGATGGAAAGCCCGTATCTATGTCCACGCGATCTGCAACCTATGAAACATTGGCGGATGTACGAAATGAAGTGGGAAAAGATGTATGTCGATATTTCTTCTTAATGCGTTCGCATCATGCACAATTGGATTTTGATTTGGATCTGGCAAAGCAGCAAACGTCGGATAATCCTGTATTTTATATACAATATGCCTATGCGCGCATTTGTAGTATTTTCAAAAAAGCAAAAGAGGAAAATCATATATATGATAGTTGCAATATTGATATGGAGCTATTAACACTGCCAGAAGAAATTACACTTGCCAAAACATGCGGCGCATTTCCATCAATTATTACAAAAGCTGCCAATGATATGGAGCCACATCGTATTGCATTTTATTTATTGGAATTAACACGTTTATTTCAATCGTATTATAGTCAAGGGCGACGGAACAGTTGTTATAAAGTCATTGGAAATAATAAAAAAATAACAGATTCAAAACTCTATCTCTTGAAAAATATTCAGGTTGTGATAAAAAATGGATTAGGCATACTGGGCTTAAGTACACCGGAGTATATGACTCGCGAGGAGGAATAAGTGCCTGAATATATGAGATCACGGCAACAGCATCCTGAACGGGATAGTTATTTTTGCCGGTTTACATTTGGGCAATTTTTTGCACTTCTTATTTTAGAGGTATTTACGATTTTTTTCGTATTTTATCTAGGCGCAAGATATGGCCGCGACGTACTTGGCTTGGATCATTTATCCAGTTATCAGACTAATCAATTGGCAAGCAATGAAATAAATAATAGTGATGAAGTAAAAGTACTTACAACTGCGGATCCAGAAGCGCAAGATGCCCTAAAAGATATGATCAGAAAAAATAAAACACCTGCACTTCAAGATCGCATTCGTCAGATGTTAAATGATGCCAAGCCGCAAGATATTCAGAAAAAGAATATAAATGATACACAGCCCATATATAATGATACTATTTCAACTTCAACTCAAAATACTCATACAACGACCGATGATCCCTATGATAAGGATTTAACGGATACGTATGCTCGAAAAACCATTGAAAATGATGCCAATTCAAAGGAATACAAAGGAGCATCCACATCCACTGTCATTCGTGTGAAATCGCCGGATAATGCCAAGTACTCCGTTCAAGTGGGATCTTATCCCTCTATTCAGGAGGCCACACGAACGATAGAAAACTGGAAGGAAAAAGGATATCCTGCTTATATGATGATCGTAGATATTCCTGATCGTGGCCGATGGTACCGTGTCCGTATTGGTGGATTTCAAACACGCGGGGACGCAAAGCACTATATGACGGATTTACAAGCCAATGAACAAACGGAAGCCATCGTTGTATTAAATGAAAAGTAAATAACAGAGGATGTCTATCTGAGTGACTGTTGAAAACCAGAGCGACCATGCGAGTACGTGAGGATTGCGAGTGTTAGCTAAGAAACACAGAAGATGGATGTTTTGAGGGCAATCCCATTAAAAAATGTCCATCCATTTAAATTGGCACGCTTATTCAACCACATTTTATTATCGAATGAAAAATACAAAAGGGGATAGTATGTCGCAAAATATGGAAGAAAATCAATACATTGCAGTTCGCAAAGAAAAAGCCAATGAGCTAAAAGCTGCTGGTGTGAATCCATTTACCAATGGCATTGCACCCACACATAAAGTTGGCGATATTTTATCCACTTATCAGGATTATGATAGAGCTGCACTTGAAGAACATATGGATGAATATCAAATTGCAGGCCGAATTATGGCCATTCGATTTTTTGGCAAAGCCGCATTTTTGAAGATTAAAGATGTCTCCGGTAGTATTCAAATATTTTTTCAAAAAAATAAAATAGGCGATGAAATATTTGATCTCTATAAGAAAAAAATGGATGTCGGTGATATTATCGCAATTTTAGGCCCTTTATTTCGAACAAAAACAGATGAACTGACAATTAGTGCCAGAAAGATGGATTTTTTAACAAAATCCTATCGGCCATTACCTGAGAAATGGCATGGGTTAACAGATATTGAAACCAGATATCGCCAACGGTATGTGGATTTAATTGTTAATGATGAAGTGAAAGATACATTTGTTAAGCGGTCACAAGTCATTACTGCCATGCGTGATTTCATGATCCAACATGATTTTTTAGAAGTAGAAACACCCATGATGCATCCCATTCCAGGCGGTGCAGCGGCAAAGCCATTTATTACTCATCATAATAAATTGGATATGGATCTATATCTGCGAATTGCACCGGAATTATACTTAAAGCGACTTATTGTTGGCGGTTTGGATCGCGTATTTGAGATTAACCGCAACTTTCGAAACGAAGGTATTTCCATCAAGCATAATCCTGAGTTTACAATGATGGAATTCTATCAGGCCTATGCCACATTTGAAAATTTGATGGATTTTACGGAAAATATGCTTACACATGTTTTTGATAGAGTTGTCATTGATCATGCACAAATTGAGCAGCACCTTCATGACACTCAAGGGCCAGATATTATTGAGTCTACAGTTGATCAATATATGATTAATTATCAGGGAACAGATATCAATATGGCTCCACCCTATAGGCGAATTCGTCTTCGTGATTCATTAATTGAAATTGGCAATGCACCTGCGGATATATTATTATCCAAGGAAAATGCACTGGCTTATGCAAAAAGCATTGGCGAAACACTTGCTAGTGAAGATCAGAGCTTAGACTGCATATTAACTGAATTATTTGAAATTATTGTTGAGCCAAAGCTCATTCAGCCAACCTTTATAACGCATTATCCAACAGATGTATCGCCGCTAGCCAGACGCAATAACGAGGATCCAACAGTTACTGATCGATTTGAAATGTTTATTAATGGTTGGGAAATTGCCAATGCATTTTCAGAGCTCAATGATCCTGAGGATCAAGCCAGTCGCTTTCATGCACAAGTTGATGCACGTGATGGCGGTGATGAAGAGGCCATGCATTTTGATTCAGATTATATCCAAGCATTGGAACATGGTATGCCACCAACCGCAGGTGAAGGTATTGGCGTTGATCGATTGGTAATGCTACTAACAAATCAAGCATCTATCCGCGACGTCATTTTATTTCCGCAACTAAAAAAACGCGATAACAAAGTAGGGTAAGCGCTTATGCCTTTTTTACCTTGGTTGGCATGGCGCTATTTACAATCTGGACGATTGGGTCGATTTAGCTCACTACTAACTATTCTTGCAATACTTAGCATTGCCATTGGAACTGCATCGCTGATCATTATTCTGTCAGTTATGCGCGGATTCAATCATGAAGTTGCTCAAAAGCTAATGGGAATTCGTCCACATATATCGATTATGCATGACTCCTTAAATGCAGATTTATTGGATGCCTCAACTATTAAATCAATCCTTCCTGATCATGTAATGGCTCAAATGACTCCTTGCATTGAAGGTGAAGTGATCATTCAAAGTCATACGCTTGGACAGCCCACCCAGCAGGGGGCAAAGGTCATAGGTATTTCATTTGATGAACTTCGTAAAAATCACCCTCTCATATTTGATTTTTCTCTGCCTGATCAAATAGAAAAAACACCTGCCATTATTGGTAAGGATATTGCATTTCAGCTAGGGATTTTTCCAGCTCATTTAAATACAATGACGATCATTGCACCACTTGCTCGCATTGGTCCTCATGGTGATTTTGTACCGAAGAAATCGCCTGTAACAGTGGTGGCTGATTTTAAAACAGGTATATTCCAACTGGATTCAAAGGCTGTTTTTGTTCCATATAATGCAGCCAAATCAATGCTTGGCCACCAAATGCGAGCCTATTGGCAAATTCGACTTATAAATCCATATAAAGCCTCTCAAATGGCGATATTATTAAATGATAAATTACCATCAGGATGGCATGCAAGTACATGGATATCAGAGAATGCCAAATTATTTGCAGCATTAGAACTAGAGCGAATTGCAATGATTGCGATCATGATATTACAGCTCATTATTGCATCAATCAGTATAGCAGGTGTGATGCTCTTGATCGCTACTGTCAAACGCACTGATATTGGGTTATTAAAAGTCATTGGTATGGCACGATATAAAGTAATCATACTATTTTTGTATATATCCAGTATTATCGGTGCATTAGGCGCATCGCTTGGGTTTGCATTGGGTACTTTTGTTTGTATGCTGCTTCAGTATTTACAAATTCCGCTATCCTCATCCTATTATCTAGATGCCTTGCCTGTTTCCATTCATTGGCCATGGTCCATTGCTTGTGCATTGATAGGAATTGCAATAGCGATCATTGCCGGACTTTACCCTGCCATTCATACATACCGCATAGGGGAAGCGCAAATTTTGCGCTACGAGTAATTATAATGATTCATATGATTCGCAAAAAAAGAAATAGATCCGCAAATATGGCAATGTTGGCTACGCAACTTGGATATTCGAAAAATCCAAATGCAGCCATTAATATTATGCGAATCATTAGTATAATAGGCATTGCATTGGCTATTGCGGCTTTGATTGTGGCATCATCGGTTGGGCAAGGATTTGAAAACGAATATGTTCGCGCACTTTTAAATTTTAATTCCCATGTCGTTATTATGGATAGCATGGATATTCCCAATAGTGACCGCATTGATCATGCACTAAATGAAATGGCATACCAATCTGAGTCTGAATCCAAATTTGCAAGACATTGGCAATGGTTACTTCCGTATTATCATCAACTGGATGAGTTCTATGAATGGTTAAAGCTCTGGCAATATGAACAGGCTTTTGCACTTCGAGGTAATATTGAAGAGCAAAAACATTGGGCTTATTTTCGACCAGCAGTATTAGCATTGTTGTTGCCGGATACGGTTCACACTATATGGCATATGCTTGAAACAATATCCCAAAAAGGGGTAGAATACAGGGCACCGTTTATATACCGTGAGACACTAATAATTGCGAATTCTCATATCAACGGAATTATCATCAAAGGCATCCCTGAAGATATGTGGTTCCATAATACTGCATTAAATATTCATTTTTTTGATGTGGATCCAAATGAAAATCAGGATAAACATAAAATGCCGCTTCTTCTAGGAAATACATTGTTTAATACATTGGGCAAGCCCTCTACAGTACGGATTTTGCAATTTCATGATCAAAAAATGACTTTTGTGAAAGGCCATGTGGTGGGTACATTTGCAACAGGCATGCATGACTATGATACTGCATTTGCAATGATGCCCATTCAATCGGTACGAACATTATTTAATATACCTTCTCAAGCGATCAGCGGCATGGAAATTCAACTGGATAATCCATTTAAAGCCCGCAATATTGCGGATTATTTGGACAGACGCTTAGACCTTCATTACGTTACCATGACATGGCAACAATTAAACCAAGATTTACTTGCAGCTATTACAATGGAACAGCAATTATCATTACTCATCATGGGAATTATGGTATGTGTATCTGCATTGAATGTTATTACAGTATTAACATTACTCTTACTTTATAGACTAAACCATATGAGTATTTTACAAGCTATTGGACTATCTCGGACAGATTTGATTTCATTATTTACTCGCATTGGCATGCAAATGGTGTATTGGGGATTGTTTTTAGGCAGTTGTATCGGACTAGGCATATGTTTTTTACTCAAATATAAATACCCATTTCCGCTAGATCCTGAATTGTACCTAATTGATCATTTACCAATTGATATTTCAGTTCGCCTATGTTTCCTTGTGCTGGCAATTTGCTTAAGTACTGGATACTTGGCATCGCATGTGGCTGCAAAACGATTATCAAAGGTACCTATTATAGAAGGCCTTAAACAAGCGAGGTAATGGTGTCCGAGTTGATTGTACGTGGTATTTCAAAAATATTTGATGAGAAAACAACATCAATACCTATATTTGAAAATATTGATTTTCGTGCTGAAAAAGGACAGCTCATTGGTATTTATGGGCCTTCTGGGGCAGGAAAGTCCACATTACTGCATATTCTCGGGGGGCTTGATTTTCCAACACAAGGTAGTGTAAGAGCGTGCGGACTGGATTTAGCTAATTTAAGTGCAAAAAAGTTAGCACAGTTTAGAAATCAGCATATTGGTTTTGTATTTCAATTTTATCACTTGCTGCCGGAGTTTACTGTTACAGAGAATGTAATGCTTCCGCTTTTAATTGCAGGTGGAAATCGTTTGAATGCACGGACTGAGGCGGAAAAAATACTGACCAATATGGGATTGGGTAAGCGACTGGCCTATTATCCCGCTAAATTATCAGGTGGTGAGCAACAGCGTGTCGCGATTGCACGGGCATCTATTATGCAACCTCCGATTTTATTAGCGGATGAGCCAACAGGGAACTTGGATGTCGAGACTGGCAAGCAGGTATGGAATTATTTGTTAAAATGGCAAGAGCAATATCAGGTAACAATGATTATTGTTACTCATAATCCTGAGTTGATCAATTCATTGCCTATTGTTTATGAACTTAAAAATGGATCCCTCCATAGGAAAATATATGAGACGAACACTTAATATTATCGGACTACTATGTTTTATATGTTATTCACTAATCGGAATAACCACTGTCCATGCCACTAAATTAATAACCATCAATAAAATTGAAATTATTGGCAATGAACGCGTGCCTCTAAAAAGCATTCAGGATAAAATTCCATTTAAAGAGGGATTTTACTTGGTTGATAAACAAGTTAATGATGCAATTAAAGATATTTATTCCTTAGGCCAATTTCAAGATATTAAAGTAAACACGATCTCTGAAAAAAAGGGAATTGTGTTACAATTTATTGTCGATGAAAAGCCTGTCATTTCTCATATTGAATTTGATGGAAACAAAAAGATAAAAGAATCGGATATGCGCGATGAAATCACTCAACGCAAATATCATGTGTTAAATGAAAAAAAAGTAATGACATCCATTGCCAATATAAAAGCGCTTTATGATCAAAAACGCTTTTATTTGGCTGATATCGATTATTACCTCGAAACTGCAGCGAATGGCGATACAACATTGGTATTTGAAATAGATGAAAATAGGCGAGCATTTGTTCAAAAAATACAATTTATTGGAAATCATGTATTTTCCGATGATGAACTTCGCAGTATTATTCGAACAAAAAAAAGAGGGCCTTTTTCTTTTATGAGTAAATCCGGTGAGTATGATGAGAACAAACTAGAAATAGATACAGCCATACTCAACTATCATTATTTAAATCATGGGTATTTAAAAGCAAAAATCCAGCCTCCCAAGCTCAGCATTTCCAATGATAAACGCTTTTTATTCGTCATATTTCATATTCATGAAGGCAACCAATATCGTTTTGGTAATGTAACACTCACTGGGGATGTATTAACAACATCACAGGAATTACGCGAATCATTGGAAAGCAAGACAGGCGATATTTATTCTCATTCTGTATTGGGTCGCGACATCATGAATTTGACGGTAATGTATGGCAATCAAGGATATGCATTTGCTAATATTATACCCAATACAGTGCCCAACGATAATAAATTAACAGCGGATATTCACATATCTATTAGCAAAGGCAATCAAATTACAGTTGAAAAAATCAATATATTTGGAAATGATAAAACACGCGATAAAGTCATTCGCAGAGAATTAGCTATTGTAGAGAGTGACCGTTTTAGTGAAGCCGCATTACAAAAAAGCAAAGAAAATCTCATGCGATTGGGATATTTCGAAGATGTAAATATTGCAACCCCACGTGGCAGTCGTGATGATACAGTGAATATAGATATTACAGTCACAGAAAAATCCACGCGTAATTTTAATATTGGTGTGGGCTTTTCATCGATCGATCAATTTATGTTAAATGCATCTGTGAGCATGCAAAATTCATTTGGTACAGGCATTAGCTCTTCATTATCCGCAGAGTTATCCAAGCGCCGACAAATGTTCATGCTATCATTTAATGATCCATACTTTTTGGATACTAATTTTATGGCTGGATTATCAGTATATCGATCTCTCTACCATTTTGATGGATTTAAACGAGAATCTTTTGGTGGTAGCATTACTTTGGGTCGACGATTCTTAAACTATTTAAGTGCATCGTTATCATATAATGTAGAAGACGTAGAAGCCTCGTCTTTTTCATTGATTGTACCACAAATTTTCAAGCAAAACACGGATGCTCTTACATCTGCACTATCACTGACCTTATCATGGGATAATCGCAATAACCGCGTTTCTCCGACAAAAGGATTGCTCTCATCTGTTACTAATGAAGTGTCTGGCACAAAACTGGGTGGCGATAATGATTATTATCGTTTAAATGCCAAGAACATGCTTTATGTTCCCATGGGATTTGGATTTGTATTTCGACAATTTTCAAAACTAGGATATATTAAGAGTTTAAATGACAGTACCATTCCACTATTTGAGCGATATTTTTCAGGAGGACCATATTCATTGCGTGGATTTAATCCAAATTCAATTGGCCCAAGCGTGCGTATACCCAATGGACCGGCAGGCCGTGACGATAAGTTTGTGTATGGTGGTGATAAATTAATGTTGTTTATTGCTGAAATTGAAACACCCATCTATGACAAAGCAGGGCTTCGCGGCGTCATCTTTTTTGATGCGGGAAATGCATATGCTGAAAATGAGAATTATTCGTTTAAGGATCTTCGCATGGATTATGGTTTTGGTATTCGATGGATGTCACCCATGGGCGCACTTCGATTTGAATGGGGGCTTCCCATCAATCGCCGTGCAGGTGAAGACAAGATGGTATTTAATTTTACCATTGGTAATTTCTTTTAAAATGCGAAGATTAGCGTTTTTGAACAGTCCCATAAGGAAAAATTATGAGTAAAACATACGATCCCTCATCAATTGAACAAAAATGGCAAAAGCATTGGGAAGACAATCATATTTTTTCAATTCCTAAACATACTCACAAAGAAAAATATTATGTATTGGAAATGCTACCCTATCCATCAGGAAAACTTCATATGGGGCATGTGCGTAATTACTCTATTGGCGATGTTATTGCGCGTTATAATCGAATGAAGGGATATAATGTCATGCATCCTATGGGATGGGACGCATTTGGTATGCCTGCTGAAAATGCAGCAATTAAGCATGGTGGTCATCCCGCAAAATGGACCTATGATAATATCGATCACATGCGCATACAAATGAAGAAAATGGGCTTGGCGATTGATTGGAGTCGTGAATTTGCCACATGCGATCCAGACTATTATAAATGGGAACAGCTCATCTTTATACAAATGATGAAAAAAGGGTGGGTCTATAAAAAAACATCTAAAATAAATTGGTGTAATACCTGCCAAACAGTACTTGCCAATGAACAAGTGTCTGATGGATGCTGTTGGCGATGCGATGCAAGCGTTGAAATGAAGTCCATGTCACAATGGTATTTTCGAATTACTGAGTTTGCTCAGGAATTATTGGATGATATTGACAATAAGCTGCAAGGGTGGCCAGAACGTGTTCGTACAATGCAAAAGGAATGGATTGGTCGCAGCGAGGGAACTTATATTGATTTTGATATTGAAAATCATGATGAAAAAATCCGTGTATTTACCACACGGCCGGATACACTTCATGGCTCGACCTTTATGTGCGTGGGATGTGAGCATTCACAGATTTTGAATCTTATTAAGGGGAGTCAGTTTGAAACAAAGGTCAGTGCCTTTGCCAAGAAGTCCGCTGCAATCGATCATCAATCGAGATTGCAGGAAAAATACGATAAAGAAGGGGCGTTTACAGGGCTCTATTGTATTAATCCACTAAGCAAAAAGCGCATGCCCATCTATGTGGCAAATTTCGTATTAATGGAATATGGTACGGGCGCTGTTATGTCCGTTCCTGCCCATGATCAGCGTGACTTTGAATTTGCAAAAAAATATGAGTTGCCAATTTCTGTGGTTATTCAGAAAGATGGAGAAACGCTCGATCCTACAAATATGACAGAAGCAATGAATGATCCTGGCATTTTGATTCACTCTGGAAAATTTGATGGAATGAAATCAACAGATGCAATTCCTGAAATTACAAAACACTTGGAATCCATGGGTTATGGTGAAAAAACAATCACATATCGCCTGAAGGATTGGTGTATTTCTAGACAACGCTATTGGGGAACACCCATTCCAGTAGTATATTGTGATGAATGTGGCATTGTCCCTGTGGCTGAAAGCGAGCTGCCTGTTATTTTGCCAAAGGATGTCACTTTCACCGGCCAAGGTGGCTCACCACTTGCCACATGCAATGATTTTAAGAAAGCAATTTGTCCCAGATGTGGCATGAAATCTCGGCGCGAAACAGATACCATGGATACATTTGTGGAGTCGTCCTGGTATTTATTGCGCTATATCTGTCCAAATGAAACAGATACCATATTAAATAAAGAGCAAGTAAATTATTGGGCGCCTGTTGATCAATATATCGGTGGTATTGAACATGCCGTCGGTCATTTATTGTATTGCCGATATTTTACAAAAGTGCTTCGTGAGCTGGGATATGTTGATTTTGATGAACCCATTGAAAACCTTATGACTCAAGGCATGGTCTGCAAAGATGGTTCAAAAATGAGTAAATCCAAAGGCAATGTCGTTGATCCCGATGAGATGACCCAAAAATATGGAACAGATACGGCTCGAATGTTTCTATTGTTTGCAGCGCCACCGGTCAAAGACATGGAGTGGAGTGATACAGGCATTGAGGGATGTTATCGATTTTTAAATCGTGTATGGCGTTTGACGCATGCTTATTTGGATCACATTGCAACTAATTCAGAGGTAATAGAAAATAAAGAATTAATGCGCATGCAGCATAAAACCATTAAAAAAATGACTGATGATTTTAACCGCTTTCATTTTAATACAGCGATTGCAGCAAGCATGGAATATGTGAACTTTATGTTTGCGCAAGGCATTGATAAACTAACCCCTGAGGCCATCAATACATTGATTATTTTGCTTTCACCCATCTCACCGCATATTACAGAAGAATTATGGCAATTAATGGGACATCAAACGCTGTTGATCGATGAACCGTGGCCTTCATATGATATGGCGCATTTGAAAAGCGACACCGCAATGATGATTATTCAAATAAATGGAAAAACACGCGATCGTATGGATATCCCAGTGACTTTGTCAGAGGAAGATATTAAAAAACAAGCCCTGGCATTGAGAAAAGTACAGAAGTACGTCACTGATAAGACAATTCGTAAAATCATTGTAGTACCGAATAAGCTAGTCAATATTGTTATTTAGGATATGTGATGCCAAAAACTGATTTCTTAGGATTACAGCGCAATATAAAAAATAACAATGTGTCTTCCATATATATTATTGTGGGCGAGGAGAGTTATTTAGCTCAGCGTTCAGTAGAGGTTATTAAAAAAAACACTGGCTCAGCTGTAAATGAGGCAATGGATTTTCAGCACTTTATAGCCAAAGAAACTAAATCAAATCATGTCATTGATTCATTAAACAATATATCGCTATTTAGCCCGCATACCTTGATCATGCTTCAGGATGCTGACAAGCTATCCAGTATCTTTCAAGATGAATTAATCGATTATGCATCAAATCCAAATCCCAATAGCACGCTTATTATTAAAGCTACAAAGATTGATGGTCGATCAAAGTTCATGCAAAAAATGAAAAGTATGGCTTTAATTGTAGAATGTAAACCCCTTTATCCAAACAAAATTCCTGATTGGATCAATATGGAGATCAAGCAATGTGGCAAGCAAATATCCTTGGAAGCTGCCCGCTTTATGGGAGAGATGATGGGCACGGATTTAGGAACAATTGCACAAGCAATTGAGCGGGTATTATTGTTTATTGGGCAGAAGAAAATTATTGATATGGCAGATGTTGAAAAAATAGTGTCTGAAACAACGCAGCGAACGGTGTTTGAACTTACGGATAGCATTGGCAATGCCACGCATGTGCGAAGCAATCAACTATTGAATAATATTTTGGATCATGGCGGTTCGCCAATTATGGTATTAAGCATGATTGCCAGGCATTTTCGAATTTTAGCAAAAGCCAAGGATGTGATGGGTCGCATGACGGATAAGGCGGCACTTGCGAAATACTTAGGCGTCCATCCATTTTTTGTACATAACTATGCAAAGCAAGCAAATACATTATCCAGTACAAAAATTCAAAAAATATTTCATGTACTATTTGAATGTGATAAAAAATTAAAATCCAGCCGGCTATCCGCACAGCTGATTTTACAAAAAGCAATTCTATCAATTATTCAGTAGATCTAATCCGATCTCACTGTCACTATATGAAAAGAGGGCATTGTATGAAACTATTAGCCATCGACGACGATAGTTCATTTTTACTTTCCATTAAAGCCCAACTGATAAGCCTTTTTCAAGTGGATACAGCGCAGTGCATAAAAACAGGCTTAAAAAAAACAAAAGAAGATTCATATGATATTATCCTACTTGATATTTGCTTAGGAAGTGAAAGTGGCTTAAATTACTTGGAGCAACTTAAAAGCATATCCCCATATAGTGAAATTATCGTCGTGTCTGGTCAAAAAAATCCCAAATTAATGCTTACTGCGATGGAAAAAGGTGCATTTGATTATCTTGTAAAACCCTTTGATCCAGATGAATTGCAAATTATTTTAAGAAAAATAAAATACTATCAACATGTTCAATCGGTAAATCATGCATTGATCGATGGAAATTCAGTATTTCACAATATGCCTATTATTGGGCAAAGCAAGAAATTACAAAAATCATTGTTAATGCTGAAAAAAATCAAAAAACATCAAAAAGCCCATGTCTTAATTGAAGGGGAGTCAGGTACTGGAAAAGAGCTATTTGCCCGTGCCGTGCATAGCATGGCAAAGCAAAATGATCGTCCCTTTGTGGCTATAAACTGTGCAGCCATTCCAGAAAATTTACTTGAAGCCGAGCTTTTTGGGTATGAGAAGGGGGCATTTACAGGTGCCACCAGCAGTAAGGCAGGTAAATTTGAAATTGCAAACCGCGGGGACTTGTTTTTAGATGAAGTGTCTAGCTTAAAACCGGAACTGCAAGCCAAATTACTTCGCATTATTCAAGAGGGCGAAGTGCATCGTCTGGGCAGTTTGAGTCCACGAAAAGTAAATGTGCGCATTATTTCAGCTACCAATGAGCATTTAGAAAATATGATAGATAAGCAATTGTTTCGTAGGGATTTACTCCATCGCCTGCGTGTGATTCATTTTCAATTACCACCGCTTCGAGAACGTATGGATGATTTGGATATTCTCATTGCCCATTTCTTTAAGAAAAAATCCCCTGATCTGCCATGGACGATCAATTCTGCGGCAATGCATGCATTAAAACAATATCCGTGGCCAGGCAATGTTCGTGAATTGGAAAATTTAATCCATAGTTTGACGATATTAATGGATCATCATTCCATTGGCGTGACAGATCTTCCCAAGTGGATATTTAATTGTGATATTTCACTGGATCACCAACCGGACACAGCACTTGAAAAATCCTATAGCCAGTTTCCTGTGCATATGGATGACATTAAACCATTAAAGCACTGGATTAAATTTGCTGAAAAGGAATATATCAATCATATCCTAATGCTTACAGGGCAAAATAGAACCATCGCTTCATCTAAACTGGACATCTGTGAGTCTAGTTTATACAAGAAATTAAAGAGCAATAAGGATTAATTCCATAATAAAGGAGCATGTGATGTTATCAGTTATTCGATTATTCTGTGTACTGCTTAGTGTTATCTATCTAATACCCACTTATGCCAATAATAATAACGAACGTAAATTAGTGGCTGGTGCTGGGACGCTATCTAAGGGGATGAAAGTAATCACATTAAATCTAGAGGGTGAGCTTCCTGAGATATTTGGTTACTCATAGGTACATCATTTTGGGTGATCTAATGTACTACGATCCATGGATCATTCCCAAGATGGGTGTTTTTGGGCAACCCCAGTTAACAAAACGGCGTCATTGCGAGATGGCCTTTAGGTCAGCGAAGCAATCCAGAAAAAATGGACTGGATTGCTTCACCAGACAGCAATTGTTTCGCGGGTGACTTTTGTGCCGGACAGTAGATGTGTACATGCCAAACGTGAGCATCAGACTAAATCGAACAATACACTGAACGTCGGATAATGTATATTATGTCTGATTCGCAAAGTAGCTATTTAGACACTTTTCCCCCATAGAATAAAGTGCCTGTTTGCATATTTCGCTTATTCCCACAAAATTGCACGCCCAAGTATATTTATCATTAATCGATGATCATTGATGTCCAAGGGATTGCCATTTACCTGGCAAGTCATGGGTGCATATTGGTATCCAATATTTATACCCGCAAGAAAACGATTTGTTGCTGAAAAAAATATGCTCGCCCCAATATCTGCCACATATGGCAGTGACATATCGCTATGGCCTGTTTTCTGATTTTGCTTTTCTGAAAAAATTGTATGAGCTGGTTGTATTTCAGTACCATGCACATTAATATTTTTTTCTTGGCGAATGTTTGTTTTAAATGGAGCTTGTTTATCAGATTCAGCTGGTATGAAAATAGTTCCTGAAACCTCAACATATGCGCGACTTGATAACTCTATCATGGGTGTTTTTAATCCGACCTGAGCACCCCAAAAAAATGCGTTTAGCGATGAATTATAAGTCAATGTACTATTTTGTATGATTTTCTGCTGGTATGGTTGTAAATTAATTGCGATTTGTTCAGCTCTAACACCAAGCCGCATAATGTCAAATAGTGTTATTCCAGCATGAGCCCCTGTTTGCGCATATGAGCTTGATAATAAAGTTTTTGATTCTGATGATTTCTGAGAGGAATTTTGATCTGGTGCTATCGGAGTTTCTACAGATAATGGCCATGTTGCATTTGCAGTAAGGTCTAGAGATAAGGTTGGTAAGTCGTTTAAGTTGAGGACTGTCATATATTCTCCAAGTGGTTGACAGTGCTCTTACGAACTTCCCTTTATATTAAGTATCTCCCAATACCCATGTTAGACGTATAAAAAATCACAAGTTAAATATCAAGAAAAAAATAAAACGCCAACCCACAAATTTTTTCAGTTATTGATCCGTTATTGTTATCTTCTACTTTTTTCCCCTTGTCTGTAACCCATTTTTTTGCGTTGGCTCATGTGTTGCTTTAATGTCATATACTGATCCTTTGATAGTAATGCTCTCATATCAATTAAGGTATGCATGCGCATTTTCTTTTGACTCATTTGTTTTTCAAGCAGCTGACTGAGCAATTTCTGCGCATGGGCTTTATCAAATTTTTCTTCTGAAAATGCACTATTTAAATCAAAATGAAGCAATTCAATCGATCCTTTTACCTGAATGGACTCAGACATATTTTTTCGAAATATCTGTTGGAGTTGATTTAACTGTTTATCGCTTAAATTCACTTTCTGAGCGAGTTCTGGATTATTCCACCATTGACCGCGAGGCAAAATAGATTGTTTTTTCCCCGCCAACCCCTGACCTCGCCCCATGCCATGTTTTGCTAAAGCATTTGATACAGATCCTATACAGAGCATTACAGCGATTATACACACGATTCTCCTGATGTTCTTCATAACATCTCCTTTTCTGTTTGAGTTTCAAAAAATAGTTCAACAAGTTCATCCATGGATGCATTTTCATCTAGAATTGACTGATCATCAGAGAATTCCAAATCTGTAAAATAATCTGACATGGATATTATTTCATCATAATGTGATACCTGCACTCTTCCATTATCTGAATAGAATATATAACTACCTAGCATGGCATTACATAAGATAAATGCTGCAATTATTGATCGAATGATTTTCTTTCGTTTTTTTCTATTGTCATGCCGTTTGAAAATACCATTTTGTTGTGCTTTCCAGTCGAATTGAATCGCATTTGAGTGAATAATAGGTTTATGCTGTATCATATACTCTCCTGCGCATCTGCCCACAGGGCGACCTTTTTATGAGCGCGGTAATAATGTGTTTTTACAGATGATTCACTTGTGTCCATGCAATTTGAAATTTCAGAAAAAGTCATGCCTTCTGCATCTTTAAAGTGCATACTCATACGTTCTTTTTCAGTTAAATGCGCATTGCTCCAACGATTAAATTGCGCGTATAATGCATTGTTCTCCGATTTATTTGAGTCTTCACTAATTTCGTTATTACTTTTTGATAACGAAAAGAATTGCCTTACCTTTTTCCAACGAAGTACGTCACAGGATTTTCGATAGGCATTGCGAATGAGCCAAGATTCAATACGCTCCGTATTCTTTATTTTATGATGGGATTCAATAAATGAGACAAAGACATTTTGAGTGATATCATCTGCATCCGTCATGTTTTTTACGATCGCCATAGCAGTCATAAATACCCTTTTTTGATGCGTTTGTATCACTTTATCAAAGTAATGTTTATTGAATTTATTTTCCATAATGCCCTTTATATATACTAGACGTTTGATCCCCTAGTTTAGTTTACATATAGGGACTGCCCTCAAAATAGCAATTTTAGGAAGTGTTCAAAAACGCCCAGATTCAAAGCGGACAGCAAACCCAATGAAGGCACATACATAAAAGTATGTAACTGAATTGGGTTTACTGGACAACACCGAAGATGGGTATTTTTCAACACTTTCATATAGCATAAAAAAAATCCCTGCAACCAATGCATCGTGCCATCGGTCACAGGGATTACTTTGGGGGAATTTATGTATGGTAGTTCAATTATTTCATATCACGTGCAATCGTCATTAAGCGTATCATTTCAGAGCGGTATCCCAGGGGATCATCACCCTTGGCAGATTTTGCTAAATCAATAATCTGTTTGTAATTCATATGTCTTATATATTTTGATTTTCTAAGTTGCATGCCAAACGATGCAGTTGCAATTGCAAATTGGACATCATCGGATATATCGTCAACTGATTTACTATTTGTCAGTTGTTCCTCAGATAATTGCATGGAAATTAATTGACTCACATGGCTTTTGGGGTCTTTGTATCGTATATTTATTTTCATTACACCGTATTTCAATTTATCATCCGTTATAATCATGTCCCCGCTAACATCCAAAGTAAGTAGAGTCGCGGTAGGCTCGATTTCATACATGGCGGTAATAGTATGCCCAGCACCGATATCTCCGGCATCTTTTTTATCATCATTAAAATCATTATGCGCCATAACTCTATTTTCATAGCCGATCAAACGCCATGACTTTACAAAAATGGGGTTAAATTCCACCTGAATTTTCACATCTTTGGCAATAACCATCATTGTGCCTGCAAGCTGCTTGGATAATACTTTCTTGGATTCTTGAAATGTATCGATATAATAATAATTGCCATTGCCTCTATCAGCCAATGTTTCCATGCTGGAATCCTTATATCCATTGTTTCCAAACCCTAGAACACTTAAAAACACACCCTCTTTAGCTTTTTTCTGAATTAGTGATGTTAATGCATCCAAGGATGTAATACCCACATTGAAATCACCATCTGAGGCTAGAATCACTCGATTAATTCCATTGGAAATAAAATTTTTCTTGGCAATTTTATAGGCCAATTCAATGCCTGCGCCAGCATTGGTACTGCCACCTGCGGTAAGTTGATCGATAGCTGCAAGAATTTTATCTTTCTTTTTGCACGATGTAGAATCGAGTACTAGTCCGCTGGCACCTGCATAGACGACAATGGCAATTCGATCTCGTTTGCTTAAATTTTGAACCAACATTTTTAAACTGCGCTTTAATAATGGCAATTTATTCCAACTCATCATGGATCCAGATACATCCATTAAAAATACTAAATTACTCTTTGGCCGTGCATTCCAATCGATTTTTTTACCTTGAAGTCCTAAGTGTACGATATAATTTTTTGAATGCCATGGTGATTTAACTGTATTCATACTGATGGAAAATGCTTCTTTTCCTGATGGCGCAGGATAATCATATGAGAAATAATTGATCATTTCCTCAATCCGTATTGCATCTTTGGGTGGATGACTTCCCTTATTTAAAAAATTTCGAATGACGCTATAGCTCGCAGTATCGACATCAATAGAGAATGTGGATTTGCTATCTACTTTTGTCGGAATAAATTGATTGGCTGACATGATTTTAAAATCAGGTGGTAACTCTGTAGGCTGTAAAATGCGTGGCATGGGCCCGCTACATGTGGGACAAGACAAACCTACTTTTTTGGGTTGTGCACTCAGAGGCATTACATTTGAATCATAATCAACCTCGCGTTGATATGTATGTGATATTTTGTTTATGCTGTCTTTTTTTTGAGCTTTATTGCATGCAATGCCTGCAATTATCATTAAGGTAAGAAAAAACACATAATTTGCTAAGATTATTCTTTTCGTTAACATAAACGCTCCTTTATTCCTGTTTCAAGTAATAACGAAGGTTATGACACTTTATTAGAAAAATTAGTTTAATAATGGAATATTATGTTCAATCGATCGTTTAATCATTTTTCCATCATAGCGATAATAGGCATAAGCAATACGAATACTTATATTTTTCAATGATGTGGCTTTGAAAAGTGTCGTATATGCAGAGGCATCATAATTCACACCCTTGGGAACAAGGGATATGCTAGCCGTCATAGTCATACCAGAACGAAGCTCAGGAGAATTATTTGCATTGAGTAAATCGGTAGTGATTTGCTTTATAGCAAACGCCTCGTGCGTATTGGAATTGACAATAACATCAATGCCAACATTGTCCACTGTGACTAAGCCATGCAATAGATTTTCTGGATGTGAAATTAGATCTTTTACGTTCATTGTATTTATAGATGGTTTCGATAAATGAGCATTATGCGATTCTGAAACAATGCTCATTGTCATGTTTTTATTCTCTTTATTAAATACCTGATACATCGGTGCTGTATCCTTATCAGTTAACCAAATAATATGGTTCATGCCGCCATCTATATAATGTTCCTTTGCAAGTTGTTGCGATAGTATCAGCTGTGCTTGGTCGAGTTGTTTTTGATTACTAATGCTCACATGGGATAATTGCGATTTTAAGTGACCCAGACTTGACGAATGTACAACTAATGGATTCATCTGATTCGATGATAATAGTGAGACCCAATCCCCTTTTCCGAGCTTTCTGAAAAATACCTGCAATGACGATTTCGCAGCTAATAGTTTAGTTTGGCTATTAAAATCGTTCACGATAATCCAGTGACTTTGTGGCCGTTTTGCCCAGGATAATTTGGCGTGAAGTGTCATGTTCAAGGTGTGAATGGTTTTATTATCTGTTTTCAATTGAGCAGTTACTGCCAACCACTCATCCTCTTTGGACGGAATTGTTAAAGTGAATTCGCTTTGCGATAATTGAGTCATCGTACGCATTGATACAGGTTGGCCATTGATATTAAACAAGACCTCTTGCGCCATGGTATTCGGATATTTGGGACGCGGTTGTGCGATGGGACGATCATCTTTCTTCGCAAATGCGCGTGTTTTTTTTGCTTGTGATGGCGTTCTTTGAATTGGCGCCCCCCCTCCTGCAACCATTGATTCTGATATTTGATCCGATATTGGAGGTGCTTGAGGCGGCTGCATGGGTCGGGATATTTTTTTAGATTCTGCATTGACTGCACTAATTGAATGCATTTCTTCTGATTGATAATCCGTGTACAAATACGTTCCCAACATCAATGCAATCATAGCTGCAATGGACATGCCTGATCGCCATACCCACTTATTGGGCGAGCGTTTATAAGCGATTGATCGAGTATTTGTCATGATCTGCTGACGTTCATTTTCAGACAGTTCCTGTGGCGCTTGTTTTTGCAATTCATTTTGTAAAGAATGACAGGTTGATTGAATAGCTTTAATTTCTGCACACAATTCTGGATTTGACGTTATATCCGCATCAATCGCCTGAGTGTCGTGAGAATTTAGCTCACCCATCACATAATCGAATAATTGTTGGTCAGTATATGGGTGTATCATGCGATCTCCTCATTCATAAATGCATTTCGAATTTCCTTGATACCAGTACTCAATAAAAACCCCACATTGGATGCAGTTAGCCCAGTAATTTCAGCGATTTCTTTATAGCTTAGATCCTGTTGAAACTTAAGTAAGATTACATCGCGTTGTTTTATCTTTAATTGCTGCAATTTTTCCATAATATGCTCGCTCATAATGGACTGTTCTGCGTAATTCACATGCGATTCTTCGCCCGAATGTTGGCCCTCTTCATAGGAGGACATGCGTGCCCTGCCTACCTTTCGCATGCAGTCAATCGCATGATTGCGACTTACAAAGAATAGCCATTGAGGAATCTTGCTTTTGATCGCTGGGTATTCTTCACTCCATAACTTTAAAAACGTTTCTTGAACGATTTCCTTAGCATTTTCTATATTGCCGAGCAGTCGCCAAATATAGCGAAGCAATGCCGCCTCATGCTCACGCAAGGTATCTGCAATCCATTTGGATTTATTATCCTGCATTTGCCCTCCAATGGGTGAATGGATAGACGCTTATTTTGATTATTTTGATAAATAATTCAAGATGATTACGAAAAAACAGCCTGCAGGAATTCTGAAGTCTGTTTTAATATGGGACTGCACTTATATTTAAGAAGCCCACTCTGTTCGATAAATGAATTATATTTAGAGATGGAATTGAATCCCTCTATCAATTAATGAATTTAATAAAACAGGGTAACTCATTGAAATACCTACCGAACACTCAAAGAATCCACCTCAACACCGCTATCTTTAAAGAATTCCTTTAAGCGCTGAATGAGGCGGGATTCAATCTGACGAACACGCTCCTTGGTAATACCATAGTCATCCGCGATTTCTTGAAGCGTTAATGGTAATTCTGAAAGTAAGCGCTCCTTAAATATTTTTAATTCCCGCTCATTTAATGTATGAGAAAATGAATCAAAACAATCCTGCAAAATCGTATGGGTTTGCTCATGGTTCATGCGCTCATCCACAGGCTGACTTCCATCGGATATGAAATCCTGCAAAGTGGAACCAGAATCATCCCCTCCCTGTTTGACCGGTGCTTCTAGTGCATATTCTGGCGTGGAAAGTCGTTTTTGCATGTCAGTTATTGTTTTTTCATCCACGCCCAATTGCTTGGATAGTTCCACAGGCGTTGCCACATAGCCCATTTTTTCCAATCGTTCTTTTTCGCGCACTAAATTATAAAATAATTTTTTTTGATCCTTGGTTGTGCCCAAGCGGATCAATCGGAAATTATCCAAAATAAATTTAAGAATATAGGACCTAATCCACCATGTGGCATAATGGCCCAGCCTGGCGCCCTTATCTGGATCAAAATTGCTAACTGCTTTCAACAACCCCACATTCCCCTCTTGAATTAAATCCAATGGATTATGGCTGGCCGAACGATACTCCATGGCAATTTTTGCCACTAAGCGTAAATGAGACACGACCAACTGCTTGGCAGCCTCAATATCACCAAATTTGCGAAATTGTGTGGCTAATTCGCGCTCTTCTTCAGGGCTGAGCATTGGGTATGCATGCACTTCTTGCATATAGGCATTTAGTGGATCGCGAACAGTTAATGACTTGCTGGGGCGAATTTGTAATTTGTTGTTTTTCTTATCAGTACTCATGCTTATTAGCTAATATGCGATCTCATTGCCTAAAATCAAGTGTTCATAGTTGAATAAATCAAATTCATGCATTTCCGTGCCTGGCACTGCAATTACTTCCCTCTTTATACGGCATAAGCTGCATACCATTCAGTGCCAGTCGCTGCTAACTACTTGAAATATATAGCATTATTATTTGGCCCTATTCTTGCTTTAGTTAATACTATTCACAAAGAGGAGGTATTATGAAGGGATTCATTACAGTTAAACACATGATCGCTCATGCGCCTGAAATTATCGAGTTTTTGGGGTTTGTGAAATTTTTCCGCGCACTTAATAAAAATTTACTGCACTCACATGCATGTTATTTGGATGGCATTTTCAAACCTAAATCTGGGGGACTATTATGAGTCAAAATAGACATATGGCAATTGTAATGCATTGTTTGGATGAATGGGATGGCAATACAGATGCAATTATAGAAACTGCGGACACCGATGATATAATTTATGAAGTATTTAAAGGTCCTACGCGATCTGAAATGCTAGAATTGCAAAAAGAAAACCTGGACGAACTTCAGCAACGACGCAGTATTACTGTTACCGTATTTGGCGACTGCATTTTATCCGAGGAATTGCAGCGATCATTGTTATTGTCAGTGCATTGATTTTTGCGAAGTCTCTTTATTATCGGACTGGTGAAAAATAGCAATTTGTGGGGTTGTTCAAAAATGTCCAGATTGCCTAACCTCTATCAGATTACTAAATGTTTCAGGCATAAACGCGACTAACACTTAGCAACCATATATCTATACGGCTGCTAAGTGAAGTCTTGTTTGCAAGGGCGGACAGCGACTATTCTATTTTCACTGTCGGAAATGCATAAGCGCTTGATCAACTTGGCCGTATACACCCAAGTTGTCACATCGCTAAACAGTAAATTCAATGAGGGCGCATACATACGAGTATGTAACCGAATTGAGTTTGACTTTCCAACGCCGAAGATGGGCGTTTTAAGGGCAACCTCATTATGGGCCTATTTGGAATTAACGCATTACTAGGCATTCATTTCCTGTTCATCAAAGAAATCCGTCAGCTCACCCAGTAGATGTTGGCGTAAGGATAATATTGGAAGCGCATCATAATATGCCATGGAGTGACGTTTGATCCAGGCAGTGATATCAATCACTTTATCACCAGTGGCTCGGAGGTCGGATTTTAACTGTGGGGACATGGAATCATCTGAAATAATGCATACGCTGCTATCATGTTGGGATAGCATTGTTTCTATAGGAATTATATGACAACCCATGCTTTGCAGTAGAATGGAAATAAAGCTATAGGTTTTCTCTTGTTCCAAAACCAATGCCACATGGCGTGTTTGGTCCAATAAACCATGCATATGTCCAAACATGCTCACATTTAAATTAAAAAAGCTTTCTACCGTATTAATATCATCTGGCAATGAGTAAATAATTTGCATGAGTTGTTGCATGGGAAGTTCACGATTTGTAAAGAAATTAATCGGATTTGTGGAAACGAGAGGATCGACACCGCAACCTATTTCAGATAACTTAACTAAACTTTCAGCCAATGCCACCACTCGACTAGCTGTTTCCCATTGCCTGAGCAATGCGTCATTAATCGGCGGTTCATCCTCTTCCATGGGCACATAGAATTCACCATGCGCGCACTCATGATGATTGGCAATAATTTCAGTAAGCGATAATGGCAATTTCCAGTGCTGACAGAGCAGCCTAGCCACATGAGTGTGATCCATCCCCAAATACTCGCGCTCCAGTATATACAAGGGAATATCGCGCTCAATACTCTCATTTAATATATCAAAATAACGTTCTTTTAAGTGTTCGATCAACACAATTCGGCCAATATCATGCATAAGTCCGGCTACAAATAATTCTTCAGGATTTGGCAAGTCCAAGTGAATAGCGAGTAATCGTGCTGCACTGGCTGTAGCCAATGAGTGGCGCCAAAACCCTTCTCGATTAAATAGATGATCAGTTTGATGCGAGCCTTTCATACCAAATACTGTAAATCCAAGTGTCAGACTGCGAATACCGTCAAATCCGATGATCATAATGGCATGGCTTACTGTAGAAATGCGATGGGATAGTCCATAATAGGCAGAATTGGCATATTTTAGAATACGTGCCGTCAATACTTGATCGTGCGTAATCACATGCTCCATATCACGAGAACTCACCAAGGGATCCCCAGCTAGTTCATATAGCTTACTTACAGCAGATGGCAATGGAGGCAAGGACTGAACTTGCTCAAATAAATTCTCAGCATGTAATTTTTGTGCGATCACCATGTGTTAGCCATAAAATCATAAATAACTGTTAAAGTCTAGCGTGGTTTTTCATGCATTTCCTGTCAAATACTTAAAGTAAATTATAGAGATAAATAATATTCAAATTAAAATAGATGAGTCAATAGATTTAAACTAAATCATCAACATATTACACTAGTAATTGCAGTGATGAATCCTAAAATAATGCCAGGTATATTGCAGGCAATAATAGGCCAATCTTTTTTTGGTTTGAGAGATCCATACAGTACCCAGGCAGTGCCATTAATCGTTGTCACTATTGGTAAAATGACTGACCCCGCCTGCCCTGATATGTTGAGCATAATTTGATCAATATACGACACATACATAGCGATTGCCATGGCAGATGCAAACCAACCAATCTTGTTGATAATAGCAGGAGTGCCCCAAAATTCCCCTCTTCTGTGTTGTCCAGCAAATTCAATTCGATTACATACTAATATGTATGCACCCTCATTAAATCTGCTGTCCGACTTGAATATGGACATTTTTGAACACTCCTTAGAATTGCTATTTTTCATATGTAGTCCCTTTTACGGCATGAGTGCCAGGCTTTTTCATAAAAGAAAAGTGCAATTATAATATCATACAGTCAATGAGTTATGTAACCGCTTAGCGAAGAGCATCTAGTCCGCAACTCAAGTGTGTGCTATGGTA
>CAYZSU010000017.1:0-36963 GCA_964480565.1 uncultured Myxococcales bacterium | reverse complement strand
ATTCAGCAGCCAAAAGCCGAGTATGAAAATCGTATTTATACCTGTGGGCTTGTTTCATGGCCAGGCATATCTCATATTCAGGATCATGATTTTAGCGCAGTGATAGAGCAGGCAAAAAATATGACAGGGTTTGCAACTACAGCGGATGAAAAAACAATAATGACAGGGTTTGGGCACAATACAGTATTATCCGTGGCAGATAAAGTCATTGATGCTGTGAAATCAAAAGCCATACGACATTTTTTCTTAATTGGCGGTTGCGATGGTGCCAAACCAGGCCGAAATTATTATACTGAGCTTGCGGAGAAGGTACCATCCGATTGCATGATCCTGACACTGGCATGTGGTAAATATCGATTTAATACAATGGATTTTGGAGATATCGGTGGCATTCCACGTTTATTAGATATGGGGCAATGCAATGATGCTTATTCTGCGATTAAAGTCGCAGGTGCACTAGCAGATGCTTTTGATGTGGGGCTCAATGATTTACCATTATCCATCGTATTGTCATGGTTTGAACAAAAAGCCGTGTGTATTTTATTATCATTGCTATATTTAAATGTTAAAAATATACGCTTAGGACCCAGCTTGCCTGCATTTGTATCTCCAAATATGTTAAATATTTTGGTTGAGAAATTTAATATTATGCCAACAGGTGATTCGCAGGATGATTTAAACAGTATATTGGGATAGGCATCACTTAATTATATATTGTCATACTGGTACAGGTGATTCATGAAACTCATGCGATCGCCTGTATTTTTTTATAAGGGGGCTGTTCCATATAAAGATTAGTCATAAGTTTAAACGTATTGATTTTATGAGCGTTTAACAAATCACAGAAGTAGTAATGAAAGTGTATACATAAAAATATATGACTCACCATTAGCGTCCAATACGAATTGAAATGATCTGCCAATAATTCGTCAATTTTCTGTATTAAGGACTAAAGAAATTATTTTTTTGATAAAATAAAATGATACCCTGTTATGAAGACCTCTAACTCGCTGAATAATAATGAATTTTATGAATAGCTTTGACATTCATGATAGGTAAAAAAACACATCGGTTGCTTTCACCAGTTAAAATACGAAATTAAACGTATTTATATACGACCCTACTATTCATTATAATATACACTGTTGAAAATGGGGGAGTGATGAATATCTTGATTGCAGAATCGCAGCAAAGTTTAGCACAAGCCATTGGATCTGTTGCAATGAAGCTTGGTCATGCACCATTATTCGCATCAACGCGGCAATTACTTCACAATATTTCACAGGATTCATTTACATTGATGATCGTGGATATTGGATTTATCGGCGATGATATTCACTACTTTATCAATAAATATCGTAATATTCCAATTATTGTAACTTCCTCTCAAGGAAGTGCCGCACAAGCAAAAAAAGTGCTGGATGCGGGGGCTGTCGATTATTTTCAAAAACCATTTCAATCGGATGAATTGTGCAGCGCGATTCGTAAAGTGGAAAGTCAGATGAGTGAGCTTTCCAGTCATCAGTTAAGCGGTGATACGATTAGTCCAACACAGCTGCCAAGTATTCGGAGCAATAGTAAGATGAAAAAATTAGCGCGTATTTTACATTGTGTGAGTGCGAGCTCTGTAACTGTGCTTATTAGTGGGGAGTCTGGGACAGGAAAGGAGGTTGTTGCCAGGTATTTATGTGATCATGGAACAAATCCAAATGCACCGTTTATTGCAATAAATTGCGCAGCAATTCCAGAAAATTTACTGGAAGCAGAGCTTTTTGGTGCAGAAAAAGGCGCATATACAGGGGCAAATCAGACAACCATTGGTAAATTTGAAATGGCTGCAGGTGGTACAATTTTGCTTGATGAAGTCAGTGAAATGAGCTTAGCATTGCAATCAAAGTTTTTGCGTGTATTACAGGAACGTGAGTTTTATCGCGTAGGTGGGCAAAAAGTGATTCGTGTAGATGCAAGAGTTGCTGCAACAACCAATCGTGATTTATTGGAATGTGTGAAGCAGGGATCCTTTCGGGAAGATTTATATTATCGTTTAAATGTGATTCCTGTACATATTCCATCACTTCGTGAGCGGCCGGATGATGCAGTGATTTTAGCAAAGTTTTTTCTGGAGAAGTGTCAGGCATTTCAGCCAAACATAAAGCTGTCATTTTCAAATGATGCGATTTCTGCCATTAAATCCTATGAATGGCCTGGTAATATTCGAGAACTTGAAAATGCAATTACCAGAGTAGCAATGTTATGTGAATGCAGTGACATTCACGCATCTGATCTTGAATTGGGTGAGGATCATGTGCAAAATGTATATGTTGAGACTATTAGTTCAAATGCAGATAGCATGAATTTAGATACATTAGAAACAGCTACAATTATCAAGGCCTTAAAGGTGCATGGTGGCAATCGAACTCATGCCGCACAAACGCTTGGAATCAGTATCCGAACATTGCGAAATAAAATTAAGGAATATCAGACGCGCGGTTTGGATGTTCCATGTGTGATACATGCAGATAGTGTAAATTAATAAAAATGACAGCTGAAAATCAGTGCCAGACATCGAATAGATATAGAATTTATATTGAACTTCATGCCTGGCACTGTTTTTTTTTGCATTATTTCATATATAAATTGTCCAACAGTATGTTCGTATAATGTCAAATCTTTGATGCTTTGAGGGCAAAAAGATGATATTTTCCCAATTTGATAGTGATCTGAAAAATGTTCCAATAAAATAACATTGTAAAATTAAGTACTTAGCGCTTTTAAATTATGTCGGATTGGCATGAATTCTGCAAAACTCTACAATCATACACGATAATGCGATTAACTTGCATAATCAGGGGGATTTATGACAAAGAAAACTCAATTGTTGGATACACAATCCACGTCATCTGAATATAGCGACTATTCTCCCATTGATATTATTCGAAAAGCAGGCGGTCAGTCACGTGCTGTGTCATCAAAATCAAATCGTAGGCCAGATAGTATGCTGGCTGTTTATAAAAATCGATTTACCTATACATTTGTTTTAGATTCTGACGTGGCCTCCATTCATTTTGATAAAGAAAAAGGTGAGATTTTCTATAAGGGACGTAATATTCGTCATATTAACTTGGAAAAATCCCAAAAAGCAGCACTTTACAATGTACAATATATTTTATCAGAGGATGATGAGGCAGAATGTCTTTTAAGTAGTTATTTAGCAACTTTGACTGCTGTATTAACCGATAATTAGTACAGGTAGTGTATATATGCATATAAAATCATTTTTACATCAACTGTCTCGGATTCCTATTTCTCGAAAGCGATTATCCTCTAATCAGCGACAATCTAGTGATCAGACAAAATTAAATACTACATTTAATGATGCGGCAGGCAATCAGTGGAAAGTGAAGGATCAAAAAATTCTATGCAATGAAAATGTAGTCTCATTATTTGAGTCCAGGTCATCTCCTCAGTGCCAGGCATTGCTAGCGGGCTTAAGTGAATTTAAAATACATTTGGGCCATCATGTGGACAAAAAAATACGTGAGCAGGTGGATTCATTATTACAAGGATTATCTCAGTCTCAGTCGACCCAGCTTGGCTCACTTATGCGAAAGGAAGTGTGCCAATTTTCGAACAATGAGCTATGGTTAAATACGATTTCAGTCAACAAAGCTATTGATTTGTTTTATGCTCAGCCCAATAAACGCATGCATACGCTTTTAAATGGTTTAAAACATAGGCTTGTACGTATAGTACGACAGGATGATCAATATTCCACACATACACGTATTACTCAAAAAGCAACTCACGCGATTTCACAAATTGACATCCCATTGTCCCATTACGTATCTGACGCTACTTTGCGCCTTGAGTCTCATTCTTAGTATTCATAGCATTTATAGTGCATCCATGATTACATATTTTTTTTTGATTCTAATGATTCTGTGTGGTGCTGTATTTTTGGGACGACATGTTTTTTGGATGTGTTGTGGTGGAATTGTCATTGCCATACTATTATCCAGCCACATTGCACCCTATCACATGCCAGAATGGATTGAGGCTGCAAAAAATAAATCACTGCATTGTCATGCTATTATGGCTTCAGATGCATGGCCCAATAAAAAGGGAAGTGTGATTATTGTATCGAATGTCACTTGTGAGGGGGAAATGCATGCAGGTCGGTATCAGATGTTTATGAAAAAAACTCCAAATATCGGCATTGATTCTCACATAGAATTTAACGCTTATTTTTTCAGTAATCCAGTGTATCATAATCCTGGATTTTTTGATTATAATCGATTTTTATCTTATAGAGGGATTTCCGGTAGCGGATATATTCGTAATATAGTGCACGTTCATAAGTTACAACCATTAAGCATAATACAACGTGCACGTCATTCAATTCGTCAACAGATTGATCGCGCACATTTAAGTGAAAATAGTCATTCTTTTCTATTAGCGCTTGTGTTGGGTGATAAACGTTTGATGCCCAATGCACTTAAGCAAACAATGTCAGCTGCGGGATTATCTCATGTCATTGCTATTTCTGGGCTGCACGTGGGCTGCCTATCACTTATTATCGTGTTTGCATGCCGGGCAATTTTTTTCTTTTTTCCGCGTATTTACCTTCATATTCATCGACAAAAACTAGCCGCGATTTTTTGTATTCCATTGATTTGGTTATATATTGAATTAATCGCAAATAGCGTATCTGCGCATCGTGCAGGAATTATGATTACAGTATATTGGTTAGGTATATTGCTTAATCAGCGCCATCATTTATTAAATAGCTTATGCGTGGCTGTAGTGATTATTTTAAGTATAAGTCCATTGGCACTTTATGATATCTCCTTTCAACTATCCGCTCTAGCAATGATCGGCATTGTTATTTGCATGCATGCGAATAGTGCTAGCAAATCGGGCAATATTTTAACCCGTGCATTATTTTATCTTCGTGCCAGTATCATAATGAGCACTGTAATAATTTTCATTACTGCACCAGTGATATCATACTATTTTCACTTCATATCCTTGTGGGGAATTTTATTAAATATCATTGTACTACCTCTTATTGGGCTGGTGATATTGCCTCTCATTATTATGGCATTGGTCAGTGCAAGTATCAGTCCAATGGTGTCGCTATGGTTCTGGATGGGTGCAGGTGGGCTTATTAGTCATATAATTCACATAGCTGACTATTGCATAACAATGAATGATATGTTGTACATTCCAATATCACTGTCATTAAAGGAGGTGAGAGTTGCATATTTAATAATGATAGCCATTGTATACTGCATTTATTTTTGGCGATACATGCATGCATGGATTTTGATGATGGTTAGTGTTGTTTTGATTGTTTCTAAATTTATAGTACCAACAAATTTGTGTATTACTTTTTTTGACTTGGGTTTTGGTAATTCAACTATTGTTCAACTTCCAAATCATAAAACATTGTTAATCGATGCAGGTGGGGCAATGCAAGGACGATTTGATATTGGCAAATATGTGATTATGCCTGCATTGCAGCGTTTAGGAATACGAAAAATCGATTATGCAATACTTACGCATTCAGATGAAAATCGATTTAATAGCTTTGTTGCACTGATAAAAAAGTTCAATATTCAGAATATATGGTATACTGGAGATATTTCGCCAAAAAAACAATATGGTGCATGGCAATCATTTATTTCAACGATGCATATGTTGGATGTGGGGCTATGGCCTATGCCACCCAAACAGCTGCTATCTGAGGGGGCTGTGGATTTGAGTATACATAATCTGGTGGGTGAGGGGGGCATACGTTCGATGGTAATCGATCTGCGCTATCATGCCCATCGATTTTTGTTAATGGGCAATGCCGGTATATATGAGGAGGCTGATCTTATTTCTAAGCAGGACCGTATGCCTGTGACTATGCTTCACGTCGGCCACTATGGTGCAAATGATGCCTCAAGTGCGATATTTTTACGATATTTTCAGCCGGAGCGTGCGATAATATCAGTGGGTGATAATAAATATGATTTTCCACACGATTCAGTGCTTGAGCGATTAGCACGCCATGATATTCAAGTATTTCGTACGGATTTAGATGGTGCTGTGCAAGTGAGAAGCGATGGCGATACATTGACAATATTGGGGATAAAGGATTTAGCTATTCATTGATGTATTATTTTGGATATTGTGAACAATATGTCCTAGCTTGCATTTTCCCATGATACTAATTTCCAGCCCAATGGATGTTTTTCTAAAGTAGCATTGATGCGCATGACTTGACCAGATTTAAATTCCAAAAACGCTTGCATGTGTACAAAGTGTTTATGGATTTCCGCTTGTTCGATAATATCCACAGACATAATATCATCTTTTGCAAAAATAGTTTCATTATATGTTTTCGCATATGTAACAAAATATTTTTGAATGATTGACTTGGCTGTATCTGGTTTAGGTTGTCTGGCGCAGGCAATAAATGTCATGCATGCAAAAAATATACATATGGAATATAAGATACGTTTCATAAAAATTTTGCTATCATGAGCTACAGTGTTAATCAATCAATTATTCCAAATAACTCGTAAATTATGGATTTATTTTCAAAATAGGAGTTTTATGTGTTTTTGCCTCTGCCCTGAAATATTTACTATTGACAATGATCTCTATTTAAATATACCCAATAGGGGTATAAGGTGTCATGAAAATTGAAAAAAGTGAGGGTTATATGATCGATCAAACAACAAAAGAGCAATCATTAAAGCGATTGCGAAAGATAGAAGGTCAGGTAAAGGGATTGATGCGAATGGTCGATGATGAAAAATATTGCATTGATCTTATTACACAGGTGAATGCCATACGGCGCGCCTTAGAAAAAGTAGGATTAATTGTTATGAAACGTCACATTGAAAGTTGTGTCAGTCGATCTGTTATAGAAAAGAATGGAACTCAAAAGATTGATGAGTTGATCAGTTCAATAGATAGATTTATCAGATAAAAGGAAGTAGGTTATTATGCCAGTAAACTATCTTGCCTCAGTTCTATGGAGTATTGCATTTATCGTTGCAATGCCTATGGCTATGGCTGCTGAGCAAACAAATCTAGATTTGTTAATCGATGAAGCGATTGCCAATAGTCCACAAATACAGAGTTCTCAAAATATATGGAGGAGTCGAAAATACACAGCTCTACAATCATGGGCTCTTCCAGATCCTATTGTTAAATATTCATATTATGGTGAAAGTATAGAAACACGCCTTGGGCCCATGGAGCATAAACTAGGCATATCACAAAAAATACCTTTTCCAGGCAAGCTGTTGTTGAAAGGAAAATCGCTGTCAAAATCAACGGAAATGGCTAAAAAAAATCATGAAATAGTAAAAAGAGATGTGATTAAGGCTCTCAAAATTATTTATTATGATATGTTTTTTGTGGATAAGGCTATTGATATTACAAAATCAGAGAAGTTAGTGCTAGAACGTCTTGAGACGATTTTTCAACGAAAATATGAATTAACACAACTTCCAATACAGGATGTGATATCTGCTCAAATAAATATATCGAAATTAATTGCTAAATTGTATTCTCTGGAAGAACATCGAAAAAATTTGGTTTCACAGCTAAATAGTATTTTAAATAGGGAGGTAAATACACCTTTTCCTAAAATTGAAATGATTCGCAACGGGCATTTTAATCATTCAAAAAATGATCTATATAAAATGGCTGGTGTATCACAGCAAGAACTTCATCAATCGAAGGTGGCAATAAAAAAAGCTCAGGATGAAAAAAAATTAGCTATGCTAAATTTTATTCCTGATTTAACATTTGGTTTTGATTATACCACAATAGGAAACGGGCGTACTGCGATGCCTAATGATGGTAAAAATGCATGGGTAGGGTCTGTATCACTAAATATTCCTATATGGTTTAATAAGTTGAACTATCAAGTAAAAGAAAAAACAGCGCAGCTTTTTGCAGCAAAACAGAAATACACTCATACTAAAAATATAATCAATTATAAAATTGACCGCATATATCATCAAATGGAGTTAAGTAAAAAATTAATGGATTTATATGCGCATACATTAATTCCACAGGCAAAACAGTCATTAAAGGCTTTTAATGTCGCTTATGAAGTTAATGCGAATGATAATATTGGCCGGTACAATGCAGAACAAATGCTCTTACAGTCAGAGTTGGATTACTATAAGGCAATGACGGACTATCAAAAATCAATTGCTCAAATGGAACGTCTTGTCGGAAAGAAATTATAGGAGAGTACAATGTTGACAAGTAAAATTAAATTATTAGTGGGAGTGATACTATCTGTGTGTGTATTGGCGCTAGTATTGTTTTTTTCTATGGAAGGTCAAAATAAGGCGCCCCGTTTGGTAGAAAATAATATTCACTATTATACTTGTGGAATGCACCCTAGTGTAAAGGTTTTTCCAAAAGACTATGACAATGGGCATAGTGATTGCCCGATATGTCATATGGCATTGGTTCCTATTCAACATGAAGTGAATGAGCATGATCATAGTCAGGCTGAAAATGAGACAAGTACTGCAATTGAGGGGGGAGACATAGATCATAGCGCCCATGAAACGCCAAACAATATAGAATCGATTGCACATAAAATAACTATCAAAGAAAATCATATTCAAGTCGCTGGTGTTCAAACTGTTCAAGTAAAAAAACACAATTTATTTAAGGAAATTAGAACTGTTGGTAATGTTGCATTTGATCCTGAGTTGACAATTGCGAAAGAAGAATATGTTTCTTCTCTCAATGCCTATGATACTATTTATCATAGTAATATTCCTGAAATAAAAAAACGCGCATATAGTTTGATTGATTCTGCAAAGGGGAAACTAAAATTATTGGGCTTAAGTGATAATCAAATCAATCACTTAAAGAAAACAAGAAAGGTCAGTCGTAACTTGATTTTTCCAAAGTCTAAAATGTGGATATATGGCATTGTGTATGAATATGAATTGCATTGGTTGACATCCGGTCAAGATATTGAAGTGACAAGTCATGCAACTCCTGGGAAAATATTTAAAGGAGTGATTACATCCATTCATCCTGTCCTTGATTCAAAAACAAGATCTATTAAATTTCAAGCAGAAGTCGCTAATCAAGGATTAGCACTTCAACCCAATATGTATGTTGATGTTTATATAAAAAGTTATTTAAGTTCTTCTTTAGATGAAAAACTATTGGCTATTCCAAAGGAAGTTGTTTTGAATACAGGGACCACTAAAATAGCATGGGTTGATGAGGGCAATAATGTTTATGAAAAACGTATAATTGACATTGGTCCTGAATCAACTGCTAAAATTGATGGAAATAATCGTCAGTTTTATCCTGTCTTAAACGGTTTAGAAGAAGGTGAAATCGTGGTTGCAAGGGGCAATTTTCTAATTGATTCACAAAGCCAAATATCAGGTGCCGCTGCATCTGTGTATAGTGGTGCATTGGATGGTAATAACGATTTATCTGAAAGTGAAATTAGCGAAAATAGAATACCTGGGCATCATCATTGATGTACATGGGAGTTTTTTATGATTAATAAATTAATTGATGGATGTTTAAAAAATAGATTTTTAGTGATTGCAGCTTTTTCACTCATTATCGTGTGGGGATATTTTTCGATAAAAAATACATCAATAGATGCAATCCCTGATATTGGTGAACTCCAAGTATTGGTATATGCGGATTGGCCTGGTAGAAGTCCAAAGGATATAGAGGATCAATTAATTTTTCCATTAACTACAGGGCTCATGGGGACTCCAAGGATTAAAGTGGTTAGATCTTCCTCTGCATTTGGTTTTGGGCTGGTTAATATGATTTTCGAGGATGGTACGGATTATTATTGGGCTCGGTCAAGAGTGCTAGAACGACTTGATTTTGCTAAAAAAAATATCCCAAAGGATGCTATTGTAACATTAGGGCCTGATGCAACAGCATTGGGGCAGATAATGTGGTACACTGTTGAAGGGGAAGGCTATGATCTTTCTGACTTACGAACTATTCAAGATTGGTATATTCGATATCAGTTAACCGCTGTCAAAGGTGTGTCTGAAGTGGCATCCGTTGGTGGCTATGTTAAGCAATATCAAATTGACATTGATCCAAACAGCCTGATTGCGCATGGTATTTTGCTTCATAATGTTATCGATGCAGTGGTGGAATCCAATATCGATGTAGGCGCAAAGGTTTTTGAAGAAAATGGAGCGGAATTCATTGTTCGAGGAATAGGGTTTATAAAAAATATTTCAGATATTGAGCATATAGTGGTTGGTACAAAAGATGGTGTGCCTATTTATGTTAAAAATATTGCACACATAACCATTGGACCTGAATTTCGAAGAGGTGCGCTTGATAAAGAAGGAACAGAAGTAACAGGCGGTGTTGTCATTATGCGCTATGGAGAAAATCCGCTTGAAGTAATTGATCGAGTGAAAAATAAAATGGAGGAACTATCGGTTGGCTTGCCAAAGGGAGTTAAGATTATTCCTTTTTATGATCGGACTGAGCTGATTGAAAGGTCTATCAATACACTGACTTCTGCATTAATTGAGGAAATAATAATTACAGTATTTATTATTGTGATTTTTCTTCTTCATTTTTGGGGGAGTCTTATTATTTCTGTTGTATTGCCAATCGGTGTGTTGATTTCATTTATTTTGATGCGCTTTATGGGAGTGAATGCAAATATTATGTCGCTTGGGGGGATTGCGATTGCGATTGGTGTGATGGTTGATTCAGGATGCGTACTTGTTGAAAATATATATCGGCATCTCGCCAATAAACAAAGAGATAAGGGTCTCTCTGCAATATCGCATCAAGATCGATTGGATGCTTGTATCGATGGTGCAAGAGAGGTTGGGCGACCTGTTATATTTGCATTGATGACAACGATTATTGGATTTATCCCAGTATTCGTATTAACAGGACAAGCAGGAAAACTATTTCAGTCACTTGCCTATACAAAAACATTTGCCATGCTTGGCGCTGCAATTATCGCTCTTACACTGTTGCCAACGCTTTGCTTCTATTTTCTGCGGGGTCGAATACGATCTGTGGAATCAAATGCAATCGCTCGATTGCTAAATAATATATATCGACCAGCTATTTTTTGGGCCCTAGCTCATAAGAAAGCTGTTGTTATTACATCAGTTATTATTCTTATATCGGGTATTTTTTGTGCGTCGATGATGAAACAAGAATTTATGCCGCCTCTTAACGAAGGGGATCTTTTATTTATGCCTGTTCTATTGCCTGGTGCATCGCTAACACAGGTTATGGAAGTAATGAGGAAGCAAGATATAATTATTAAAAATACTATCCCAGAGGTTGAATGGGTTGTTGGAAAACTGGGACGTGCAGAAACAGCAACTGATCCTGCGCCAATTTCAATGATAGAGTCAATCATTCATCTTAAAGCTAAAAAATACTGGCGTGCTGGGATGACGCGAGAAAAATTAATTCAAGAGATACAGGAAAAAACGCGAATGCCAGGAGTGAGTCCAATAATGACTCAGCCTATCCGTAATCGTATTGATATGCTTGCCACTGGAATTCAAACACCTGTTGGTGTTAAAGTGTTTGGCTCAGATTTAAATGAAATTGTAAGAATATCAATTGCGATTGAAAAAATTGTGAGTACGCTTGATGGTGCAATAAGTCCATATGCAGAGCGTGTATCAAATAGGCCGTACTTTGAAATTGAAATTGACCGGCAACAGGCTGCTCGTTATGGTATTAAAGTGGGAGATGTTCAGCATATTATAATGACTGCCATTGGTGGCATGAATTTAACGACTACAGTTGAGGGTAGAGAACGTTATCCTATACGTATTCGATATCTTAGGAGTTTTCGTGATAACTCAGATGTATTGAATCGATTATTTATTCCTACATTAAATGGTGCACAGATTCCATTAGCACAAATTGCGCGATTGAAAAAAGTTCAAGGTCCGGCAGTAATTAATGCAGAGAACACACTAACATATGGGCGCGTGTTTATTAATGTCGACCAGGAAAAAAGAGGGCTAATTGACTTTGTTAATGAAGCTAAACAGGCAATACAGAATAAAATTGATAACAATGAATTAAATTTGCCAGAAGGTTACTATATTTCTTGGTCTGGTCAATTTGAATCAGAAATGGAATCAAGAAAACGACTTATTCCGTCACTCATTATTTGTCTTTCTGTGATTATGCTGCTTCTTTATATTGCATTTAAAAAGTTTAGTAGTCTTTTGATTTTAGCAACAGGTATTCCTGTGTCACTTATGGGCGGGATCATATTACTTTTTATTTTAAATTTTAAATTTTCCACTGCTGTATGGATAGGATTTATTGCTCTTTTTGGCATTGCAACGGACAATGCCATTGTTCTCCTATCAACGATGGATCGTTTATTTAAAACGAATATTCCAAAGTCTGTTGATGACATACGAAAAATAATTGTCAATGGAGGTTTACTACGAGTTAGATCTGCAGTAATGACAACATTGACAACAATTGTTGCGCTGATGCCTGTGATGTTATCCTCTGGTGCAGGCTCTGAGATAATGAAACCTATGGCATCGCCAACTATTGGTGGCTTAATTACAGCGACTTTATCGAATTTAATTCTTGTCCCTGTAATTTACTCATGGCTGGAAGAACGGAAATTAAAAAAAATAATATGACGTAAAAAGATGATATTAAGGGCTGTTTTAAAATTATATTATTAGATAATTCAGCAGGTAATTCTAAAAAGAAAGGATGTATTTATGGTTAGCAAGAAAAGAGGAATGATTGTTTTTTTTATGTTAGTAGTAGTTGGTACGTCATTGCCATTAATGGTATTGGCAACTGACAATATGGGTCATCATGTGAAGACACATGAGCAACAAGTGGAATCTAAATCAAATGTGGCAAAGACTGCAACTGCAGTTGAGGTTGGTAATAAAGCGTGTCCAGTTACTGGATCACCTGTAACAGATAATGAATTTGTTGAGTATAAAGGAAAACGTTATGGTATTTGTTGTGCAGCTTGCAAAAAATCATTTCTTAAAAATCCAGTAAAATATATTAAACAATTGATGGGACATTAATATTGGATTCGCTATAAAATAAATATTTTTTTAGTGCAAGAATGCCAATTAGAAATTTCTAATTGGCATTTTTTATTGTTATTCATCACGAGTATGAATGCCATATTTTTTGAGTAAATTTCGTAAATGTTTTCTATCAATTTTGGCTTCTCTAGATGCTTTGGATAAATTGTTATTATTGCGCTCTACTAAATTGCTTAAGTATTCTTTTTCGAAGCTTTCCACAATTAACTGCTTGGCATCTTTAAATGGAAGATCAGAGTCAACGACCATGCGCTCTGTTTTATCTTCACCTTGTTCAATTTCAGAGAAGATAAATTCTAAACTACTTTTGCTAATAGTTTGGCTATCTGCAAATGAAACCGCACGCTGTAAGACATTGGATAATTCACGAACATTGCCCGGCCATTCATAGCGCGATAACATTTTTATAGCATCATCTTCAACCCGTGTGACAGTAAGTTTTCCATCATGGTCACGATTGAAATCTCCAGCACTAAGGAGGCGTTCTATAATTAAGGGTATATCTTCTGCACGATCATTTAATGTAGGTAATGATACTTTTACAACAGATAATCGATAGTATAAGTCCTGTCTAAAATTACCTTCAGTGATTTCACGTCGTAAATTTTTATTGGTTGCACAACAGACACGAACATCGATTTTAACAGGGCTGTTGCTGCCAACGCGTCTAATTTCTCGTTGCTCTAAGGCGCGAAGTAATTTGGGTTGCAAGTCAAGTGTGAGTTCGCCAATTTCATCAAGAAAAATAGTTCCTCCATTTGCAGATTCAAATGCGCCTCTGCGAGCTTTGATTGCACCAGTAAATGCACCTTTTTCATGACCAAATAATTCAGATTCAATTAAATTTGGTGCCACTGACGAACAGTCAAATACGATGAATGGCTTATCCTTTCTTGGGCTATTGCTGTGAATTGCACGTGCAACCAAGTCTTTTCCTGTTCCTGTTTCTCCTTCAATAATTACAGTGGCTTGTGTGGGCGATATTTTTTCTAAAATAGAAAAAATTTGACGCATTTTTCTGCTTTTTCCAACCATGAGGCCAAACTCATTATTCTCAGAGGGGGCAATTTTAATTTTTTCATCATAAGCCATAAATTCAATAGTGGTGCTTCCCACTTTGATGAGATCACCCGGTGATAGATAGGCTTCTTTAACTCGTGATCCATTTAAATAGGTACCATTGGTAGAACCTAAATCTTTAAGTAAAAAACTATCCGATTGATATTCAATCTCAAAATGATTTCGTGACACTGTTTTATCCATTAATACTAAATCATTATTTTCACGTTTTCCAATGGATGTAATTTTTTGATTTAATGGCATTTTTTTACCACGGCTAGGGCCTTCATTAACCAATAGCTGGCATTTACGTAAGGATACAAGTTCAGGCATTTCTTCTAGTTTAATTAGTTCTGTATGGCTTTCAAAATCTTTGATCATGATGAGTTCTCCTTTATGCCTTACTTGGGTTCTAAAATAATATTAAATGATTTTTTTGTTTTATCGTTCATTTTAAATGTTTTTTTCCAGGAACGATATCCTGATGCTGAAATGGAAATAGTATGTGATTTATCAGTGCGTACTTTGCGAATTGTAACAGGTGTTTTTGCAGGTATCTTTTGACCGTCAAATATAACACTTGCACGAGGCGGTGTTGTAATTAAGCTTACTTCACCATAAAGTGAATTTAATCGAATATTATTTAATCGAGTTGTTTTATTTCGTGTTACCTTTACTGTTTTTGAATATCTCGCATATCCCTTTTTATTAATTAATACTTTGTTAGATCCTGATGCCAATGCCACGGTGAGTGGGGATATGCCCTTATATTCAGAATTAATAAACACATCTGCACCAGAAGGCGATGTTGAAATGTATATTTTTCCAGGACCTGGTTTGTTATCACTAGGTTTATTATCTGGGGGTGTATTTTTTTTCTTAAGCGTTAAATGAAGGGTATTTTCTTTTTTTGATAATGTTTTCTTGCGTGATGAATTATTAAATCCATTCTTTTTTACTGTAATGCGATATGTGGCACTTGTTTTTAGTTGTTTAATTGTAGCAGGTGTTCGCAAATTCATTTTTTTTCCATCCAAGTAGATACTAGCCGACGCAGGGGAGGATGTGATTTTAATGGATGCATTATGGAGCTGTTGAATAATTGGTTTTTTTATTTTTTTCAATGCATGGTTAACGCGAATTGTTTTATCCGTATTTACGCTATATTTTTTCTCCCATGTATTATAGCCCTTTAAACGAAGTGAAATAATATGATTTCCTACTTTAATATTATCAATTGTTGTTGGGGTTTGCTTGCCAGAGTCATTGCCATCAATAAAAATATGGGCGCCCTTTGGAGTTGATGCAAAATAAATAGATCCTGTTTCAGGTGATAATGCATTTAATTTTAGGGATATTTTTTGAGGCTTATTATTGTTGAGCGTTATATTTTGTTCATAATCAATATACCCCAGTTTTGTTAAGGCTAAAGAAAATTGTTTTTTTATGGGCAAATCTTCTATGGCTGCGGGTGTTAATAAACCTGTAATTTTATTGTTAATCATAATTGCAGCGCCTGCAGGTTCAGTGATTATATTTAAAATACCCTTAGGAGTGTCAAATTTCATCTCAACAGGAAGTGTTTGTGAGGAAGTTAATGTAATGAGTTTTTCAATTGAGCGATAACCTTCTTTTTCTAATCGAATGACATATTTTTTGCCAATAGTGAGCTCTTCTAAAATTGCCGGGGTTTGCCGTTGTGTATCCTTGTCGTTTAAAAATATTTTTGCAATACTAGGTGTTGATTTCAATTCAATACTGCTGAAATGTGAATTATTTACTATTATTGAAGGGTTATCAGAGTTCATAAACTCAAGAAAAGTATTTTTAATTTGAGGGAAAAATAAATAACCTGTAAATGCTATTAACATAATAAATAAAGTGAGAAGTAATAAAGGAATGCGAGGTTTTTTTTCTTTATTCGTATCTGTGGATGTATGATCTGTACCAGAAATTTGAGCCGCTGATTTTGTTACTGTATGATTCTGTGCATGTTGTAAATTAGGATCAGTGGGGTTTAATGCTTGAAACGTATCATTGTCATTAGGTGCAGGTGTGTGGCGATGTACAATGTCCATCTGTGGCTTTTCACCGTTGACATTTACAGAGCTTGTTAGTTCTGCCATGCTAGCTTCACTTGCTTGAAGTGCATTTTCTTCATTTAATTCTTTGGCAAATAAATCCTCAATAAAATGTGCTAACTTACGAGGTGTAAAGTCAATATAAGTGGAGTATAGGAATTTAGTTAGCTCAATTTGAAAGTCACCTGCATGTTGAAATCGGTTGTCCACTTGATATGCAAGGGCTTTGGCTAAAATAGGTTGAATAGGATCAGGTGCTTTATTGATGAGCGATGTTTCAGTAACTTCAGTGCTTCTAATTTTTTTAAGTACTTCAAATTGAGATTCACCTGTAAATAATTTTTCATTAGCGATCATCTCATACATTAAAATACCACTTGAAAAAATATCCGTGCGTTTATCAATGGGTTTACCCATGGCCTGCTCAGGGGACATGTACGCAATTTTCCCTTTTAAAATACCTGCCATTGTATGTGAGATATTCATGGCCGCTTTTGCAATGCCAAAGTCCACAATTTTTACTTCGCCTTCATAGGAGAGAAGAATATTTTGTGGGCTAATATCACGGTGAACGATGTTAAGTGGTTGGCTATTATGGTCTGTCTTACGATGTGCATAATCCAAGCCTTTGCATATTTCCGAAGCAATATAAACTGCAATATCTACAGGTAATTCAATATTACATTCACGGCAACGGTATAAAATATCCCGTAAATTAACACCGTGAATAAACTCCATTGAAATATAATAATCATCAGATACTTTGCCAAGGTCATATACTTGCACAATATTGGCATGGGATAATAGTACAGAAAGTTTTGCTTCATCAATTAGCATATTGATAAAATCTTTGTCTGCCGCACAGTGAGGTAAGATACGCTTAATCGCCAATTGCTTTTCAAATCCATCCACACCATATGTTTTGGCAATATAAATTTCAGCCATGCCACCAACTGCGAGTTTGCGTAAAAGAAAGTATTTGCCAAATTGTTTTGGTTCGAATTGATTCATAATTGTCTCGATTATAAACTTAATATAATAATACTGCCTAAAATAAATAGTATGCTGATAAAAATAATGATTATTCCCCATTCACTTACATAAAATTTTTTAAATTGCACCATGAGCTGATTAATGAGTTGCGATGTATTTCCCTTGGGAAAATCAGTATGCGCAGGGATGGTATGTAATTGTGATAACGTAAATGGACCACTGCTATGCATGGTTTGTATAATGCCGAGTTCGAGTTCATCTTTATCTTCCCAAAAGAATGATGGTAGGGGGTCATTTGATTTTAATTTTTTCAATGCAATATAATTATCCATGCTGTTTAGTTTAAGTAATGCACCTTCTGTAATACGGTCATCTATCCATAATATATCAATTTGCGCCTGCGCATTGCCATGATGCATGTATACCGTCTTATAAATACACTGTTTGATCCGTGCACAGGGGACTGTAATAAATCGCAACACATTGCTACTGGAGCCAAATTTATTCCAATCAGCATTATTGCTGGGTATGGACTGGTATTTCCCTTTGGATTTTTTTTTCTGTTGCTTTTGCTGATTTTTATCCTGTTTTGATTCACGATGCGGATCTTTTTTTGTCTCTTTGGAGGCATTAACACGGTATAATGGATCTGTTTTATCTATTCGATTAATCATCAATTATCCTGAGTAATCGCATGAATGATCATTTATATGATAATGCATACGCGGATTATTTAAGCTTAAGAGCCTGTTTTTTTTGCAGGACTTGCGCTGCTAGTCGAATTATTTGTAGCTGAAGATGCGGATGCCTTTTGGGAGGTGTATCCGTCTTTATACCAACCACCGCCTTTTAATGAAAAGCTGCTTTGAGATATTATACGCTTAGCTTTTTTTTCACATTTAGGACAATTGACATCCACTTCTATATTGATTCGCGTCTGAAAATTTTCAAATTTATTGTGGCAATTCGTGCATTCATATTCATAAATTGGCATGCGATTCCTCATTCTAATTGTTAATGACTTTTGTCATCAGTCGATGGTGTGTGACTTTAGTCTCCATATAGAGGTATCTATTGAACCTGTAAAGGGAAAATTTATATTTTAAAGAGGATTAATGCTAAAAATTGATATGAGCAGATAATTGATGGTAAATGTTGTTTTCATGCATATGCTGAATTGGCGTTGTTGTCTACAGATGGAGGGTTATACCAAATACGTAAAATAAATGTGGGTTTTTATTAACATTTAGATAATATCCTAAAATCCACCATTCAACTCATTTAAAAGTTATCAGACTATAGTACAAATACTGTGTCATTGCGAGGAGCGAAGTGACGAAGCAATCCAGCCCGTTTTTTCTGGACCCATCTCGCTAGTGACGCTGTTTCGCTATATTTTTACTTTTGTGGAGTTACCCTGGTATTATTCCTTCAACTGCTGTACATTTAGAAACTGATAAGTTTCTTCTTTGGATAAATCGCTTCTATACGCATCATGGGACTGCTAGTAGATACCCACGGGCAAGAGACTGTGTCGTAAATTATTTAAAAAGACTGTTTTTTTGGGGTCCACTGCTCTTTGTTTTTGAAAAATAATTCAATGTGGGGCATTTTGGGAAGCCAAAAATTAACATATTTTGTGTTATATAAATTCTATATCATACCGACGCAGTCTCCAAGCCCGTGGAGGGGGCTTTGCCAAACCCCTAAAAATAGATTGCTGTCAATGTATATACATGCTCTTCATAACATTAATAATAAGGCTCTTGAGCACTGTTATACCCAATAAAACTAAAATAGGGGATATGTCGATAGGGATTTCACGTAATTTAGCGGGTAAATGCTGTCGTACGAAGCGAAAAACAGGGAGTGTAATCATTTGAAGGGTGCGTACAATGGGGTTATATGGATCTGGGCTGACCCAAGTAATCAGTACTGCAATAATAATTATATAGCGATACACGGATAAGAGTGATAATAAAAGCTCACCAATACTCATAATAAATTCAGATAAAAAACCCATATATTACTCCTTAGTTGATAGTCGATGGTCATGGAATTGCCCTTGGGACGCCCCTTTTTGGTGTTTCTCACTGCACCCAAAATTCAAATATGCTCACGTATATACAGTAATATTACACTTGAATCTGGCATATAGTTTCTTTGGCATATTTATCGTTCATGGATGGATGGTCAATATTAAAATGAAGCCCTCTGCTTTCTTTTCGCCGGTGAGCAGATGTTATGATAAGTTCTGCGAGTAATGCCAAGTTTCGTAATTCAATTAAATCAGATGATATGGCGACATTCCAGTAATAATCTGTAATTTCTTTTTGCAATAATTCAATTCGCGAGAGTGCGCGGAGTAATCGTTTATCAGATCGGACAATACCCACATAATTCCACATCATGCGACGAATTTCATCCCAATTTTGTGTGATTACAACTTCCTCATCTGAATCAATTGTGCCCAAATTATCCCAGTCTGGGATAGGAGAGAGTGTTGGAGTGGTTTGTGAGTGAATATCCAATGCACGCATTGCAGTTAAATGTCCCATGACCACGGATTCTAATAATGAATTGGAAGCCAATCGATTTGCTCCGTGCAGCCCTGTGCACGCAGCTTCACCGCAGGCGAATAAATGTGGAATAGTTGTTTGACCATGGGCGTCAGTTACAATGCCACCGCATAAATAATGGGCTGCTGGGACAACAGGGATAGGTTCCTGAGTGATATTAATACCTAGGTCCAAGCATTGAATATAAATGCTAGGAAAACGATCTTTAATATACTGTGCATCTAAATGGGTGATATCTAAAAATACGCAGTCATCGCCAGTGCGTTTCAATTCAGAGTCAATCGCTCTGGCAACGATATCGCGTGTGGCGAGTTCTTTTCGTTCATCATAACTGTGCATAAATGCATGGCCATCACGGCGTATTAATATACCGCCTTCGCCGCGTACTGCTTCGGAGATGAGAAATGATTTGGCTTTTGGGTGGTACAAACATGTGGGATGAAATTGAACAAATTCCATATTCGCAATGCGCGCACCTGCACGATATGCCATTGCAATGCCATCGCCAGATGCAATATCCGGATTGGATGTATATAAATATACTTTGCCACCACCGCCAGTTGCAACAATGGTTTGCTTGGCAGCAAATGTATGGATACTATTTTCAGATATATTTAAAACATAGGCACCCAAACAGCGGTAATCCCTGTCCATTTTGCTGGATGTAATTAAATTAATAGCAATATGATTTTCAAATATATCGATATTAGGGTGTTGGCGTGTTGCATGTAATAATGCGGTTTCTATTTCTTTGCCAGTACAATCATTGGCATGTAATATTCGGCGGTGGCTGTGTCCACCTTCTTTGGTTAAATTAAATTTAGTATTGGAATGTGCGCGAAATACAACCCCCCAGTCAACAAGTTTTTGGATACAACTAGGGCCATATTGGGTGATTGTATGGACGATATCATGGTTACAAATTCCACAGCCGGATTTGATTGTATCTTCTGCATGAATTTGAGGGGAATCATGTGTGTTAATGGCAGCAGCAATTCCCCCTTGAGCGAGTGATGTGGCGCTATCATAGGCATGTCGTTTGCTGATAATTGCTACTCTGCCTGAATTGGCAAGCTCAAGCGCTGAGCTTAAGCCTGCAAGGCCACTACCAATAATGAGAAAGTCATATATAGCTGTCATTGGCCGCGAACTATAAATATGTTGTCAGAAAAGTGCAATTAAAATGTATTTCCATTTTGACAAAGGAATTTCATGCGCATACATACGAGTATGTAACCGAATTGAATTTGCTGACCAATACCAAAAATAGGCATTTTTGAGCAGTTCCATATTAGGAGGTGATTTTTGGCGACACCCATAATGACATACATACCCAATGCAATTACAGTACTTCGACTATTATCTGTGCCGTTATTATTGGTACTCATGTTATTTATAGATGATAATGATGGTGGTACACGCCTTAGCTATATGATGTCGCTTTTGGCCGCACTTTTATTTTTAGTTTCGATGATTTCGGATATTGTGGATGGTTATTTAGCAAGGCGGTTTAAAGTAATTAGCAATTTTGGAAAATTAATGGATCCCTTTGCGGATAAGATGTTATTTATGGTAGCCATGATTATGATGGTTGGCCTAGGTCGAATGTCCGCATGGATTGTGGCATTGTTTTTTATGCGCGAGGTTGGGGTGACTACATTACGTGCAATAGCAATAGATGAGGGGATTATAGTAGCTGCAAGTTCTTTGGGTAAGTATAAGTCGGCATTTGTGTCCAGTGCTGTAGTGGGGTTGTTGATTTATTATCCATTTTTTAATGTGCATTGGTATTTGATCGGCCATTTATTGTTAATTCCGTCATTGATTTTATCCATTGCCTCGGGTGTGCAGTATTGCGTGTGTGTGTATCGCAAGTATAGGGAAAAATTGTCTATGGTGTAGTTATGCTTGCTAGTGCTAAATATGAATGCAATATTAGGAGCCTTAGCACGGATAGTCCCGATACATAATTATTACTCTTTTCTTGACAAGTGTTTCCTGATTCATTAAAAACGAATTCGATTTTGCGGGAGTAGCTCAGTGGTAGAGCTCCACGTTGCCAACGTGGTTGTCGCGAGTTCAAATCTCGTCTCCCGCTCAAAACGCTTTAAAAGCAACCATGCTTTTGAAGCGTTTTTTTATTTGCCTGCCGTTAACAGCTCTTGATCATGAAGTTTTTTTAATACCTGTATGACTTGTTCGAATGTCTGATCCATTGAACCACTATTATCAATAATCCAATGGGCATGTTTTTTCTTATAACTCATTGAATGTTGTGATTTTAATCGTTGGTCAATATCCATTTGCGAGAATCCTTTTTTCAGTAATCGATTGATTTGACTGTTATAATCGCAATCAATAACGATAATATAATCCATCCATGTCTGCCATTTAACTTCAAATAATAGCGGTATTTCAATGAATAGATAGGATTGATGCTGTTTGGCACATTGAATTGCAAAATCAGTAATCGAGGCCTTCACAAAAGGATGAATAATAGCTTCGATAGCTGTTTTAACGTTTGGATTATTAAAAATAATGTTTGCTAATTTTTTATGATCAATCATTTGATTGAACGTGCAGATGTTTTCAGTGCATAGATCTATGATTTTTTGATAGGAAGAGGTACCAGGGGCTAGGGCCTGATGTGCAATAGTATCTGCATTAATAATAGAATATCCTTTTTTTGCAATATAATCACATACAAGACTTTTACCACAGCCAAAATTACCTGTTATACCAATATATGCAATAGGAGGTGTGTCTATCATTATTATTCTGTGTGTTCCTTTTTGTAATCAAGCATATCCAGGCAAATATGGACTGCGACATCTGCATGACTGATAATGTCTTTTCGAAGTGTTTGCTTCTGTGTGTTGTCAGTGGTCATTATGTATGATGAAATTAATTTGCTGACATGTGTCCAGTTGGGGGAAAGTCGTGCGTGGAGCGATTGCATATGCGGATTATTGGCGGCTTGCTCTTGCATGATACTGTCTAGGTCCGCCACAAAATCAGACTGGGTCCAGTTATTAGTTATAAGGTCGTCTAGCTGGGCGAGTACATCTTGAATGCGTGTACGAGATGGGTCCATTGTGAGGGCCTGTGTATAATAAGTGTGGGCCTTGTCATATTGTTTTTTAGCCATATAATCATTGGCTTTTTTTTCATAGTAAGAGGCCTGCCAGGATTTTGGGATTAGTTGAGATAAATGGAATCGTTTCATTTAGTGACTATCTGCGATTTTTTTAACAATCGCAAGTAAGTTTTTACTGGAATTGGCTGTGGGATCATCTAAAACAATTTCCACAAGTTGTGCTAATATACGCCCAATCTGTGGTCCTTCATTAATGCCGGCAAGCATAATATCATTGCCATTAATTGCTAAGTCTTTAGGTCCAAAAGGTGGTTTTTTATCCAACTCACAATGAATACGTTTTCGTAAATTAAGAACACCCTTGATACTATTGGGATGTTTGCCTCCACGATTGTCGGATAATCGTAAGTCAACCAATTTGAATATTAAATCCTTGCCAATTTTGGCAATGAATCGACGGATGGCGCGTTCCGAGTAATAGGATTTTGTTTCAAACATATGATTTTCAACCAATGTCTCAATTTCATTGAGATTAATGCCCGCGCTGTCCAATCGTATTTTCTTCATCCATTTCTTAGCAAGTCGAGCAGATACAATTTGATGGCCAAAAAATGCAATGCGTCCGCTTCGTTCATCAATACGCGCTGTTTTTGCTTTACCTATATCATGCAGGAGTGCTGCAAACAGTAGTTCTAAATTTCCTTTATGATCGATGAATGGATCAGAGGCGGCCGCATCAAGTACTCGCATAGTATGGCCATACACATCATCTCCAGGTTGTTTGTCCTGCTTAATACCTCGAATGCGGTGGATGTCTGGTAAAATATGCGTGAGCAAATGACTATTGGCCATTAAATCAATACCTATTGAGGGTTTTGATGCATGCATTAGTTTGACGAGTTCTAAGCTGATACGCTCGGGAGATACTGTATTAATGAGATCTGAATGTGTTATCATTGATTGCCAGGTATTGTCGTCAAATGTAAATCCAAGGCGTGCCGCAAATTGAATGCCTCGCATGAGGCGTAGGGGATCTTCTAAAAATGCATTGTCAAATACAATACGCAGGATTTTATTTTTTAGATCTGCTTGGCCATTATAAGGGTCAATGATTTCACCCGTACAAATATTTAATGCCATGGCATTAATAGTAAAATCACGTCGGCCCAAGTCCACTTCAACCGGCAGGTCTTTGTCAAAATGGACATTAAAATCAGAATGCCCTGTGCCGGTGGATATTTCAGTGCGTGGTAAAGCAATGTCAATATCGTAATTTTGATATTGATGAGGGGAAAATTTAAGTATGCCGAATGATTTTCCTACATGTGCGATTTTTCCATAAGGTTGTAATAATGAAATGATACTATCGATGGATAACTTTGTACATAAAATATCATAGTCAGAAGGGGGAGTATTTAGTAAATAATCTCGAACAGGGCCGCCAACTTCGTATATTATGGACCCGGCATCGATTAATGGCTTTAAAATTTGCGTTAACTTAGATGAATAGGCCATATTATTTGTGCATATCATTAGGATTCATTGTTGATTTGAATACGTGCTTGATTGGATAGTGCTCTTAACCAAGCATTATAAAATGCAGATCCTGGAATTTCCTTTGAGGTAGGATCCTTTTTTTCATATTTCATCAAACGATAGACATAATAATCTTTATTGGATGCGATTGCTTTTGAAAAGATATCATCTTTTTTTATTAATTGGAATAATGCACTCATATCATCCTGACTCATTGAATGTGTGGGCAAGCGTTTTCGCTGAGCGATAGAAATAGGTTGTAAATCAACTATTTCTAAATGATTTTTCTTGATAAAACGTTTCCACTTACGGGTGGGTAATTTAATCAATTTGTTTGCTAATTTTACAATATCGTCATCTGCTTTGATTATTTTTTTATCTGTAAGTATTTTTTCCGGAAATTTAATTGCCTGAAAGGTCCATGTTTCATTGTCGATGTTCAAGTCTGTATTTTCCAATATCATTGTTGTATCAATACTGGATAATAATTTATAAATCTTTTGTATTTGTACGTCGTCGCGTAAAAAAGGTTCAAAGTTAAATTTATTTTCCATCTCAAATGAGGGCAGAAAACGACTCACATAATTGTCGTAGTTGAATGAGTCACCATATAATGGTTTAAGTGTTTCTAAAATCATATGGCGAAGCTCATCATCGCTAACCACTGCATCCATTTTGTCGGCCATATGGAGTGCCAAAGTTCGACTAACGATTTGTTGATGCGCTGACTTTTTAGCGTAGTTTAAAATAAACTCAGGGATTTCTTTGCCTTCAAATGACTTTTTGTATTGGTCGATTGTACGGTTATAAATGTATTGATAAAATGCATTTTTTGTTTCAATTCCATTGACACTGATCGCTGTGACTTGGTCTATATTGGGAGTTGAGCGTAAGGAGTTATAACCAAAGTACAGGATAAAGGATAGGATGATTGTAAAAAGTGGCAATTTAATTAACCATGACGACGAATATTTTCTCATTATATTTAACATAGCGCGGGACATTAGCGAAAGAGTTTCGATAAATCAACAATTTTGTTGATCTTTATATATGCCTTTGTTATTCAAGTTAAACTATGTACCTATTCTATTTAATAGATTGTTGAAAAATAGGTATTTTGAGGGCTGTTTAAAAATGTTCAGGTGGCTTGGGCCTCTATAAAAATTGCGAAATATTTCAGCGCATTCCCAACAACGAATATATAATAGACATTGTCAAAGGTGGGCAGTAAGTTCAATGAGGATAAGGCCATGCGAGTAGGTAAGCGAATTGAATTTACTGGACAATCTATGAGAATGAGCGTTTTTGAACAACTCCATAATCCAAATGAAAATAGGGGGGCGTTATTATGATCCTAGATCCAATACTGGGGTTTTTTTCAAATGATTTAGCAATTGATCTGGGTACTGCTAATACACTCGTTTACGTGAAGGGTAAAGGAATTGTCTCTGCAGAACCGTCTGTAGTTGCGGTTCAGCGCGATGTGCGTGGCGTAAAGCGTGTATTATCAGTAGGTAAAGAAGCCAAGGAAATGCTGGGTCGTACTGCAGGTTCAGTTGAAGCCATTCGCCCAATGAAAGACGGTGTGATTGCTGATTTTGAAATCACAGAAGCCATGCTTCGCTATTTTATTCGCAAAGTACATAATCGAAAAACACTTGTTCGGCCTCGTATTATCGTATGTATTCCCTTTGGTGTTACTGAAGTTGAAAAACGTGCAGTCAAAGAGTCTGCAGAATCTGCCGGTGCAAGAGAAGTTTATCTTATCGAAGAACCTATGGCAGCTGCAATTGGTGCAGGTCTTCCTGTAACAGAACCTTCCGGTAATATGGTGGTGGATATTGGTGGCGGTACTACAGAAGTTGCTGTGATTTCATTGTCTGGTATTGTTTTTTCCAAATCCGTTCGTACGGCAGGTGATAAAATGGATGAAGCCATTATTCATTTTATTAAACGCAAATATAATATGTTAATAGGCGAGCGTACTGCTGAGGCGGTTAAAATTGCGATAGGTACTGCATTTCCAGATGGAGAATTACGTTCAATGGAAATTAAAGGCCGTGATTTGGTTGCGGGTGTGCCAAAAACATTGGAAGTGAATTCCGAGGAAGTACGTGAAGCCATTGTCGAACCCGTAAATGCCATTGTTGAAGCCGTGAAAATCACTTTGGAGCGTACGCCACCTGAGTTATCCGCTGATATTGTAGACCGGGGTATTATGCTTACAGGTGGAGGTGCATTACTTCGCAATTTAGATATATTGCTGCGTGAAGAAACTGGATTGCCTGTTTCTGTGTCAGATGATCCTTTAAGCTGCGTTGTTTTAGGTTCAGGTCGAGCACTTGATCGGTTGGATATTTTTAAAGAAGTTACTCTTGGCTAAAGGGAGTGTTGAAAAATATTCATTTGTGATGTCATGCTGGTAAATTCAATTCAGTATTATACCCATAAAATGAGCATACGCGGATGAAAAAAAAAACATATCGAATTTGGTATATTATTCCCTTAATCATACTTGTAGGGATCGTTGTTACGTCATCTAAAAGAGCGAATCAAACTAGCTGGTTTGAACAAATTATACAATCAATTATTACTCCTCCTCAGCGATTGTTTGTCGCCACTCAAGAAGGTATTCGTAATACGTGGAATCATTACTTTAGTTTGGTCAATGCAAGCAAAGAGAGTACAGTATTAAAAAAGAAACTAGCTGAGACCAAGCAATCCAATATTCAATTACAGGAAGTCAAAAAAGAAAATAAACGTTTACGTGCGCTACTAAAGTATAGTGACCAATTTGATATAAAGAAAATTGTTGCACGTGTAATTGCCAATAATCCACGATATGAATTTAAAAGCATTGTAATTAATAAAGGCGCAAAAGATGGTATTCGTATCTTTATGCCTGTGGTTGGTGCAGCGGGGCTTGTTGGGCGTGTCGCAAAAGTATTGCCGCATAGCTCTCGCATATTATTGTTAAATGATCCCAATAGTACCATTGACGCTATATTGCAGCGTTCACGCGCAAGAACGTTAGTTGTAGGCACAGCCAAACGCACTGCACTTCGTCCCCATTATTATTTATCACGAGCAGAGTATTTGCGGCAAACAAGTGATGTTAAAGACAATGATATTGTTATTACATCAGGTTTTGGAGGGTTATTTCCTCCAGGCATTCCCATTGGTACAATTAAATCCATAGGAAATGATCAATACAGTGTTTTTCAAGATGCAGAAGTGATTCCATATGAAAATTTAGCTGAACTTCAAGAAGTCATGGTATTGTTGATTAGTGAAACTCATCTGTCTTTTCCTAAAGAAAAGATAAAAGCATCGATCTCTAAACAAAAAAAGAAAAAGTCGTATAAACGGAAAAGTAAGCGAAGAAAAAAGAAACATACACCTCAAGTGCCACTAAAGAAAAAAAATATACAAACAGTATCGCCATATACAGCTAGTAAAACAAAATTAGAGGATTGATGGGATTTTTATTGTTAAATGTCATATATGCGCTTTTAGGTATTACACTTCAGACAACGTGGTTATTTGGAGTGCCTACCCACTTTATTCAATTTGATTTTATTATTATTGCTGTCGCAGGGATTAGTTTTTATCAGTATTGGCAACGAGCTATTCCTGTGCTTGTGGTCTTGGGAATATTAAATGATAGTGCAATGGGGCTGCCCTTTGGTTTATCCATAATGTCCTATGTTATTATTTATTTTTGTATTCGTGCAATTATTGCAAAGATTTCATTGCAAGTGGGATTGGGTTTATTGTTTTGGGTGGGAGTAATTAGCGTGCTGGATAAAATGATGATTGCAATATCATATCTATTAATGGATGGCCATATGCTGACTGCAAATATTATTTTTAAACGAATGCCAATGCAAGCGGTATTGGATGCATTGCTTGCCATTGCATTATTACCACTGCTTAAAAAATACTGGCAACTTAGCTGGGAAAAAATAACACGACCCAAGGGGATTGTACTAAAATAAATTAAGGATCTATTTTAGGGGCTTGCGTCGCCCCCCTCTACCGGCAAAAGCCGTCGGAGCCTCCCCTGTCTCGCTTGCTTTGCAAGCTGGGTAGATTCCAAGAGCAAGCCCGCTTCAGTACCATGCGCTTGCGCGTGGGTGAATGCTTCCTTATTATCATGCGAAGCATGTGATAGCTCAGTAGTACCACGGGCTTTTCCGTGGAAATTTATTTTGATAGATGTTTTTTTAATATTGAAAATGAGTATTTCTAAGGGTCTCCCTAGTAAGAATAATTATGCAAGTAGATAAAGCCTATACAGGAGATATTGCAGGTCGATTTAAATATGCGTATATCATGATATTTTTCTTATTTATTATCATGATGGGCAGGTTGTACTATCTTCAACTTATTAAAGGCGAATTTTATCGTTTTTTCTCAAATGAAAATAGCATTAAAGCTGTATCATTGCCAGCACCCAGAGGTGCGATTCATGATCGCCGTGGAAATGTACTTGTTGAGAATCGTCCTTCATATAATATTGTAATTATCCCTCAGTATGTGGTGGACGCGGATGCAATGATTGCATCTTTATCACAAATATTAAGCTTGGACATCGCTTATTTAAAAAGTATTTGGGCAAAGCGTACACAGCAAGCGCGCTATCAGCCGTTGTATATCATGGAAGATGCGAGCTTGGACATGGTTGCACGAGTTCGGGGTAGAAAAAATCCATGGCATGAAAAAAATAATCCATATGATTTACGCGGTGTGGAAGTTCAGATTAAATATGAACGAGACTATTCTGATCCAACAATTGCGACACATATATTGGGTTATGTGCGTGAGATTGATGGCGATCGTTTAAAGCGCTATCAAAAAGAATATCCAGGTGTGTATCGCTTGGGCGATCAAGTGGGAGTTCGCGGAATTGAAGAGCGTTGGGATACAATGCTTCGTGGTGAAAAAGGGTATGAAGAGCGTATTGTCAATGCGGTGGGTCGTGAAGTATTTTATGAAGGTATCAGTGATCAATTGGAATATCAACCTTCAAAATCCGGCTATACATTGGAATTAACAATTGATAGAGACCTTCAAAAAATAGCACATGATTTATTCGCTGGTCGCAAAGGTGCGGCTGTAGTCGTGGATGTAAATACTGGCGCTATTCGATTATTATACAGTTCGCCTTCCTATGACTTAAGCAAACTTACAGGAACCAATGGGCAGGACTATTGGAAAACACTCGTTGGTCATCAGGATCGATATTTGCTAAACCGTGTAATTCAAGGCAGCTACCCTCCAGCATCTACCTATAAAGTCATTACTGGCATTGCCGCATTAAATGAAAAAACAATTACTCCTCATACATCGATTTCATGTAATGGCGCATATCACTTTGGTGGGCGTGCATTTCACTGTTGGCGAAAAGTTGGCCATGGGCTAACGAGTTTTCATCATTCAATCGAAGCCTCCTGTGATGTATTTTATTATATCACTGGTCTTCGTTTAGGTGTAGATCGTATTGCAAAGTATGCGCATATGTTTGGTTTGGGTCAACCCACGGGTATTTCATTGGATGATGAACGAGCGGGCTTAATTCCTACATCAGATTGGAAGTTACGTCGTTTTGGTACACCATGGCAACGCGGGGAAACATTATCCATTGCTGTGGGACAGGGCTATGATTTAGTGACACCTCTTCAAAATGCGCTTGTGGCTGCTCTTATTGCTAACGATGGTCATAAATTGGATTTGCATTTGGTAGAGTCCGTGCATGATGTTGATGGTAATCTTATTCAAAAATGGCAACCTTCTAAAGAAATTGCTTCAACTAATCGTATTGATGTGAGGCCTGAAGTATTGAAAATCATGAAAAACGCCATGACAGATGTTGTAAAAAGCCCTTATGGTACTGCACATCGTCAATCAAGGTATACAGCCACAATGGGTGGAAAGACAGGAACAGCGCAAGTTGTCTCACTTAATGTGCAAGACATCTGTCGAAGTGAAAAATGCCGGGACCATGCATGGTTTATTGGATTTTCGCCATCAGAAAATACAGAGATTGCAGCGGCTGTTATTGTTGAGCATGGTGGTTTTGGAGCTTCTGCTGCGGCACCCATTGTAGGTGCTATTTTTCAAAAATATTATGAAATACAGCATGGAATAACAAAGTCAGAAGTACGTATTCCAAAATGATAAGGAGTCAATGTGTCCAAACGATGGGGAATAATTATTCACTGGCCACTTGTAGTTGTGTTGGCGGTGCTATTAATTATTAGTTTATCAAATCTTTATAGTGCAGTGTATGGTTGGGGTGAAGGGTCGTCATCACTGTCACTTTTTTGGTCGCAGTTGATGTGGATCAGTATTGGTATATGCGTTCTTCTTATTTCATCATTTCTTGATTATCGTGCATTAAACACATTGGCATATCCATTCTATGGCATTATGGTGCTATTGCTGATTGGATCCTTATTTTCCGGTCATACTGTAAGAGGCACGCATGGTTGGTTAAAACTGGGCCCAATAACATTACAGCCTGCAGAGTTTGCCAAAATTGCATATATTTTTGTAGCTGCAAAATATTTTTCCAAACACAGTGAATTGGATGGGCACGATACGATGTCACTTGCATGGCCAGGTCTTTTAATGTTTCTCATGTTTGGTTTGATTGTGGCTCAGGGGGATTTGGGATCATCATTATTTTTAATTTGTATTTTCATATCCATGGCTGCTTTTGCCAAAATTCGTCGTAAAACGATGATTATATTTGGTATTATCGCAATTGTGGGTGCCTTATGTGTCTATACATTTGGACTTAAAGAATATCAGCGGAATCGTATTTCGACATTTATGAACCCTGAAGCGGATATCCGCGGCAGTGGGTATCATTTGATGCAATCAAAGGTAGCGGTTGGTTCTGGGGGGATTTGGGGCAAAGGGTATTTAAAGGGTGATATCAATAAATTACGTTATTTGCCGGAGCGACATACGGATTTTATATTTCCAGTTTTTGCAGAAGAATGGGGTTTTGTAGGTTCACTTATCTTGCTGGGACTTTATTGTGCATTGCTATTGATTGGTGTTGATATTGGTGCCCATGCGAGGGATCGCTTTGGTATATTCTTATCCATTGGCATTGTATCCTTATGGTTTTGGCAGATTGTGATTAACCTAGGCGGTGTTTTGGGGCTAATGCCATTGACGGGCGTCACATTGCCACTGTTAAGTTATGGCGGCTCATCGATGATTGCAGTAATGTTATCCATTGGTATTGTACTTAGTATTCACTATCGACGATTTTTGTTTTAAGGGGTTGCCCAAAAAACGCTCATTTTCGGTGTTTTCAGATACATCCGTAACAGTCCCTTTAAGGGCATAGTCATTAAATAAGAGGATTATTATGGCCAATATACACATACTAGATGATCGATTGATTGAAAAAATAGCGGCTGGTGAAGTGGTGGAACGCCCGGCATCAATTGTCAAAGAGCTCGTTGAGAATGCAGTGGATGCGCAGGCAAAAATCATTACCATTGATATTCAGGTCGGGGGTAAAAAACGTATTTTAATCAGCGATGATGGTTGTGGCATTGTGCCTGAAGAATTACCAATGGCAATTCGTCGTCATGCGACTAGTAAAATTACAAGCGCGGATGATTTGTTTTCTATTCATACCATGGGATTTCGCGGGGAGGCATTGGCCGCTATTGCAGCGATTTCACATATGAGGATTATCAGCAAATCAAGAAATGACGATCGCTTGGAAGGCGCATGTTTGAAAATTGATGGCGGGATAATTCCAAGTAATGATGTTCATGCATGTGCAGAGGGAACAGAAATTTGCATTGAAGATGTATTTTATAATGTGCCAGCTAGACAAAAGTTTTTAAAATCCGATAAGGTGGAATCCGGTCATATTGTTGATACTGTACAGTCTCTAGCGCTTGTCCATGCCCATGTTCAATTTAAATTAACCATCGATAATAAAGAGAAATTGCATAAAATGGGGAGTGTGCAATTGGATCATCCATACGATAAATTAAAGCATCATGTGCAATCAATTCTTGGAAATAAATATCAGAATAGTTTGATTTCGCTAGATGATGGTATTCCAGATATGCATATATGTGGGTATTTTTCGCAGGATGGTCGACGAGGTGGAAAGGATATGCATGTATTTATTAATAATCGCCCCATAAAAGATCGCATTATTACACATGCATTGACGAATGCGTTTGGCCACGATCAAGCCCTATCACGTCATCCGGCATGTGCGTTGTGGATTAGCATGAATCCAGAACTTGTGGATGTGAATGTTCATCCTGCAAAACGTGAAGTGCGATTTCAAAAGCCAAGTATGGTTCATGATATAATGAGCCAAGTGTTAAAGAAGGCGATTAGCTCTCATGCAACTATCAATTCATCTGAAGCTAATGTAAGTGCATCACTGTCTCCCAATATGACTAATAGATCTGATAGTGACGCGATAAACTGCAATCAAAATTCGGTTCAAAATGCAATTTATGGCTATGAGAAGAAACGCTTGAATGCGACGCAATCGTTAAATCGCTGTTGGCAACCTAAGTCACCAAGTACACAAAAAACTGAATCATCAATACCTGAATTGTCTGTAATGAATTCCAACGAGGATAGTAATAAACATGTAAATGCCAATGATTCAAAAAATATTGAAATAAAACCATCTGTTCAAGCTAGTCTTGATATGCCTGTATCAAAATTGCGCGTGATTGGACAATTAAACAATACCTATATTATTTGTGAACATGTGGATCAATCCATGTGTGTGATAGATCAGCATGCAGCTCATGAGCAGTTGGGATATCAGCAATTAATGACATCATACAAGTCCAATGATATTGCTGTGCAGCAATTGCTTATCCCTGAACAAGTTGAGCTCAGCTTAAAGTCAGTGGCATATATTCAAGAGGCATTGCCATTATTTGAAAAAGCCGGATTTGAGATGGAACCGTTTGGAGATAATACATTTTTAATTAAGGCGGTTCCTGCTATTTTGGGTGCAATTGACTTAGCACCTGTGATTGAAAAAATAGCGGATGAGTTAGAGGCCTTGGATGTGAGTCATGCCTTGGAAGAAAAGTTAACGCATATATTTTCATCCATTGCATGTCATGCGCAAATACGCGGTGGTGATCGTTTGAGTATGCAGGAAATGCAGCAATTGATTGTCGATATGGAGTCGAATCAAATTACGCATTGTCCACATGGTCGACCGGTGACGGTGATGATTGCAAAATCAGATATTGAGAAATTATTCAAACGCCGTGCCTAAGGTGCTGGAAACTATATGAGTAAAAAACAAAAATTAATTGTCATTTGTGGGCCAACCGCTGTTGGCAAGACGCGCTTAAGCATTGACTTGGCGAAAGAATTCAATTCTGAAATTATTTCCGCAGACTCTCAACAAGTGTGGAGGGATTTTAATATCGGCACTGCCAAAGCGAACTTGCAGGAACGCTCTGAAGTAAATCATCATCTCATTGATATGATTGATCCCACCCAAGCATTTGATGTGGCAATGTATATGAGCATGGCAGATCAAACGATTGCATCGCTGGCAAATAGAGCGATGTCTCCGTTTGTAGTGGGTGGCACAGGCATGTATCTTCAAGTTTTGGAGTATGGTTTATGCGATGCGCCGCCTAAGGATGTGAGTATACGGTCTGAATTAGAGCATCGCGCATCGACGCATGGATTGAATATTCTGTATGATGAGCTTTGCCAGGTGGACTTGGAAACTGCCAATAAAATTAGTCAAAATGATTCCTATCGGATTATTCGCGCATTGGAAATTTTTAAAGTGAGTGGTCAAACTGCGAGCGAATTTCGAAAAAAACATGCATTTCAGAAAAGCAGGTATGATTGTTTGAAAATTGGTTTAACCATGGATCGAGAAGTTTTATATAATCGCATCAATGCGCGCACCGTTCAAATGATTGAGCAGGGTTGGGTAGATGAAGTTCGTGATCTTTTAAATAAGTATGATCCAAGTTGTCAGGCGTTTCAGTCTGTGGGCTATCGTGAATTGGTTCAATATGTGCAAGGAACCTTGAGTATGGACGACGCAATTCATGCCATTCAAACGCATACGCGCCATTTTGCTAAGCGACAACTTACCTGGTTTCGAAAGGATACCTCCACTCATTGGGTAGATGCAATGGAGGGGAATGATAGTCTTATGGAAGAGCTTCATTCATTGATCAATACATTTTTAGCGTCATAATAGATCATCAAATAAAATATGTAAGGAAATAAAATGGATAAAAAAACTATTCACTGTGCAGATGTCGGTAAATCTAGATTGGACTGGATGCATAAACGAGCGGGTAAGGATCATGCACCGGAGTTAGTTCAGGATATTAATCAGAAACTATATGATCTATTTAAAGATAGTGATCACTATGTGGCAATTGAGAAAACTGATGATCAATATCAGTATGTACATCGTTGGGCAGAACTGGATGAACGAATAACTGCACGGGCACGATCATTTTGTGATATTGGAAATAAGAGCAAGTTTGAAATTAGTACGAAGTGGTTATTCGAGCATAAGCCAACGATGATTGCGCCATATAATCCGGATATCATGGATAACAATGCAATTCTTCCGATATTTCATGGCAGTGCATTGCTATTCGATATTCCAAATATAAAGGTGATTATTCAGGATAATGGGGATAAACATTATCTTCGATTTTCAGAAGATACATCTGAATTTGGCTATGATTATTGGCAACAGGGGGCGCGGCTTCTTGTGATACCCGTTGATCGACAGGGTGGGCGTTTTTATCAGTTGCGTGGAAATTTGGATGAATCCCTGTTGATTCATGAGGCGCGTCGCAACAGATGGGTAGAAAATAATGATTTATACCCTGCAATGGGCATTCACATTGAGTCGTCAACTGGACAGGATAAGGCGCTAAAAAGAAGTCATGCTATTTATGAAATGAAATTACACTATCCAAGCGGACCTGGGGTATGGAACTGGCCTGGAAAAAATCATGCAGGGCCTATGATTAATCTGGAAGAAATAAAACAGCCAAAAAAGAAAAGAAATGAGATTCCAAAAGAACTATTACAACCGTCAAAAAGTAGAATTGCGCCACCAATATCACAACCAGGGATAATCCCTATTCGATTGAAACCAGTGCCAAAAGATAATCCAAAGGTGGATATATTTGTGACCAAGGTAGTGAAGGTCATTCAGGATGTAAAAAAAACAAGTAATGAAGATCTGGAAATTGTATTTGCCTTAGATAATTCAGGCAGCATGGAATCTGCAGCTGCATTAGTGATTCAAAGTATTGGGAAAATTCTATCAGAATTAAAGCATCATGGTGCAAAAAGCATTAATGCGTCAGTGGTGATATTTAACCATAAAGATAATATTCGTACCTATATGCCGATGCATATTTTAAAGGATGATTCCATTGTATCCTTTTTATTATCATTAACGAATATACCATTTTGGGGAGGAGAGGAGCCTGTTGGTGAGGCTGTTTACGAAAGTTTTAAATTGTTTAGTAAAGATGTGGCAGTTAATAAGTCGGTATTTGTGCTAACAGATGATGATGGTCTGAGGGATGATCGCTTGGCAATGCCCATATATGATGATGCAAAAAAAGAGGGTGAAAAACAAGGTGTCGCTGTGGAATTGGAGCTGTGTAATGGAAAGGTGTTCTTACCATTGCATATGATCGCACTTGATCAGATATTGCATATATTATTTGATGTGAAAAATTTAGAGGAAATGTCTCGATTGAATAATCCAAAGGCTATTGCAATGCTAATATCTATTGCAGAAAATGACAACTATGATGGTTATTCTCGTTTGAGAGCCGCAGAATTTTTGCTAGAAAAAAATAAACCCAAAGCACTGGAGGTCTTAAAATCAATAGCTGCACATAATTATGTGAATGAAATTCGCTTGCCTGCAGCAGAACGATTATTAGATGAAGGAGATAACCGTGGGCTTAAATTTCTATCTGATATTATAGACCATCTGGAACATTCTTTTGTCCCAAATATTCCAATGCAGTTGAGAATTATGAGTCGATTGATTGCCCATGGAAATAGAAAGTATATCGATACATTAGTAAAAATTGGCACTAATCCAAAATACGATTTACAATATCGTCTTCAATCAGCAACGTTATTGCTGGACTATGATAAAGAACGCGCAAAAGATATATTAGAACAAATCATGGATACATCAGATGTTTTTTTTACTAATCGTTTTAGTCGTAGAGACTGGGATGATGCACTTCGTAAGCTGGATAGGCACTCAATTGATAATATGATCAATGACGCTTATATCCTGCTGGACGTAGCATCCTATATAAATACTCGTTTTTTAGATGATAGCTATTTAAATAAAATTGCAGTTAATGAACAATTATATCCTGAAGTGCGTTTTGATGCGTAAGCGGTTAGCGAAGCGCATCTAGCGCAAATATCATTTGATCGTTATAGTT
>CAYZSU010000016.1:0-37458 GCA_964480565.1 uncultured Myxococcales bacterium | reverse complement strand
GCTGACTTGATTATTTTGAGTGATGTTTTTAAATGTTTTTGCCATGGTGAATACTCTTTTATATGCGTGTTTTCTAGATAAATCGTGAAAATGAATCAATCCTTTGTGCTATTGTTATCGGCAGATGTCAAATAATGTTGCTAAGAAAATTGTTTTAATGGGTTTTTTTATTTTATGGATTGGCATTTTGAATGGAATGTTTTAAAATTCGTTAATTATGAGAGGTAAATAGGAATTCCGTTGTATGTGAGAGCGATATAATGACAACTATCATATCTGAAAAAAAATGGCAGGATTTGCAGGAAAAACATGAGGCTGAGATGGCAATGCTGTCCCATTATGAGGCCTTACATGGATTTCACGAGCAGCTTCACTCTCTTAAGTGTATTAAAAAAATCAGTGATCTGTATGTCAGCTATATCAACGGTGTATTACACAAGCATACAACTAAAATTCATGCCGCAGTATTTTTGACAAATATTCAAAAAATGGAATTTAACTATGAGTCCAGCTATCCAAATGAGATTAAATCCAATATTTTTGAAGATGAGTTTCATGCATTGACTAAGCAAGGAATGATTGGCTGGAGTGTTAAAAATCGTAAAATTTCATTTCATGAGCATCACGCCACTAGTTTGGGTTCACATAGTGTGCTTGTGCCTTTGTTCACACAAAATCATGTGTATGGCATTGTATTGATAATTTTGGATTTTGATCCTGCGAAACTGACTTATGAAGAAATGCAATTTATGAAGTTGTCTGCGAATTATGTGGGCATGTGCATAGAAAATAATCAGGCCTTGCATCAGGTTACATGGTATCGATTGGAGTTGGAAAAATTAGTGGAAAAACGTACACGACAATTGCGATTATCTCAAAAACGTTACCATACAGTATTGAATAATGTCCCTATTGGGATAATATTGATTGATAAAAATGGCATGATTGTATCTGCGAATAAATGTGCGCATGAAGTGCTGTTTGCAGATTTGCAGGCATTGAATAATTATCCAATTAAGCATTTATTTCAAAAAGAGGATTGGCAAATTCTAAAGCGAGATTACTCTTGGCGACCTGGTGCTGGAATGACAGTGACTCATCGTTTATATGCATTAAATCATAAGCAGGTGAAAATGAAAATTACTATTACAGTATTGGATCGCAGTGATGATCAGGCGCATTCTATTTGGATGCTTGAACCGTATAAGTAATTGGATAATTCCTCGAAATTCCTTTTTATCAGTAATTCAATAAAATGGTAACTATTCAGCGTATTTTGTACCAATATCACGTAAAGACTGTCACCATCGGACTTGATCCGATGGTCTAGGAAACGATATTATTTCTGGTTCATCGGATCAAGTCCGACGATGACAAGCCTCGATGGAATTAGAGACAAAGCCTATCAAATACGCTGAATAGTTAAAATAAAATTAAGATTGAAATCAAAGGCCTGGGCGTTGTAATTTTGGAGATATCGTATGAAATGTTCAGATCAAACCTCAAAAAAACGTTATGCACGGCTGGTATATAATCGATTGCTGAAACAATTTCCAATCGCCACATGTGATTTGAATTATGATAATCCATTGCAATTGTTAATTGCGACTATTCTATCTGCGCAATGCACGGATAAACGGGTCAATGAAGTGACTGCGAATTTGTTTGCGGATTTTCATAGTCCGCAGGATTATGTGGATGCGCCCAATGATGTTATTATGACATATATTCATCGGGCAGGGTTTTATCGCAATAAATCAAAGTCTATTCAAAAAACCTGCCAGAGATTAATCGATCATTATAATAGTCAGGTTCCGGATGATTTTGAATCGCTTACCTCGCTGACTGGCGTGGGCCGCAAGACCGCACATGTGGTGCGCGCCTATGCATTTGAGCATCCGGCAATGATATGTGATACGCATGTGCTTCGTGTCTCATTTCGTTTGGGACTTACTACTTCCAAAGATCCGTATCAGGTGGAAATGGATTTATGTGCGCTTATGCCAAAATCAGATTGGACTATGTTTTGTACAGTGCTTCTCAAGCATGGCCGGCATACCTGTGCTTCGCGTACACCGCAATGCGCCAATTGTATGCTAAAGGATCGGTGTCTGTGGGTAGAATGTGATTGATGGGCCTTTGAAAAATGTATTTATGGTACTGTTTAGTTGAATGAACCCTAGATTTTATCCATGATATGGTCAAAACAACCCTTGATTTTAGCCGTTAAATGGATAAAATAGCCCCTGATTTTATCCAATAAGGAGGGGTTATGTATCGATCTGCATTATCATATTTACATGAGTGGAAAAATAAACGATCTCGAAAGCCTTTAGTAATTCGTGGAGCCAGGCAGGTTGGAAAATCCTATTTAGTGCAGATGTTTGCCAATGATGCATTTGAAAATATCATTGAGATTAATTTTGAACGACATTCGAACCTTCGATCATTGTTTGCATCTAATGATATTCATTCAATTGTACAGTTTATCGAGGTGACATATAATATATCCGTTGTTCCTGGAAAGACGCTATTGTTTTTTGATGAAATTCAAGCTGCGCCTGAGGTATTTGCGACATTGCGGTATTTTTATGAAGATATACCTGGATTGCATATTATTGCTGCGGGCTCATTATTGGAATTTGTATTGGAAAATCATGAGTTTTCTATGCCAGTGGGTCGAATTGAATATTTGCATTTGGGGCCGCTTACATTTGATGAATTTCTTTTAGCACTTGATCGAAATCAGTTGAGTCAATTTTTAAACGATTATCATATTAATGATTTATTGCCAGAGGCTATTCATTTGGAACTGATGAAGTTGTTTAGGCAATATCTTATTATTGGCGGTATGCCAGAGGCTGTGTGCTCATATGCAAATACCCATTCTTATTTAGAATGTGATATCATACAGCAATCGCTTATTTCAACATATCGAAATGATTTTAATAAGTATGCAGGGCATGTGCACTGTGAGCGTCTTGAAAAAGTATTTTTGAAAGTGCCGCATGTAGTCGGAAAAAAGTTTAAGTATACTCATATTGACCGTGAAGAAAAAAGTAGAGATCTAAAACAAGCACTGCACTTGTTAATATTATCACGAGTAATCATGCCTGTATATCATTCATCTTGTAATGGTATCCCCCTAGGAGCAGAAGCATCAGATCGATGTTTTAAATTATTGTTTTTGGATGTTGGTTTATTAAATAAAAGTATGGGTGTTAGTGCCGCTGATTTAGAAAAGGTGGAGGATCTTAATTTAGTCAATATGGGTGCTGTCTGTGAGCAATTTATTGGTCAACATTTACTATATTCAGCAGAGTTATTTAAAGAACCTGAGATTTTTTATTGGATGCGTGAGAAGAAAAATTCCAATGCCAAAGTTGACTATATATTGCTTGTCGGTCAGCGGATCATTCCCATCGAAGTGAAAGCGGGTAAGGTGGGTACGCTTAAATCACTACATATGTATATGATGGAAAAAAAATGCCATATTGGTTTGCGTTTTAATAGTGATATACCGTCTTTGACACCATTTTCATTGAATGACTATACATCACCATTACATTTGTTGTCATTGCCACATTATATGGTGGGGCAGAGTAAACGATTATTGCGTGAGATGATGAAGGGGATGAATGACGGATTATAAACTGCAAAGTGAGAGTGATAGTTACTCATTGTTTTTTTAACAACCGCTCAATTGCAAAGCTAGCCACTTGCGAGGGCACTGTGCCAGCGCCAAACCCCGCATCATAGCCGAGTTCAATGGCTAAATCATTGCTAATGCGCGGTCCGCCAGCAATGACAATAAATTTGTGGCGCATATTTTCCGCTTCCAAAAGTTCAATTAATTCTGTGAAATTATGAATGTGACAGTCCTTTTGTGTGACTGTTTGTGACACTAAAAGAATATCTGCATTTTCGTGAACCGCACGTTCATACAATTCATCGCAAGCCACTTGCGAGCCCATATTTATAGCTGTTATCTCTGGATAACGCTCCAATCCATAATCTTGATTATAGCCTTTCATATTAATAATTGCGTCAATGCCAACAGTATGTGCGTCACTGCCGATTGTTGCGCCGATGACAATCATTGGACGTTGTAATTTTGTTTTAATTTCATGATTGATTTCATAAAAGCTCATGACCGTTGTTTTTACTTCCGTTGCATGAATACTGTCATAATCAATGCTGTGCTTGGATGTTGCAAATGCAATAAAATAGGTGAAATTATCTGCAATTTTTTTACTAGATGCAATGTTGATTTGTGAAAAGCCAAGCTCTTCCAAATATACAGTTGCTGCTTTTTTGGCTTTGGCGCTATGCTCAACTGGGAGAGTGAATGCCAACTGCATAATGCCGTCATTCAATGTGTCGCCATAGGGTCTGATTAGCTCTGGCATAAGTCCTCCTTTTCTAAGGCGATAAGTATTGGGTTGCAGTACTGGTTTCCTTTTTTAAATACGCCATCTAACCCTTTGCCACTATCCATGGGTCGCTTAATATCTGCAAATTTGCCTTCGGTAATGGCATGCATTAATCCGTGGTTGCAAATTTCATCTAAAAACGATTCTGTTTGATCCAAGACGGTTTGTGCGCGTTGTTGAATAAATCCGTCTTTTTTAAATTCAATTTCATCTCCCAATGCATTGGCTGTGTTAAAGACATAGTTAATACTATCAAGCGATTGATAACGGTCTTGCATGAGTGGTGTGTGAATGGCTTCCGTTAATATTCCAGCCAAATGGATTCCCTGGCCGGTTGTTATACTGGCTAGGTTAAACATCGTATCGAGTGCATGCGAAAAGAAAATATCCGTACGTTTATATTTTGTGGGCGGCATGAATTTTAGCGGTGCATTGGGAAATAATGCTTTGGCAAGGCTTGCATGGGCAAGTTCATATAAAAAAGCATTTGGAATGTCTGGATTTATTTCAAATGCATGGCCAAGGCCTAGTTGCCAATCACTTAAACGTGCATTTTTTCCCATGGCTTCATTGATTAATTGTGAGGCTGTAACGGTGTGGGCATTGTCTATAGCATCGGAGGTGGTTAAATAATTATCTTCACCTGTGTTAATAATGATACCTGCATGTGCACAGATAAGTCGGCTAAAATATTGATCGACAAATGTGCGTTTCATATTAATATCACGAAATAAAATACCATACATGGAGTCATTAAGCAGCATATCTAAATCTTCAAAAGCCGCACAAACTGCAATTTCTGCCATGCATAGTCCGGATGAATAATTGACCAAACGAATATAGCGATTTTGATCGTTGCCCGCATCATCCAGTGCTTGGCGCATAATTCTAAAGTTTTCCTGAGTAGCTAATGTACCGCCAAACCCTTCTGTGCTTGCACCATATGGCACATAGTCCAAAAGCGACTGTGCAGTACTTCGAATGACTGCAATAATATCTGCACCAGAACGTACAGCGGATTTGGCTTGTGTGACATCTTCGTAAATATTGCCAGTGGCGACAATTAAATATTTCCACGGTTGAGGAGGTAATGTGAGATTGTCTGTTTTAAGTGATTTATTTTTTACAGAATTGTGAAGTTGTTTAATAGCCTGTGATGTTAATTCAGTTAGTTTTTGATCAATTAATTGATTGGGAACAGTGTATAGTTTTGTGAAGTCAATTTCATTATGAATGATTTTTTGTGCAGTTATTTGCACATCTGTATTTTCTAAAATCATAGCCGCTACAAATGGTTTTGATACACCATTTTCCAGTAAATTATGATGTCTAAATGATTGCATGATACAGTTGGATATAGGTGTATTCGTGTCATCCACTCCGTCGACACCGAATAATCGTAAGACAGATCGTTCAATGGATATGGATGAGTGATGATCGATAAATGATTGAATGTCAGTAGCAATATGGCGTGCAATCGATTTAACACGATTAACTTGGTCTGCATCAATGTGAATGCTAGGCATGATGTGATCCTTTATGCTCATCGCATTTACGTTCAATGGCCTTGGAGATATCTTCAGGGATGGATAAGGTCATCGCAATATGCAATGGTTTTAAGTACTGTTGATCTGTAAAGTTGTGATCATTCTGTGTCATGTGTGTCATTTGGTATAACATTTTTATGCAATTATTTTTATTGGATTTACTGATGGTATCTTTCATACAATATGTATTGATTTTTGGTAATGTGGATAGATTCGTAAAGTGAGTACTGATAAGGGTGAACATGGGTAAGGTATTGAAATATGTTAAAAATTGTGTGGCTAGCCAGTTGCCGTTGATCGGGTCTGTGGATGTAAATAATTCATCGCTGAGTAAAATATCATTTTTTTGAAATTTTGTAGAGTAGGTGGCTATTTCATCGCTAAAGCTGGACGAATGCGAATGAATGTCGCCAGAGCCTTTGACTTGTAAGAAAATGCGATTGGGTATAAATACATGAGCCGATTTAGCAGGTAAGGGCAGTCCCATTTTGATTAAGCATAGATGAAAAAAGAGTGTTTTTAATGCAGTGCTTTTTCCAGACATATTGGCACCGATTAAAATATTTGTTTTTTGGTGTAGATGAATCGTGAGCGGTACATAGTTGGCATGGGATTTCTTTAAACTCGGTAGAATGCCATCATTAATTTCAATGATCTGTTTTTTGCCTATCTTAGGAATGATATAATGATTTATTTTTATGGTATGAATGAGCGCATATAGCCAACAATGATGTTGGCGCGTATAGTAATAATCGCGAAGTAGTTTAAATACGCTATACAGTCGTTTGCCGATGCGTTCCAATGCCTGTGTATTTGCTGTAATAATTTTCGCCTGTAATTCATTGGCATGGTCATAGAGTGATTTTACTTCAGAAGGGAGAGCAATGATTGCCTGATAACAGTGCCCATTTTTCTTTAAATGAATATACTTGCAACTCTTTAGATATTTGAAATAGGGCGAACTTGTTGATACTTCGCGTATGAATGGATAGGTGATGCGAATGCCTGTATGAGATTCAATGTGATCTTCCAATGTAGTAATTGCATTGGAAATAGATGTATTTATTTTATTCAAACGCAGGTAATAGTTTTGTGTAGCTTTAGGTAGTTTTAACTCCTGTCCATTATTGAGAGTGTATTTATTAATAATATGTGAAAGTCGTGTAATGAGTGGTGCTGCGCATGCACGCATGTTTAAGCTTTCTTCTATTTTTCGAAGGTTATGGTCATGTTGAATAAATTGAGAGAGCAAGTGCAGGTGATGCATATCAATATGTTTGTTTTTAATTGCATGCATGGTATCGCTTAAATTTGGCAATTGGGATACTATATTCATTATATGTGTGATGTTTTTCTTGTCTGGAATCTGAAAGGCTAATTTATTTAGTGCATTATAATGGGAGCTGATATCATGCTCGTCGAGCAATGTGAGCTGTTTATTCATCAATATAGGAATATTATGCTGTATGTTATTGATATACTCATCAAAACAAAGTTCATTGTTAAGTGCATCGGATATGCCCAGTAATTTATATGGAAATATCATGTAAGTCCTCACGAAATAAATTATACGTTGGTATATGTGCTGGCAAGTTCATACTTGTCACTGTCTTGCTTTGGTTTAAGAAAATACATTTGATATTGGATGAATGCAATGTGAATAGCATTGGTTGAAATCGTGCATATTCCATCTCAGATACTGCGGCATGTAATAGAGTGAAGTAGTTTAGTACGATGCGAAGTTTTGAAAAATTTGCAAGTAATTGAAACAAAGGCATTGTCAATGCACCATTGATAAATAGCGTGCAGGGTTTAAGCGCGTAAATGGCACAATACTGATGAAGTTTTTTATCCATACATGGAGAGATATGGGAGTCATAAATAATATGGCCGCGATCGTCTAGGAGCATACTTTTAGTATTGGGAGTAATATTGGATGTGAGCATATTTTGTAAGGCGCTAGGTGCTGAGGGAATAGACATCATATGTTTAAAGCGTTGTTGTTGTTTACAGTTATGCGGTGTGGTATGGAGCTTAAGTGTAACCATGAGCTGATTGCTAATTTTTGGGTCTGCTAAAAAACAGCGATCGATTGAACCGTCGATTAACAATGTATATTGGGGATGTGTTTTTTGAAGGTGTTTTTTAAGTATTATAATGGATTCTTTGGTATTGGGTCCTTGGATAGTAAATGCAGTAGGTGTAATGGCTTGAGCAAGAATGTATGGGTCACTACAGTCAGGCAAGATATATTGATCGATAATGCGGTATAAGCCTATATGAGATGTTAATTGAGAGCTAGCTGTAATAAATAATGTATTTTCAGGAATGATTATCTGTGGTTTTTCCATATGTGTAAACTGATCGATATGTTCGCCATTGATGCCAATTGATGTGAGGATTAGATGTGGGTGTTTGTGTTGTAAATGATGAATATATATTTGAAGTGATGTTGTCTTGCCGGCATTTTTGCTGGATCCAATGAACGAGATTGTTTTCATTATAGGTATCCTATCATAATCTAAAATTGTATTCAAAGGGTTATCGCTTATGGGGTTTAGTGATAAACTATTTTAAGGGACTGGTGAAAAATAGCAATTTGTGGGGTTGTTCAAAAATGTCCAGATTCAAGGCCTCCCGCAAACTCGCAACCGGAGCGTACATGCGAGTACGTGAGGATTGCGAGTGTAGCGGGAAACACCGAAGATGGGCGTTTTTCAACAACCCCTTTAAACAAGTTCATTGTGAAATGAGTGAGCTTCATATATATATGGACAATCAATTAATATAAAGGAGGATGTATGGGATTAAAAAAACAGATCAGTTTGTTTTTAATTATTACATTTGTATTGGTAGCAATTTCATCCAGCGTGTCAGCAGTTGCACCGCGAAAAATTGTATTTCTTTCAACTAAGTCTGATTTAATGGGGTGTTATTTCAAGCAAGGCGAAGAAGCGAAAGTGAAGCATCGGTTCAAAGATGCATTTCCGTATGGTACAGAAGTATGTATGCGTGCGTATACTCATGGAAAAATTGGCGAGCAAATTAATGTGCAGGATTGGGTCAATGGAAAATTTTACAAAGGATATATTGCTCCATTTAAATGGTCAGATGGTAATACAGTTTTTCGGGTTGTGAGGAAATCTATTATGGCAGTGAACCATTTGCCTCGCGGTCGACATTGTATTTCACTCTATGTCACAGGTCCTGGGCCAGAAAAGAGAACGCATGGTGGAAAGCGCCGTTTGGCTGCCAAGGGATGTTTTTCGATCTATTAGTTGTGCATTGTTATTATGATGCAATATATGCAGGGATGAGCATTGCTTGTCCCTGTTTTTTTATAAAGGGTGATTTTCAACAGTCCCATAGTTTTTAAAAAGTCGATTAAAATCAATATGTTATATGTCTGCATGTGTTTTAAATGGTATCAAGTATTGTGACGGGTACCCATTATTCTGAAAAAAATGACTATACCTCGCGGGTTAAGATCTTTTTTAAACGCATATCCTGATACAGCTCATGCGATTGTATTTAATAATACGATTGACGATAAAATATACTATAATGGGATTGTTGTATTCATTTTCAGCATTGGATACGCTCATCTTATATTGAATTTCTTCATGATGTGTATTGATTATTTTTTCTTTAAAAGTGCTTGAATCACTTTTCGATTGGCTGTTGGAAATGCGAAATCAGTAAGATTATGTGCATCGATCCATTGAAATACATTTGCAATTACTCGGCCGGATATGAATGTGCATAAATATGCATGCAATGTGATTTTAAAATGTGAGTATGCATGTTTGACTGTAATTAGATGGGCATTGACGAAAATATGCAATCCTGTTTCTTCTTTTATTTCCCGTAAAAGCGCTTGTTCATGAGTTTCATTGATTTCAATTTTTCCGCCTGGAAATTCCCATAAGCCACCTAGCATTTGTTTTTCTGATCGGCGAGTAATGAGGAGTTTATTTTTTTTATTGGCAATAATACCGATGACAATATCGTAATGAGGTGTTTTTTTAGCAGGTGATTTGATGGGTAAAATAGCTTGCTTGCTGTGTTTATTCGCATAGCAATGCGATGCAATAGGGCATGAGTGGCAGTTGGGTTGCTTGGGTGTGCACATAGTAGCACCCAACTCCATAATGGATTGATTAAATGTATTTGGATCAACGGTGCAAATATAGGGCATTAATTTGTCACGTAAATTCTTCTTGAGTGCTTCTTGACGGATATCCGTATGAATGCCCCAAAATCGTGTAAAAACACGAAGTACATTGCCATCCACTACAGGGATAGGTTCGCCAAATGCAATGCTGGCAATAGCTGCCCCAATATAGGGGCCAATGCCAGTTAAGGATAATAACTCCGAATATGTGGTCGGAACTTTTCCATTAAACTGGTTTAGTATTTGATTGGCTGCTTTTTTTAAATTACGTGCGCGCGAGTAATACCCCAGCCCTTCCCATGCTTTCATGAGTTGATCATCATCCGCATGGGCGAGATCAACCACGCTTGGAAATAGGGATGTAAATCGCTCATAATATGGAATGACTGTTGCCACTTGTGTTTGTTGAAGCATGACTTCGCTAATCCATATATGATAGGGGTTGGATGTGTGACGCCATGGTAGATCACGATGATACTGATTATACCATGTAATAAGCGAATTGATCCATTTTTTGTTTTTTATAGCCATGAGTGCGGTGTATGTGGATTGATGATTTAGTGCAAGTGTGAATTGGATTTACTAGCTGATACTGAAAATTGTAGGTGCTCCCACTTTTGTGCTTGTGCATCTATATGGGCCATTCAATAAAAAAGGCGATCCATCAATGGATCGCCTTTTATTGTTTGTGTTCAAGGTGTGTAATTAGTAAAAAATATTTCCCTTTACTGGGTTATGTAATGCCCATTTGACATCACGTACAATATCCATTTCTCCAGTATTCATATTGCTGTCCACACGATCCTTGGTATATTGTACCAATGTGCATTTATTTTGCGGGCATCGAATTTCAATGGCATCTGAATCCATATTGTATTTTACTTCTGCCACATCGCCCATATCATTACTTTTTATGACAGATTTAAATGCTTCCACATAATGTTGACGTGGACTTGATCCATCTGGATTTAATAAAATACTTCCCAACTGAAATAAATTATTTTCTATGTCCTGCATGCATACCCCCCCTTATTTATCAATTACTTGCTATTTACCCATCCCCTTATGTTTAAATAGCGACTATATATAAAAAAAGCTATTTCGAAAAATAGCTTTTTAATTATAAATATATGTGGGCATTGATAAATGAATGCAAAGAAAATAATGAAAATTATGTGTAGATACCATAATAACGCCCCCTGCGTTAATTATATATACATTATTTGAGGTCTCTTTGGCAAGGATATAATCACATGAGATTAATATGTTTTATATAATTAATATGTTTTAATTATGATGTTGGTGATGAAATAGATTGTTCTTGTTCTTGTATGTCAATGAGATGGGGCGTGATTGAGGTTTTAAGACGATGATGAAGAATTATATATGTAGCAGCCATTAGTGCTATAGGTGGTATTACAATGACTTCACGCATGCTAAATCTGTCAACAATATATGTACTGAAGATAATAACATATAAAGGGTAGAGGATGGAAATTACAATTATAAATTTCGGGAATACTATTTTCTGTATTTCAGATTTGAAATATTTTATATATATTATATAAATAATTTCCGATAAAAGGGTGAGTATTTCTAAAAATCGTAGTATTATTAGAAGGAAGTTGTGTCCAAGAATATAAATATAAATAGTAGCTAAAATATAAATGGCAATTATTGCAAATAGCATCATTTCTATTTTAAAAGGGATTTTTTTTCTTTTTAATTTGATTATTAAGATAGTATTTAAAATGGAAAATAAAATCACTAGGAAACCTAGTACGGGAAATACATAAGCGATAAGTAATAAACCACTAAAATCGGGATAGGAGGAAGCAAATGCAATCCTTTGAAATAGAAACGGATATAAAATACAACTTGTAAGAAAAAGAAGAACTTTATTTATAAGTATAATAAAAATGACCTTATCTGATATAAAAAAAGACCACCTTTGGTGGCCTTTGTGGAGCAGAGGAGATTCGAACTCCCGACCCCCACGTTGCGAACGTGATGCTCTCCCAACTGAGCTACTGCCCCAATAAATAGCTTATGCGCCCCCGAAGAGAATCGAACTCCCGCAACCTGCTCCGGAGGCAGGCGCTCTATCCACTGAGCTACGAGGGCCATTTGTGGGCGTTACAGGGATTGAACCTGTGACTTCTACCGTGTGAAGGTAGCGCTCTCCCGCTGAGCTAAACGCCCAAATTGATCCTTTTGCTATCGTATTTACATGCTAAGATCAAGCGAATATCCAATGCATATTAAAAAATAGTCTATAATCGTTTTTAAATCGCATTGAATGGGTATTTTTTTACTCTACAGGGTAATGTTATAAATATTGCTGTACTTATTCTTGATATAATGAATAAAGGCATTGGCATTAAGTTCATGCTTGCAGATGCGCTTGGATAATTGATTGGATGAATATTTTCGCCCATGTTGGTGAATGTGTTTGCGATGCCAAGCTAAAATCTCATCAAGCTTGCCGTGGCGAATGTGCTGATTTATTTCTGGTATATCCACTTGAATTTGTTCATACCACTGAGCGGCAAATAAATTTCCCAGAGTATAGGTGGGAAAATAACCAAATGCACCTGATCCCCAATGCATATCCTGTAAAATACCTTCATTGTCATTTTTTGGATAAAAACCCAGGTATTTTTCTGTTAATTCATTCCATGCATTTGGCAATTTATTTACACTTAGGCGATTTTCAAATAAGGCCAGTTCCAATTCATAGCGAATGGCAATGTGCAAGTTATAGGTGACTTCATCTGATTGCACGCGATTGGATGTGCAAACCACATGATTAAATGCTCTGTATAGCTGCTTGGCAGTAATACCTTTAAACTGTGGTGAAAAATATTTTTTAAGATGCGGTAAAATAAAATAACAAAAATCTAGGCTGCGACCAATTTGATTTTCCCAAAATCGTGACTGTGATTCATGAATGCCTAAGGATGTTGAATCTGCAAGTGGTGTTGCAAAATGTTTATGTGGAAGGTTTGCATCATATAGCGCATGTCCACATTCATGCAACACGGAGTGCAGTGACTCGAGACCTATTTTTTGGTATCGCGTGGTAATACGATTGTCCTGATGGCCAATTCCAATGGAAAAAGGATGTGCCGCTTCATCCAATCGGCTGCTGTGATCAGCTAGTCCAATTATTGGCTTAATAAATGCGGATAGCTGTTTCTGGCCATCTATGGAGAATTTTTGGTTAAGCAATTGTCCGATTGGATCTTTGGGGCATTGGTTAATTTTTTTAATAATAGGAATCAGTGTGTCTTTGAGATTGGATATGATAGGAGTGAGAGTTTCTTCAGTCATATTGGGTTCATAATCATCCAATAGCGTATCATAGGGATGTTTTTTATATCCAATAAGATCGACGTATTTTTTTCGAAGTACGATAAGTTTTTTCAAATGCGGTGCAAATAATGCAAAGTCAGATGCTTGGCGCGCTTTAACCCAGGCATTATGTGCCATTGATTCCGCTTTGCAGGATTCTTCAATATAATTGCGTGGCAATTTAATGGATTTTTCATAATCTGAGAGCCAATGTGTTATGCAAATATAGTCATTTTTTGTAAGATCTGCCTCTTTTTTAATCAGTTTATTAAGTTGTTTACCCAATGTTTTATCCGCTAATCGGTCATGTAGTAGACCTGATAATAATGCGATCTGTTCTGCACGCGCGCCTATACCATTTTCTGGCATATATGTTTCTTGATCCCAAGTAAGTAGGCTGAGGGCAGAGGATAGATGGCTAATTTCAGCATAATGTTTTTTGATGGTTTTAAATAATTCATTCATGTAAACGCTCCCTTTTTTGTGTGTATTTGATAAAAAAACACCTCGCAATATGCCAGATTAGATAGCATAAAGCGAGGTGAGTTTCTTAACTAACCTCTATTATTTAAGTAGAAAATGAACTATTTTCTAATGATTTTAACATCTACGCGACGATTTTTAGCTCTATTCGCCTCAGTGTCATTTGGCACAATGGGTTTGTCTGAACCATGCCCAATGACTCGCATGCGGGAGGCCTTAATACCTTGTTTGAGGAAATAATTATATACGGATTGCGCGCGTTTTAATGAGAGCGATTTATTATATGTCACTGTGCCAACAATATCGGTATGACCTTCAATGGAAATACTTAATGAGGAATCCTCTTTTAGTAAATCGCTATCTTCCTCTAAAATGCCATAGGTCGATGTTTTTAAATTATATTTGTTAAATCCAAATGATACGCCTTGAAGTGTTGTGATTTTAACAACAGTGCCACAATCTGTGCAGGTTTCTTCGGTGCAACGTTGTACTGTGCATGCATTCCAGGTAATGCTGAATATGGCGAGCATCATGATAATAAATAGGTTGATTGACTTCATGTATTTTCTCCTTATTAAATATTTTCAACATCTCTTACATCTTATAACGTAAATGTCAATTTTATAGATATATATCTGTGTGATAGTTCATAAAATTGAGGGTAGCCCCATTAGGCGCGCATGCCAGGCGTAGATCCGGGAATACGCTGTAATTTCTTCGTACTTAGCATGATGAAGATACCACTAAGAACAACTATAACTGCGCCAATAATGGAATAAGTATTTGGTATTTCTGAAAACAGCAAAATACCAACAACATAGGATCCTATGACAGCGGCATAGGAGAAAGGCGCTATAATTGCAGCATTGCCAAATCGGTATGCATTGGCCATGAGCACCTGCCCAAAGGTGGTTGAAATTCCGATATAGATTAGCTTGATCAATTGCATGCCCGTTGGAATTGTAAATACTGGCCACATCAATGGAATGCTAGCAAGGCAGACAAATGCTGTGAAATAGAATGTAATGCGTATAGGTGGGTCAGTATCTTTAAGTTTTCGAACACAAATCATGGCAGTTGCGGCTAATAAACCAGAGGATAATGATATGAGTGCAATGGGTGAGAACATGGATTGATCAGGCTGAATAACAAATAATACGCCGATAAAGGCCATTATTACAAAGATGAGTTGTAATTTATTGAGACGTTCATTTAATAAAAATGGTGCAAGTATGCTAACAAAAATGGGCAAAGTATTGAATAGTGTGGTGGAATTGCCAAGTGCCATGTGTCGCATTGCATAAAATGATGCTGTTAATCCACCAAATCCAAACAGTGCACGCATAAATAATACTTTGGTATTTTTTCCTGAAAAGCCGCGGTATTTTATTTTCATGACAGGTGCGAGTAATAGAACTGCAATAATACCCCTGAAGAATGTGATTTCAAATAGAGGAAAGGTTGCATCGATGGATTTGATTGTTGCCCATGCAGATACAAATAAAAATTGTGCGATGATCATGTGAATAATACCTGATGCAATTCCTTTTTGCACTGCAAATTCCTTTAATTTGTTCATATAACAGCGTTTAAGAGATAGGCATAATCGGGTTTTCTGGAAAGGTCAATTTAAAACAGCTGTTTGGGATGCATTACGTGAAATGATAGTTTTATGTTTAAATATTAGTATATTCTAATATAATAATATTGACATGTTTTTGAGGGAGTTGTAGTCAACCGTTTATGTCCAATCGAAAAGATATGATTATCAAGCGTTCTGAAAAGATATGTAATTCATTGAAGGGTCTGATGCATCCAACGCGTTTGGCTATATTATGCGCGCTTCGAAAAGGTCCATTATCAGTAAATCAACTGTTAGATAGGGTTGGTCAGGTGAGTCAGTCAAATTTATCGCAGCATTTGTCTCAAATGAAATATAGTGGATTGGTTTCAGGGGTTCGCATGGGAACTCGCATCGATTATCAGGTGTGCGATCCAAAAATTTTTGAACTATTGGATTTAATTAAAGCCTGTTTTTGTAAATAAGGGGTAATGTCTATGAATGTATTAAAAACTATATGTATGAGTATGATCGTTTTGCTAATGAGTACAACTTATACCGCTGCATCCATGTGTGAATCAAAAACAATGACATTGCCCCAAGTGCTTGAGGCAATGGACACCTATTCGCCGATGATCAAGTCAGTGCAAGAAGAAACAAATCGAATTTCACTTGGAAAAAATATTGCCACAGGTAATTTATTGCCGAAGCTATCTGTATCAGAAATTTTTATGCGTTCCAATGATCCCGTGTTTTCATTTGGCAGTAAATTGCAGCAATCCAAATTTACTCAAGCGGATTTTGATTTAGGTGCTTTAAATAATCCAAAAAGTGTGAATCATTGGCAAACACGTATAGAATTTATGCAGCCTATCTATCATAGTGGTGCATTATGGATATCTAGAAAACAGTCCCGTGATTTATATCGTTCAAGTAAATCATCGGAGTTGTTTTTTATAAAAAAGTTGAAGTTGGATGTGTCGGATCTGTATTTATCCATTATGGCGATGAATAATCAGGTCAGTGCTATTAATGCCGGGATTAAGAAATTGCAGCACTTGGAAAAATCCTATCAGCTGATCAATCAACCCAACAGTGCATCCAAGTCCAGCTACCTTATTGCAAAATCCATTCGCATCAATTTTGAATCCAAGCGAATTTATTTATATCAGGAAATTAAAAACCGCTCTGCAATGTTGTCGCATATGATCGGTTGCTCGCCAGACCATCTATTTATGCTGGATGATGCACTTCCACAGATTACATCGATGCCTATTATTCAGGAAAAAAAGACTGGGCAATTGCGTCAGGATATTCAGGCCAGTGCTGACATGTTGGAATATGCGAAAAAACAGGTGCGTATTTCAAAAGCAGCCTATGGTCCAAATCTCGATTTTCGGGCGGCATATAATCGTTATACGGGTGATTTTGAAGGCTCTCATGGCGCCTATGAAATTGGTGTATCAATGAGTTTGCCCCTATTTGATGGAATGCGTCGGCCAAAGTTAAATCAGAGCAAGGCCATGCTAAAAAAAATACAGCTGGCGCATCAAGCAAATATGCTATCATTTCAGATGGATCAAACAAATAGCCAAACGACATTAATGGATTCATATCAACGATATCAATCTATGTCACGAGCTGCAATATTGGCATATCAAGCGATGCAGCTGGCTAATACGCGTTATGAAGAAGGATCTTTGCCATTAAAGGATTATTCTCAGGCTATACAGCATTGGGTGGAAATGGCGAGCATGCGGGTACAGTGTCAGTTGGATGTAAATATCGCGAAGTTGCATTATAATTTTCATCATAATTTCCAAACAGTGATAGGTAAAGTCAATAACTAGGAGTATGTATGTCCAAAGATCATGAAAAATATATGAAAGGTCCAGTAGTGAAGCTGGCCAAGTGGTTTTCAGATTCCCGTTTAACACCGTTACTGATCATTGCATCCTTATTGCTTGGGCTAATGGCAATTGTAATGACACCGCGTGAGGAGGAGCCGCAGATTAAGGTGCCCATGGTGGATGTGATCGTACCTTATGCAGGTGCGCTTCCCAAAGAGGTGGAAGATCGGGTAACCACACCTGCAGAAAAATTACTCTGGGGTATTCCAGATGTAGAATATGTCTATAGTATATCTCGTCCAGGAAATTCATTGATTACGGTGCGATTTAAGGTCGGAACTGAGCTGGAGCCAGCAGTGCTGCGCGTGCATCATAAACTGCGCGAATATATGCCGGAAAAACCTGCTGGCGTGGGGCAGCCGTTAGTTCGCTCATATACGATTGATGATGTGCCATTTTTAGCTCTAGCCTTTCATAGTCAGGCCGCATCACATTTTAAGCTTCGCCAGATATCACAAATATTTGCGCGTGCGCTATCAGAAATTCCAGATATATCCCATATTAAAACAATTGGCGGGCAGCCCAGGCAGGTACGTATTTTACCGGATATTGCGAAATTAAAAAAATATCGACTTAGCATATTGGAATTATTTGAGCCGCTAACACTGGGTAATGTCGAAGGTCGGGTAGGAGTCACTACGGATACTGTGCCGGAAAAGGTTGTTCGACTGGGTGCTTTTTTTGAATCCAAGGAAGAAATTGAAAATGTGGTGATTGCGATTAAAGGTGGGCGTGCCATTCGTGTGAAGGATGTTGCTCATGTGGAGGATGGGGCAGCAGAGCGACAGGATGCAGTATTTTTTTCAGATAAAGAGTCGCTGCAAAAAGCAGTCACGCTTAGCTTTACAAAACGCCCAGGTGTAAATGCCACGGCATTAACGGATCGGATCTTAGCGAAAGTTAAGCGCTTGGCAGGGTCTCACTTGATTGGAGATTTATCGGATATTCACTATACAGTAACGCGAAATTATGGGGCAACGGCCAAGGAAAAATCCAATGAACTGATATGGCATTTAATTATTGCATCAGTATCCGTGGTAACGCTCATTGCATTTTTCTTAGGCATTCGATTTGGTTTAATCGTTGGAATTGCGGTGCCAGTGACATTGGCTTTAACATTATTTATCTATTATATTTTCGGTTATACATTGAATCGTGTTACATTGTTTGCGCTTATTTTTTCAATTGGTATTTTGGTAGATGATGCCATTGTAATCGTTGAAAATATTCATCGTCATCTACATCATGAACCCCATGCGGAACGTAGTATCAAGGATATTATTGCCATTGCAGTGGGGGAAGTGGGCAACCCTACCATTCTTGCCACCATTACAGTAATTGCTGCAATTTTACCCATGGCTTTTGTGCGGGGATTGATGGGGCCATATATGAGTCCCATCCCAATTGGTGCATCCGTAGCCATGCTATTTTCGCTGGTCATTGCATTTACGATTTCGCCTTGGGGGGCGTTTAAAGTGAGTAAAAATAGGGTGCCTCGGCAGGAGGGTGTTAGTGAATCGTCGCATGAGTTGTCATTTTTAGATCGTATCTATAGTCGCATTATGACTGGATTGATTTCAAATAAAATGTATCAATTTGTCTTTTCATTTATCGTGGTCAGTATGTTTGTCGGTATTGCATGGATGATGATGGATAAAGTCGTGCGAGTGAAAATGCTGCCATTTGATAATAAAAGTGAACTTCAAATTGTGATTGATATGGATGATGGTGCGCCTTTGGATCAAACAGTGGAGGTGAGCCAGGCCATTGGTGACTATCTAAATACCATCGATGTCGTGGATAATTATCAGATTTATGCAGGTACATCTGCGCCGATTAATTTTAATGGATTGGTGCGGCATTATTTTATGCGTTCTTCCCCGCATTTGGGTGATATTCAGGTAAACTTGGTGGATAAATCCAAACGGGACTTGCAAAGTCATGATATTGCCAAATCATTGCGTCCAGAAATTAAGCGCATCGCATCAACATATAATGCACGAATAAAGGTGGTGGAAATTCCACCAGGTCCACCAGTGCTGTCAACGATAGTAGCGGAGGTGTACGGTCCAAATTATGAACTCCAACTGGATGCGGCGAAAACTGTACAGGATATTATGCGCACTACGCCGGGTGTCGTTGATGTGGATATGATGTCAGATCGCTCTCAGCATTCATTTTACCTGGAAGTGGATCGTTATGTCGCATCGCTAAAGCGCGTTCCAATTCGCCATATCTATGATACAGTTTATACTGCCATGTCTGGCAAGGATATTGGACTATTGCATTTTCAGGATGATTTGGAGCCGGTACGCATTGGCATTCGTTTGCCCATTCATGCGCGTCAGGATGTGACAAATTTGTTGACACTGACTGTGCCTGCCAATGATAATTCCTTTATTCCTTTATCGGAGCTTGTGAATGTGGTGCCGCGCCATGAAGCCAAAAGCATTTATCATAAGAATTTAAAGCGCGTGGTCTATGTCGTTGGTGATTTGGCAGGTGAGGATGAAAGTCCCATTTATGCGCTTCAGGAAATGAATAAACGTTTGGATAATGCAATAATGCCGGATGGTGCGCAGATTGTGAGATACTCCATTTATCAGCCTGAATTAACCGATTCTTTGGCCATGAAATGGGATGGGGAATGGCATATTTCTTATGAGGTTTTTCGCGACTTAGGTTTGGCTTTTGCGGTTGTGATGATTTTAATCTATATTTTGGTGGTGAGTTGGTTTGAGTCCTATATCGTGCCACTTGTCATTATGATTCCCATTCCACTCAGCTTAATCGGTATTATTCCTGGGCATTTTGCATTTGGCGCATTTTTTACTGCCACTTCCATGATTGGATTTATTGCTGGGGCAGGGATTATTGTGCGCAATTCCATTATACTCGTGGATTTTATCGAACTGCGTATAAAACAGGGGATGCCCGTGGAAGAAGCCGTGGTAAATGCGGGCGTGGTGCGTTTTCGACCGATGCTGCTTACAGCAGTAACAGTGATCGTTGGTTGCATGACCATGCTGCTAGATCCGATATTTCAAGGCTTGGCCATCAGCCTGATGACCGGTGAAGTGGCAGCTACATTGTTATCCCGATTTGCTGTACCGATGTTATATGCAAAGTTTATTGGTAAGCGTCGGCAAAAGCAGCTGATGGAATTGTAATGTGTGCTGAAAAACGCCCATCTTCGGTGTTTCTTGAGCATAATACCCGCGGGTCCTCACGTGATCGCATGGTCGCTCCGGCCCTCGGGTTTGTGGGAGGCCTTGAATCTAGATATTTTTGAACAACCTCTAAAATTGCTATTCCCAAGGGCAGTCCTATAATAAATCGGGCTATTTGTCATTGTACTGCAAAATAGCCTTGTCTATTTTTTAGTACGTATTAAAATGGCCTTGACTGTTTTGCAGTATATGTTAAAATAGTCATATGCGATATCTTGAACGATTCATCCAATCGGATTTATCCCAGAAAATGGTTTTTATCGGTGGTCCGAGGCAGGTTGGCAAAACAACCATGTCTCAGCATGTTCTGAAGAATGATTTTTCATCAGGACAGTATTTTAACTGGGATTTTGATGAGCATCGTCAGGCTATTCTAGCTAAAAAATGGTCAAAATCCGATCAATTGTTGGTATTTGATGAAATTCATAAGTTTCAGAACTGGAAAAATTGGCTAAAAGGCATTTATGATATTCAAGGGGATGATCACTCTATTTTAGTCACAGGATCTGCGCGGTTGGATGTATATCAGCGTGGCGGCGATTCAATGCTGGGGCGCTATCATTATTGGCGACTTCATCCATTTACATTGGACGAATTGCCAAACGGTATAAACTATGCGGATGGATTCAACCGGCTGATGACGGTCGGAGGATTTCCAGAAACATTTCTTTCTGGCGATGAACGTCTGGCTAGGCGCTGGCGGCGTGAGCGATTGGATCGCATTGTTCGAGAGGATATTCGTGATTTGGAATCCATTCGCCATATTTCGCATATTAACCTGCTTATTGACTTGCTTCGCACGCGCGTGGGCAGTCCTGTTGTGATTTCCAACTTAGCGAATGATTTGCAGGTATCGCCAAATACAGTTAAATCATGGTTGACTGTATTGGAAAATATGTATCTGATTTTTTTGGTCAAGCCTTATACAAAATCCCTGCCGCGAGCAATTCAAAAACCACCAAAAGTATATTTTTTTGATAATGGCGATGTGATTGGCGATAAAGGCGCCATATTTGAGAATTTGATTGCGACAACGCTATTAAAGCGCCTTCATTTTATGGAAGATTATAACGGATATCGGTATGAGTTGCGCTATATTCGGGATAAGGAAGGTCGCGAAGTAGATTTTGCAATAGTGCGTGATGGTATTTTGCAGGAATTAATTGAAGCGAAATATGGCGATGACAGTCCATCGCGCCACTTGAAATACTATGCACAACGACTTAATCCACAGCGCTCCGTGCAAGTGGTGGCCGATATTTCAAGGCCATATACAAAAGATAATATATCCATTGAGAGTCCAGACTCACTTTTTTCTATTAGCCTATGGAATGATATGGAAAATATTATTAAGGGGAATAATCATGAAAACAGTTAATAAATATATAGCTTGAAATAGTATCATGTTGGCCCATGAGCCGGTATCCTGCAATAAGGGGAATGCCCATTGATGCCTTAAAACTTTAGATAGGCCCAAGCAATTTCAAAATATTTTTGAATACTCCTAAGGATAGTTCCTCGATACTATCGTATAAATACATTGATTTATATACGATAGTATCGTATAGTTCGTATGTGGATACACTATTATATCAATATAATCCCTGGTGGGAAGAAAATCATGATTTTCGCAATATCAAGCCGCGACATGCCTATTTAAGACAAATTCGTCATTATCTTACAAACAAGCAAATTGTCGCCTTAACAGGTTTGCGTCGTGTGGGTAAGACATCGCTGATGAAGCTCATTATAGATGAACTAATTCGGGCAGGTACATTGGCTAAACATATTCTCTATGTCAGTTTAGATGATTATTTGCTGCAAAAATATACTATTTTGGACATTATTGCTGAGTTTCGGCGACTACATAAAATTCCATTTTCAGAACAGGTTTTTTTATTCTTGGATGAAATTACATATAAATCGGACTTTCATATTCAATTAAAAAATGTCTATGATAATCAGCATGCAAAAATCATGATTGCATCATCGTCAACATCCATGATGACGGATAAAAAGGCGAGCTTAACAGGTCGATCGATTGTTTTAGAAGTAAAGCCACTGATGTTTGATGAATATTTGTCATTTATGGATATTGTTATAAAGAAGCGAGATCAGGCCTTATCCAAATCCTACTTTCTGGACTACTGTCAAAGCGGTGGTATGCCTGAAAATATCATGCATCCGAGCCGTGAATACATGATGGCTCTAGTTGACGATATCATTCAAAAGGATATTGCGGCATTTCATGGTATTCGCAATGTTCATGTGTTGCGGGATTATTTTACATTGTTAATGGAGCGCAGTGGAAAGCAGGTTAGTATTAATAAAGTTGCAAATATCCTGAGTATATCAGCGGATACATCCAAACGCTATTTGTCACTATTTGAATCGACTTACTTAATTTATCTTGTGCCCCGATTTGGTAAAACAAATCAGATATTGCTATCCCCAAAAAAGGTATATGCAGCGGACTTAGGGATTAAGTATGTGTTTATGGGGACGCGTGATTTGGGCAGCTATTTTGAAAACTATATATATCTATTGCTGCGAAATCATCAGGATATATATTATCTCTATGAAAATGGCATTGAAATCGACTTTATTACAAAGAGTAATGTGCTGATCGAGAGTAAATTTTATAGCGAATTAAATGATAAGCAACAGCATTTATTCGATACATATCCAGCTCAGCAAAAAATCGTAATTGATGCGGTAGAAAAATTGTCACTTCTTGATGACTTAACCGCGATACGTACCGATAGATAATAGTTTGCCAATATTCATCTCAGATACAATGTGTGGATTAATATCACCTGTTGCGCTGGTCATGATCGTGGCAATACCAGGACCATGGCCGGATAGATAGGAATCACCGTGAATGACAATGCCAATGCTAATTGCTTTTTCGCGATATGTCCATCCATAGCTTGCGTCCCAATCTTGGATGGCCACAATATCGCCTAGCTTTAAAGTATCCAAATGATGCGTGGCTAAAATGTCTTTGTCTGATGTAATTAAATCAATATCACCCGTATATGCACAGGAGGCACCAACACCAGAGCCCATGAGCTGTGATGGAACAATAGCTGCGACATCTATATCCAATGTCTGTTTTTTTGAAGATGTTCGAATAGGTAATTTGGCAAATAATGTGGGTGCGATGGATAATAGGTGAGTATTTGGATAATCGATCAGCATTAATCCTTGCCCATATCCACGAATCTGAAATTTATCATCATTACTGAGTTTATCGAGTGTGTCATCTGCAAAATCAATGATCACATGCTCCACGCCACCATGCGTGCCTGTAACAATGCCTTTATCCCCTTTGGCTTTGCCGCTGAGTACAATGACTTCATTGCCAATGCAGGATAGAAAGTTAAATCCTTGATTGGGGCGACTGCGGCGATCTTTGGCATCGTGAATGCTACTTACCCCAGGTTCGACATGATCGGCAATCCATCCATAGGCGCTATGACCTATTTTTACATTATAGGTGATGCCACCCAAACACGGGACATTTTTAATTTGTCCATCATGTGTGGCTTCATTGGAATAATACAGTGCTGGGGCAACTTTCCCCTCCACAGCAATTTGAACTAAATGGGATTCATTGGTTTGTAATGTCATTTTGGACTCCATGGGATTAAATTGTAGTTGCATTGTCCTAAACCGATTTGCCTGGCATAGTCAAGCTGATGAGCTGGGTTTGTATGAGGATGTACTTGTTTAAATATGTCGCCGTGTTGATTGCACACCATGTCAAAACAGGCTTGATCAATGGCCACTGGATCGGGCGATGCGAGTATGCCGATGTCCGGGCATAGCGGTGTTTCCTTAAGTCCGCGACAGTCACAATTTTCTGTAATATGATTTAAAAAATTAAAATAAAACGTTGTTTTATTTTGAATTGCTGCAAATGCATATTCGCAGTATTTTTCCTGCACGCGCATGGCATCTTCGCTCCAGAGTAGTGATAGTGCATCGCTTGGACAGTGGGAGACGCATTCCCCACAACCAACGCATGCGGCTCTATCCAATGTGATCAGATCCTCGGTAAATGATAATGCCTGATGCGCACAGTGGGAGATACATTGATTGCAATGACTGCAATTGGCCGCATGTACATTTGGCGGTGTATTGGAGTGCATCTGAAACTTGCCCTGCCTGGAGGCACAGCCCATGCCCAGATTTTTTATTGCGCCGCCAAATCCGCCCAATACATGGCCTTTAAAATGCGAAATAGCAATCATGGCAGGGCTATGTGCGATACCAGCGCCAATCATTGCGGATGCAATATGTGGTTTATTAATATCAACGGAAATATAATCATTGCCTGTCAGTCCATCCGCAATAATGATGGGCACTTGTACGCGGTTAAGCGAATAACCATGTTGAGCCGCCACATAGAGATGCCCCAATGCATCCTTTCTTGGACCGCTATAAATGGTGTTGGTATCGGTTAAAAAGGGCCGTGTTTTTTGCTTAAGTAGGTGTTTGATGATGGGTTTAATCGATGCAGGTTTGACATGTCCATTGCCACCGCGTTCGCCAAAATGAATCTTTAATGCGATCATTTGTTTTTTTGAAAATTGGGACAATAGCGACTGATCATAAATAAATTGAGGCAATTGATCCCGCATATTCCAGGGTAAAAAATAAACAGGTGAAGTTGTTGACATGGATGCGTTCATAATCGGTGGTTTTTTTATGTCAATGGAATTGTGGAGCTGCCATCAAAATAGGTATTTTAAGGACAACTCAATATGGAAAAGTAAGGGCTATATTGATTAAAATTCTTTAAACAGTGTTTTAGCTTGACTTTGATGTTGGATTTGCTAAAAGCGGCCAATTCTTTTCAGAGAAAATCTATTCGGAAGGTGGTGATACTTATGCCAGGAGTTAAAGTTAGGGATAATGAATCCTTTGAGCAAGCGCTTCGACGTTTTAAGAAGCAATGTGAAAAAGCTGGGATTCTATCCGAACTTCGCAAACGCGAATTTTACGAGAAACCATCGATCCGTCGCAAGAAAAAGCAAGCCGCTGCGGATAAAAAGCGCAGAAAAACATTTCGCTAATTGCTAGTATTCATGACAATATTAATTATTACAAAACTGTCTGCAATATAGACAGTTTTGGGGTTGCGTAAGAATGCTCAGATACAAATTGCATGGCAAATTTAGTGAGGGCAAGGGCCATAAGACTATGGTGCTGAATTAAATTTGCTAAACAATGCTGTAAATGGGCATTTTTTTGTAATGGTAGTCATTACAAGACATATTCAAAAGGAATGTTATGGATTTAAAAAACCGTATTATGGCTGATTTGAAAACAGCTATGAAGCAAAAAGATAGTGCGGTTGTTGGTACTTTACGGCTTATTTTATCATCGCTTAAAAATCGTGAAATCGATAGTAAAGCGGCATTAAGTTCAAATGATGAAATTGTCATATTATCGTCTATGGCAAAACAGCTAAAAGAATCAATTGCTATATATGAAACAGCGAGTCGTGATGACCTTGTGGCCAAAGAAGTGGGGCAATTGACTATTATTCAAGGGTATTTACCAGAGGAATTGAGCCAATCGGAGATTGAAGATATTATTGATACTGCGATTGAGCATCTTCAGGTAAATGGTATGGCAGCGATGGGTGCGGTAATGAAGCAAATAATGCCAAAGGTCAATGGACGTGCTGATGGAAAATTGGTTAGTACATTGGTTCGAACAAAATTAACATCGTAATTATTGGGTTTGTCTACAAAGTCATGGGCCAAGGGATCATTAAAAAGTACAGCAATGACTTTTTGAGTGTAGCAGAAAACACAATAATGGGCCTTCCTAAGGGCAGCCTCTTTATACAATTTGGGGTGTATGGCTTATGATCAGCAAGTCAATTCTAGATGACCTTAAAGAACGGATTTCAATTGTTTCTTTTATTGGCGAACGCATCTCATTAAAGAAAGCTGGGCGTAATTTCAAGGGACTATGTCCCTTTCATCAGGAAAAAACACCATCATTTATTGTGTCCGATGATAAACGCATGTTTCACTGTTTTGGATGTGGCGCAGGTGGTGATATTCTTCGATTTGTCATGGATTTTGAGAAAATTCAATTCATGGAGGCGGTATCATATTTAGCGCAGTTAGCGGGTGTGTCATTGCCCAAGGATGATTATGAATCTGCCAAGGATAAAGAGCGCCATGAAAAGCGACAGCATGCACTTAAAATTAATGAATTAGCCAAACAATTTTTTGGGAAACAGCTAAAAAGCTCTGCTGGAGCGGGTGCAAATGCCTATTTAAAAAAAAGACACCTGTCGGATGCATTTTTTACACAACATTTTTTAGGATTTGCCGATAATAATTGGGAGACATTAACATCATATCTCGAGTCGCATGGTATTAATATGGCCATTGCTTGCGATATGGGATTGATCCGGCAACGCAGTTCTGGGGGATATTATGATTTTTTCAGAGATCGTGTGATCTTTCCGATCATTAATCCCAGAAATGAAGTGCTCGGATTTGGTGGACGCGCATTGTCAAATGATGACGATGCAAAGTATATTAATTCACCGGATTCATGGCTATATAACAAGTCTCAATGTGTGTATGGTTTAAATACAGCATTTGATGGTATTCGAAAGACCAATCAAGTGATTGTGGTTGAAGGCTATATGGATTGCTTGGCCATGCAAAAACATGGATTTATGCAAACTATAGCTCCATTAGGCACGGCATTAACGGATGGGCAGATTAAATTGCTCATGCGCTATTCATCAAATATAGTATTGCTATTTGATGGAGATAAGGCTGGAAGAAAAGCCGCAATGCGTGCACTGGATGTTTGTATGACAGTAAATGTGATGCCTCGCGTGGCGCTTTTGCCAAGTGGTGAGGATCCAGATTCATTCTTAAATGCGCATGATTCGGATGCCATGCAGGTATGTTTGGACAATGGTAAATCGCTCTTTGAATTTTATATGGAAGAAACATTAGTTCGCACGGGCGTAGATACTGTGGGTAAGTTAGAGGCTTTATCACTTTTAGTACCTATTTTACGCCGTTTTAATACATCAGCTGCGCAAACAGTGTATCGAAATGCACTGGCCAGTCGACTGGATATGTCTGTAGCAGATATTGCTCACACAATTATGGGTGAACAAACAAAATCGACTAAAACTACTCTTTTGAAAAAAACAGTGTCAACACAACAAACAAAATGTGTGGATCAACTATTGATTGAAGAATTACTTCGTTCATTGGATATGGTAAATGCGGTATATCCAGCTCTATTGCCAGAAAACTTTGAACATACGCTAAGTCAGCAAATATATGGATGGATTGTAAGTATATGGCAGGAAAAGAAACATGTTTTATTGGAAGATGTGCTTGCATGTGTTGATGATGCGGATTTAGCGAGTTACATTCGACAAACTGCGATGACAGCAGATGTAATTGATGATGATGAAAAACAAGCACTAATAAATGATTATATTGCTGGTATAAAAAATCGGCCTCGAAAAGAACGCTTAAAAGCATTAAATGAGGAAATCCGCCAAGCGGAAGTGTGTGGCAATGAATCACAATTATTAGCATTGCTTCAAGAAAAACAAGGATTGATGAGTAAATGCACATAGTGCATTAAATGTGGGAGAATAAAATGGCAAAGAACACCACGGATATTAAGGAAGTAAAAAATTTAATTGCAGAAGGTAAAACAAAGGGCTTTTTAACGATTGAGCAAGTTAATGAAGCGCTACCTTCGGATGTGGTCTCATCCGATCATTTAGATAAAATATTGTCGATGTTTGATGATATGGATATCAATGTTGTTGATAATGAAGAAGAAGGTAATAACTTAAAAAAGATTACCAAAAAGATGGAACCACGAACACCTTCATTGTCAGAAGTATCCATGACACCGGAATATGCAGGGCGTTCGATTGATCCTGTACGCATGTACTTGCGTAAAATGGGGCAAGTTGCCCTTTTAACTCGCGAGGGTGAAGTGGAGATTTCTAAGCGTATTGAGCAAGGGCAAAATGAAATGCTCAATATTTTATTATCCAGCCCATTAGGTGTGCAAAAGATTTTGTCTTTAGGCGAGTTATTATCAAAGAATAAAATACGCGTTATATCTATTTTAAAAGACATGGAAGATGCGGATCAAGAAACCTTAGAGGATTTTGACGAAACAGAAGAGCGTTTGCGTATTTTAAAATTAATGCGTCGAGTCAAATCATTGGATAAACAGCGACGTGAATCTTTGGCAATACTCTCAAAAAAGCGTGTTGCAGAGAAATTAAAGAAAGAACTGGCTAAGAAGTTAGATGATGTAAAAACTAGTATGTTAGAGTGTTTTAAAGACATTGGTTTGTCGACTAAGACAGTGAATGATATTGTGGAAGCGATGCATTTGGCAATTGACCAAGTGGATAAAAGCCACCGTGTCATTAAATCATGTGCGCGTAAATTACATACGGAATTGGATTTGATTAAAGAGACGGTTCGTCAATATAAACGCAATGATTATCAACGTCGAAAATTGGTCAAGGAATGTGGATTATCCCGCGAGGATATTGCAGAAATTATTAAAGTATATTCAGAAGCGGAAAGCGATACGAAATCCATTGAGCAAGAAGCTGGGCAAAATGTTAAGGATTTAAAGAAAACCTATCAGGAAATTAAGCGTGCTGAACAATTTGCTGATTATGCAAAAAATGAGTTGATTGAAGCAAACTTGCGTTTAGTAGTATCAATTGCCAAAAAATATACCAATCGTGGTTTACAGTTCTTAGATTTAATTCAAGAGGGTAATATTGGTCTAATGAAAGCTGTGGATAAATTTGAATACCGTCGGGGATATAAGTTTTCTACCTATGCCACATGGTGGATTCGGCAGGCAATTACTCGTGCCATTGCAGATCAGGCGCGAACGATTCGTATTCCTGTGCATATGATTGAGACAATTAATAAGCTAGTGCGAACATCACGTTATTTAGTGCAGGATTTGGGACGTGAACCTACGCCAGAGGAAATTGCGCATAAAATGGAATTGCCTCTTGAAAAAGTGCGTAAGGTATTGAAAATCGCGAAAGAGCCTATTTCATTAGAGACACCCATTGGTGAAGAGGAAGATAGTCATTTAGGTGATTTTATCGAAGATAAATCCATATTATCACCCAGTGATTCTGTGATAAGCCGCAATTTGTCGGATCAAACACAAAGTATTTTATCTACATTAACACCAAGAGAGGAAAAAGTGCTTCGCATGCGCTTTGGAATTGGTGAAAAGTCAGATCATACCTTGGAAGAGGTGGGGCGTGATTTTTCTGTTACGCGTGAACGTATTCGTCAGATTGAGGCCAAGGCACTTCGGAAACTCCGTCATCCCAGCCGTGCCAAACGTTTGAAGAGTTTTGTGGATTGGGAATAATTGCTAATATGGGGCCTTACGGTCTATTACCAGGGCATATCATTTAATTGATATGCCCTTTTTTAAATAGCTTGAGATTTGTTTCGAACTATATAAAATATGTTCAATTCAATTCAATTCAATTGTAATTTCTGGAGGGTATATGCGGCGTTGGGCATTAGTAATAGTAATCATATCAGCAATAGTCGGTGGTGTTTTTGCAAGTATATCAACCAGTCAGCATATTCGCTTGCAAATGCATGGCTTTGAGCAGGAAAGTTTCTGTGCAATCAGTGAATCGGTTAATTGTGATATTGTCAATGGCAGTTCTTATTCTGAAATGTTTGGCATTCCAGTGGCATGGTTTGGTGTGATTTTTTATGCAATTGTAGTGATATTTGCACTGCTTTCCTTTCTGTCAAAAAAACCTCAAGTAACAGCTATGGGTTTTGTCTATATAATGAGTATGGGCAGTCTGATATATAGTGCGTATTTGGCCTATATTGCATTTATTGTATTAGAGGTCGTATGCATTGCTTGTATTAGTATGTATATTGCGAATATATTTATTTTTATATTTACCTCCACTGGCATGGGATTAAGCTTACGGCGGGCAATGTGCTTTATTGGCTGCTTTATTCAAACTATTTTTTTCAAAAAATCATATCAATTTGATAAAATGGGACTTGTAATGCAAAAAGATCAGACAGGAATATTTGAAAATAAAGCGATGCCGCATATTGCCGTGATGGCAGGGTGTGTGATTGTGGGTATGGTTATTATTTTAAATATATTACCTCAGCAAACGCATGCATATAGCAGTGATGATATGGAGTCATTGCTTGTTTATCATTATAAAAAATCACTGTACCAGGTCGATGTGGATAAAAGTTGGGCCATGTGGGGTAACCCGGATGCTAAAGTGACATTGGTTGAATATAGTGAATATAAATGTCCATATTGTAAGTATGCGGCATTTAAGTTAAAGCCATTTTTGCAGGAATTTAAAAATGATATCCGATTTGTATTTATTAACTTTCCATTGGATAAAACATGCAATCCTGATTTAAAACAACAAATTCATGCAGGTGCGTGTAAGGCCGCAAAGTCGGGTATTTGCGCACAAGCGCAAGGGAAATTTTGGCAGATGCACGATGCGCTATTTCGAAATCAGCGTCGATTAAATAATTCTTTTTATAAGTCTACTATTAAAAAATTGGGTTTGGATGCGGATGTATTTAATGAGTGTTTGATGAGCGATCAAACAAAGGTGCGGTTGGATTCAGAGTTGGCATCTGCTAAAAAAGCCATGGTTCATGGAACGCCATCGATATTTTTGAATGGTCGCAAAATAGGGCGATGGCAAAATATTGATTATATGCGCGAATTAATTCGTGAGGAAATTAAACGACAGAAATTAAAAAAGTAGGTGATCAATGAATCATTATTCAGATGAATTCTTAAGAGCAATTCCAAAAACAGATCTTCACGTGCACTTGGATGGTAGTTTGCGGGTGGCAACGCTTATTGATTTGGCAAAACAATATAAAATAACACTTCCCTCTTATTCAGAAGAGGGCCTCATGGATACTGTATTTAAAGAAAAATATGCAGATCTAGTCGAGTATTTAAATGGGTTTCAATATACAGTGGCAGTGATGCAAACGCCAGAAGCCTTAGAGCGTGTCGCATATGAACTCGTATATGATAGTTATAATGAAGGTGTGCGATATATTGAGCCGCGTTTTGCGCCACAGTTGCATGCCAATAAATACATGTCTGTGGAAGATGTTTTAATTGCTGTAAATAACGGTTTTTTACGTGCAGCAAATGAAATTAATTCGCAAGATGCCATCATGCAAGGCAATGAACCGCGTTTTGAATATGGTATTATTGGCTGTGCAATGCGCATGTTTACCGGGGAGTTTGCCAGTTACTTTAAACGATTTGTGGAAATTCATCGTTATATGCCAGAAGATGATTTATTTGGTTTATCATCTTTAGACTTGGTGCAAACATTGATTCATGTCCGCGATGAATTGGGCTTGCCAATTGTGGGATTTGACCTTGCTGGTGCTGAAGAAGGATATCCTGCAGTTGATCATAAACGTGCATTTGATTTTGCTCATAAGAACTTCTTAAAAAAGACTATTCATGCGGGTGAAGCCTATGGTCCAGATTCGATATTTCAAGCGATTGCCGATTGTCATGCCGATCGGATTGGGCATGGCACGCATTTATTTGATGCACATATGGGAAAATATGCGGATGAAAAAGAGCGAGAAAACTATGTAAAGCGGTTATGGCAATATATTGCTGATCGTCGAATCAATATTGAGGTATGTTTATCATCTAATTTGCAAACAATGCCATATTTAAAAAGTCTTAAAGACCATCCGTTTGGTCGAATGTTAGAAAACCGATTATCAGTTACATTCTGTACGGATAATCGATTGGTATCGCGTACATCTGTAAGCAATGAAATTAGGCAAGCAGTCACGCATTTTGAAATTCCGTCGCGTATGCTCAAAAATTTGATCATCTATGGATTTAAGCGTAGCTTCTTTTCAGGGACTTACTTGCAAAAACGTCATTATGTATGGGATGTCATCGATTATTATGACAAAATGCAAAATGAATTTAATCCATCCGCATAAATAAAATTTCATTCCTATATTTTAACTACTCTTTCTTGTAAAATATGTGCCTATAAATCATTGCAGTTGTCATTATGGGGGTGGCATCAAAATGTCCATTTTCTGTGTTAATTGCGTTTAAGCCTGAAACATTTAGTAACTTTTAGGTGTTTTGGGATAGTTTTCAAAATTGCTATTTTAAGGGTAGCCCCATTATATATTGTGATGAAAATACGGTTTTTTTGTTGGCAATGATTTAGGAAATACATATAATCCGATTATTAAAGTTTTAAAAAAATATTATGATTCAATGTCAGGGGGAAAAGATGGCAAGGAGATTAACAATCGGCAAGAAATTATGGTTGGGTATGATAGTGAGTTTAGTGATCGTACTCGCTATCGTTATGATTTCAGTTATAAAAATGAAAGATGTACGGGATTCAGTGGCATTAAATGAAGTGCGTACTTTTATATTAGAGCGTGAAATCGATCATTTTCACTGGACAAATAAATTAATGGAATATGTATCTGATAAAGGGCAAGATGAGCCTCAGGTTGAAAGAAACCCTCGTAAATGTAAGTTGGGACAATGGTATTATAGCGAGGAACGTGAAAAGGTAATAGAGATGATGCCGGAATTAGCTGTAACCTTTGATGAATTTGAATCATTTCATAATGACTTGCATGCATCAGTTGCCAATATTATTGAAGAACGAGAAAATTATAAATTGGGCGTAGCAGGTATTTCCGATGATTTGGTTGTATATCGTAAAAAAACAGTGCCAGCTATTAACGGTTTGATTGGAAAAATGGAGATAGTGCTTAATTCTATTGAGAATAATGCAATGACAGGCCAACGCCTTGTTATGTTTATTCAGAATGCGAATAGTTTCATTATATTTGTGGGGGCAATTGCTGTTGTCATATTTGTAGTCCTTACATTTTTCCTCATTCGAAGCACTGTAACATCGCTTCATGTGATTATCGGTCGATTGCGACATGGTGGGGAGCAAGTTAGTTCATCATCCAATGAAATTGCGCAAACGAGTCAATCCATGGCTGAAGGTGCCAGTGAACAAGCCTCTAGCTTGGAGGAGACATCTGCCTCATTGGAAGAATTATCATCCATGACCAAACAAAATGCCACAAATGCAGGACAAGCTAATTTAAAATCCGATGAAGCAAAAAAAGATGCGAGCCAAGGTCAGCAAGTCATGGGACGAATGAGTGAAGCCATTCATGAGATTAAACAATCGTCTGATGAAACTGCAAAGATTATTAAAACAATTGATGATATTGCATTTCAAACGAATTTATTGGCACTCAATGCAGCTGTTGAAGCTGCGCGTGCAGGTGAGGCAGGGAAAGGGTTTGCAGTCGTTGCTGAGGAAGTGCGTAATTTGGCACAGCGTTCTGCGGAAGCGGCTAAAAATACGTCTGCAATGATTGAAGGGGCTCAAAAACAAGCGGATAATGGTGTTCAGGTGAGCGATGAAGTTGCGCAAATTTTTGATAAAATTCTAAATAATATAGAGAAGGTTGCTCAATTAAATGCAGAAGTGTCATCCGCTTCCAATGAGCAGGCTCAGGGTCTTGAGCAGATTAACTTGGCTGTATCTCAGATGGATAAAGTCACACAGTCCAATGCCGCTAGTGCCGAAGAAGCCTCGGCTGCCAGTGAGGAAATGCATTCACAATCGCGTGAATTGGGCTTGCTAGTATCTGAATTATTGGCATTGGTTGGTGGTAGTGTGAATGACAATCTTTCTAAGGCATCCTATCATCCTGCTAGTCTTGGAGTGGCTCCGGTGACAGACGCATTGCCTGAAGTAATAAGGGAAAGACAGGAGCGGATAGTGATGGATGATGTTTCTCCTGATAAAGTCATTCCTATGGATGATGATGATTTTAAGGATTTTTAACGATTAGTTTTTCTGATAAATAATAAGTCGGGTCTATGTGAGAGCATAGACCCGATTTTAATTTATTAGGGCGTGTCCTCATAAGGGGATAGGTACTGTTGTTATTATCGGGCGTAAAGGTTGTCATCCCCGAGACGGTGTTGATCGGGGATCTTAGGTGTTACGATTGCCTTTGGACATTCGGATCAAGTCCGAAGGTGACAGGTCTATTATGAGATTAATTCATAAAGTGTTTTTGTACATTTAAATGCGCGTTTAATTACATCAAATGGATAGGTTATCCCTTATGAGGACATGCCTTAGTTTGTTCAAAAAAATATTACTTTAATATGTGGGTTCGCCGCTTAGTTTAACATTTCAATTATATATGTATTTCATTTTCAATTCACTGTGGATCTGGGTGTTTTTTTAATGACTCCTAATGATTATAATGTTTACCAAAGGAAGAATACTGAACATTGACTTTTGGGTAATGCCTGTTAATCTGAATTTTATTGAAAGTGAGGATAGGATGATAAAAAAATGGATTGCTATTGTATTATTGATGCTTGTTAGCTGTATTTGGATGGATAGTGCACATGCACGCTTAAAAAAAGTGGTAAAGCCGGATAAATCCTATGATTTTAAGGCTGTAAAAAATATTGTTATACTGCCAATTACTTCAAAGAATGTAGAATTTGGCAAGGTGAGTCCTAAACGACTTCCTAAAATAAAAAAATCACTTCGTATAACTAAACGTGAGCTTCGCCGTCAAATGGTTGAAGGTATGCGTTTATCAAAACCAAATAAGCGATTTCATTATAAAGCGCCCAACCGAAGAAAAACAACGCTGTTGGTGAAATATAATATAGAAACCTATGATAATGGAAATGTGCTCAAACGAAATTTTTTATCACTGTTTGGCGGTGGGGCAAAAGTTAAGCTACGGACTACTTTTATAGATGCTAAGACAAAAAAGACTGTGGCTGAAGTTGTGTCTACAGCAAAGGATAGTGGCGGTGGTTTGGGAAGTACTGATTCAGATGTGCTATTTTCAGCTACAAAAATGGCGGATGCAAGTATCTTTAGATTTATGAAGAAATTGACTAAATTAAAATATGATACGTATGCGAATATGGATAAAAAGATGAAGCTAGGGTTGGGCAGCTATAAAAAAGTCATGAAAAATGAAAAGGAAGAAAAGAAAATTTTAAAATCAAAAACGACGCGTCGCCGAAAGTAAATAATCATTTTTTGTATTTACTGAATACTTCTATATAAATGAATGCCTGGATATAATTATATATTATCCAGGTTTTTTTAAATGTGTTCCTGAATGCGACGTTGAAGCTCAATAGCTTTTTGATGATTGAGGTCGCCTTTACGTCCCTTTTGCCGATGATCCAATTCATCAAATGAAGATTCTCTTCCATACAGAATCAAGGTATCTTCACTGCATATGCGAATTTGGCCATGGGGGGCACCAATATAATGTCCGCCAGTGCGATTTATTCCCAGTACCATAATGCCTTCATCCTGCAATCGTACTTCCTGCAATGTCTTATCTTCCAACCAATCGCTGGGTTCGATGAATAGCTCTGCTACTTTATATTCACCCGCCATATGCAATAATTCTGCATAATCACGTACATCCAGATGGGTATATTTTTTTAATGCCCAGCCAATAAATTTTGATAATCGTCTGTCAATCCATTGATTTTTAGAAAATGCCCACAACCCGATAATACCCAAAAAAAGTGCAAGAAGGCGTAGGTAGATGGGTACTGTTTCAGAATCTAAGTTGATAAATGTGGCTACCAAAGTGGCAACAACGGATATAATTCCTGCATTTCCAAATAGCATCAGAGTAAGTAGGATTTTTCGCCGAACAGGGTGATTTACAATTTGCTCAGATTCAGATGTGGTAAAGCCAACACCTGTAAATGCGCTGCGTGCCTGAAAGCGTGCGACTTGTTTGCTAAGTCCTGTATAAGTGAGGGCTACTGTTGCAAATCGCGTGACTAAAAAAGATAGTGATAAGACAATGAGTAATGTAATGATAGAAAGCATGCTATTAAAATATCCATGTTTTCGTTAAAATTCAATATATAATCTACATATAGTCATATCCAAGAGCGACTGAGCTAGATTGCGCGTGACCCAATGTGAAAAACAATGTATAATATCATATGGTAGGTAGACTATGGATGAAAAAGAACAATTAGAACGAAAAGCATTGGCATATTTTCTGCGGTTATATAATCGCAAAAACCATAGTAAATATTGTATTGTTGAAAAGCGTGAACGTCCTGATTTTTTGATTAAAAATCAATATGATTATACTATTCTAGGTATTGAAATTTCACATATATTTCATGATAAAAAGGAAGCCATGATGTTGCTTGGTCGTGATATGAGTCATGTGCATGGCATTATTACTGCCACTGACCATGTGGATGTATTGACGCGAATTTTAAAAAAGAAGAGTGAAAAACAAAAAATGTATCCTTATCAAGGGCCAACATTGTTGGTATTGCGGGATTTTTCGCCAATATTTGATGCGAATATGTTGTTTGATGCCCGCTCAGGGTTAAAGGTGCCTGCGTCAAAATATGAAGAGATATGGTATGTGCATCGATCACATCCTGTTGATAAATGGGATGGACTGGTTCAATTGGCATAATGGGACTGCCATCGAAATAGCAATTAGTGGGGTTATTCAAAAATACCCAGATTCTAGGCTCCCGCAAACCTGTAACCGGAGTGTACATGCGAGTACGTGAGGATTGCGGGTGCAGCGGGAAACACC
>CAYZSU010000015.1:0-37911 GCA_964480565.1 uncultured Myxococcales bacterium | reverse complement strand
AAGGGAACAGGCTGTAAACCTGTCGGCATCGCCTTCGGAGGTTCGAATCCTCCCCTCTCCACAATGCGGGAGTAGCTCAGTGGTAGAGCATCAGCCTTCCAAGCTGAGGGTCGCGGGTTCGACACCCGTCTCCCGCTCACGAATTGCCGAGGTAGCTCAGCTGGTAGAGCACATGCATGGTAAGCATGAGGTCACGGGTTCAATCCCCGTTCTCGGCTCAAGTAATAATCGAGCGATCAAATTGGAAATGATAATTTTATTTATAGTTAGTAAGGGGAGGAAAGATGGCAAAGGAAAAATTTGATAGAAGTAAACCCCATGTAAATGTGGGAACAATTGGCCATGTGGATCATGGGAAGACTACCTTGACAAGTGCAATCACACAATACTTGGCATCCCAGGGATTAGCCGAACAAATGGATTTTGATCAAATCGATAAGGCGCCAGAAGAACGGGAGCGTGGAATAACAATCGCAACAGCGCATGTGGAGTATCAGACAAAAAATCGACATTATGCGCATGTTGATTGTCCAGGTCATGCGGATTATGTGAAGAATATGATTACTGGCGCAGCACAAATGGATGGTGCAATTTTAGTGGTAAGTGCGGCAGATGGGCCAATGCCTCAGACACGCGAGCATATATTGTTAGCGCGTCAGGTGGGTGTTCCACGAATCGTAGTGTATATGAATAAAGTCGATCAAGTAGATGATGATGAGTTATTGGACTTGGTGGAGTTAGAAGTACGGGAGTTATTGAGTCAATATGAATTTCCAGGCGATGATATTCCAATCGTGCGAGGTTCAGCCCTAAAGGCAATGGAAGGTGATTCAGGTGATGTTGGGCATGGATCAATCCAGAAATTAATGGATGCGGTGGATGAGTATATACCCGAGCCAGAACGACCAACAGACAAGACTTTTTTGATGCCAGTCGAAGATGTGTTTAGTATATCAGGTCGAGGCACAGTGGTTACGGGTCGCGTGGAACGTGGAATAGTGAAGACAGGTGAAGAGATCGAGATTATTGGAATACGTGACACACAGAAGAGTGTAGTAACTGGTGTAGAAATGTTTCGAAAGTTGTTGGATGAAGGTCGTGCTGGTGATAACGTAGGATTGTTGTTACGAGGCTTAAAGCGCGAGGATGTAGAGCGAGGTCAGGTGGTTGCGAAGCCCGGGTCAATAAATCCGCATAAGAAATTTAAGGCGGAGATCTATGTATTAACGAAGGAAGAGGGTGGTCGACATACACCATTTTTCAAGGGATATCGTCCTCAGTTTTACTTTCGCACGACAGATGTTACAGGGATATTAAAATTACCAGAGAATGTGGAGATGGTAATGCCAGGCGACAATGTCACAGCAGAGGTGGAATTAATTTCATCGATTGCCATGGAGAAGGAATTACGTTTTGCAGTACGCGAAGGTGGCCGCACAGTGGGTGCAGGCGTTGTTACTGAAATTATTGAATAGTATATTGTATTTTATGTAAATGTTTAGAATAGGTAGTCAGATCGTTCCACATCATAAAAAACGTGATGTGGAACGATTCTGTAAAGGATGGTTATAATGAGGGTTATTATTCAGCTTGTATGTCAGGAATGTAAACGGAAGAACTATTCAACGACAAAGAATAAACAGCGAACACCGGATCGTTTGGAGTTTAATAAATATTGTCGATTCTGTAGAAAACATACATCACATAAAGAAGCAAAATGATTTTTTAGGGGAGTAGCTCAATTGGCAGAGCACCGGTCTCCAAAACCGGGGGTTGCGGGTTCAATTCCTGTCTCCCCTGCCAAAATTAAGGATTAAGAATGCAGCGAAACAAAAAAATAATCAGTTTAATTTATCTCATAGGCGCATTAATAGTTGGATTATTAATGCGAGAGATGCTTGAAACTGTATGGGTAGTTGCAAGATGGCCAATGCCAGATTCCTGGGTATTAATGCCATATGATATTATTGGTATTATCTTTGGTCTGTCTACTTATGTGATATTGCGAAAGATACGTCGAGTAATGGATTTCACAAATGACGTCATTGTTGAGTTGGGTAAGGTTGTATGGCCTACCCAGAAAGAAAGTATGCTTTCTACAGTGGTGGTCAGTGTATTAATTACAATTTGTGCGATAATACTTGGAGTATTTGATATTTTTTGGGCAGCAATGGTTCGACTATTCTATCAATAATTAATGCCTTTTTGGCAATTGGAGAATTTAATGGCATTACAATGGTATGTAGTTCATACCTATTCTGGATATGAGCAGAAAGCAAAACAAGCCTTAGAGGAGCGTATAAAACAGCATAATGTAGAGCATCTCTTTGGAGAGGTTCTAGTTCCTCAAGAAGATATTGTTGAGGTTAGAAAAGGTGTTAAGCGTAAGTCTAAACGTCAATTCTTTCCAGGATATATCCTTGTGCGTATAGAGCTTAATGAATCAACATGGCATATTGTTAAGGGAACGCCGAAAATAACAGGTTTTGTTGGAGGTTCTCTTAAACCACCGGCTGTACCTGATGAAGAAATTGATCGTATTACAAATCGTATCGAAGAAGGTACGATGCAGCCTAAAGCTCAAATTGAATTTGATAAAGGTGAAAATGTAAAAGTCATTAGTGGTCCTTTTGCAACATTTACTGGAATTGTTGATGAGGTAAATGAAAATAAAGGAAAGCTTAGAGTATTGGTGAGTATTTTTGGTCGTTCAACTCCAATTGAGTTGGATTTTACACAAGTTGATAAAGTTAATTAATTATAAAGAAAGTTTGAGGACAGTATGGCGAAAAAAGTACTCGCACAAATTAAATTACAGTGTCCTGCTGGACAAGCAAACCCTGCACCACCTGTTGGTCCTGCATTGGGTCAGCATGGTGTGAATATAATGGAATTCTGTAAGCAATTTAATGCAAAAACTCAAAAACAGCAGGGGCTTATTATTCCAGTTGTTATTTCAGTGTATCAGGATAGATCCTTTTCATTTATATTAAAAACACCTCCTGCAGCAGTGCTATTGAAAAAGGCTGCAAAGATTGATAAAGGGTCGGGTGTACCAAATAAAGAAAAAGTTGGCAAAATAACACGTGCGCAATTGGAAGAAATAGCAACGATAAAATTGCCTGATTTAAATTGCAGTACATTAGAAGCTGCTGTTCGTACAGTGGAAGGTACAGCTAGAAATATGGGCTTAGAGTTAGCAGATTAATTCTTAAACTGTTGGAGTAAATATTATATTTACGTTTGAACAACGGAGGTGATGTATGGGAACTGTCGGTAAAAAGAATAAAAATGATCTTTCAAAAGTGGATCGTACAAAGTTATATACATTTGATGATGCCTTTACTGTGCTTGAAACTTTTGCTAAGGCAAAGTTTGATGAAACTATTGAGGTTGCAATTCGACTTGGAGTTGACGCACGTAAAACAGATCAAATGGTTAGAGGTGCATGTAGTCTTCCAAACGGTACTGGACGAACTGTTCGTGTGGCAGTTTTCGCAAAAGCTGGTAAAGCGGAAGAAGCTCTAAAAGCAGGTGCTGATTTAGTGGGTGCTGAAGATTTAGCAGAAAAAATTCAAAATGGTGAACTTAACTTTGATAAGGCTATTGCTACGCCGGATATGATGGGTATTGTTGGTCGGCTAGGAAAAATTCTTGGTCCTAGAGGCATGATGCCAAATCCGAAACTGGGAACAGTCACACCGGATGTCGCAAAAGCAGTGGTTGAACAAAAAACGGGTAAAGTTGAATTTCGAATTGATAAAGCGGGTATTATTCATGCACCAGTAGGAAAACGATCATTTAACACTGATAGTATTAAAGAAAATATTATGACTCTTTTGGGTGCAATTAAGAAAGCAAAGCCTGCGGCATCAAAAGGTATATATATCAAATCAATGGCTATTTCAGCGACAATGAGTCCTGGTGTAAAGATTGATGTGAATAGCTTATAACACGATCAGCGTTATAGTTGATTTGAGGAGGAAAACTGTGAATAGAGAACAAAAAACAGAAAAAATTACAAGTTTAGCAGAGCGTTTGGAAAATGCAAAAGCGATTATTTTTACAGAATATAGAGGTTTAAAAGTTTCAGAAACTGATGAATTGCGCAGCCAGTTGCGTGAGAATAATGCCTCATTCAAAGTAATTAATAATCGCTTAATGAAGCGTGCGTTGAAAAACGCAGGCTTAGAGTCGTTATATGCACATTTTACAGGTCCAACAGCAATTGCATCATCGGATGAAGATCCGATTAGTCCTGCAAAGATAATTACAAAATTTGCAAAGAATCATAAAAACTTAATTGTAAAGGGTGGCTATATGGATGGCTCTGAGCTATCTATAAATGATGTGAATTCATTATCTGCGATGCCATCGCGTGAAGAATTGCTTTCAAAAGCATTATCTTCAATGTCTGCACCTGCAACTAATATGGCTGCTGTACTCGCTGCAATACCACGTAAATTGGTATATGCATTGAATGCAATAAAAGAAACTAAAGAATAATTAACTGCACTTAATTCAAAAATAAATGACCCATTTAATAGAACATTGATTGGGGTGCAAAACATACAGGAGAAGCACATGAGCACAGTTGGAAAAGAACAAATTGTTGAAACTTTAAAAAATATGACTTTAATTGAAGTCTCTGAGCTAGTAAAAGAACTTGAAGACACATTTGGTGTTTCAGCGGCAGCTCCAGTTGCTGTTGTTGCAGGTGCGGGTGTAGGTGCAGCTGATGCAGCAGAAGAAAAAACTGAATTTGATGTTATTTTGACAGCAGCTGGTGCAAATAAGATTAATGCTATTAAAGAAGTACGTGCAATTACCAGCTTAGGTCTTAAAGAAGCCAAAGAGTTAGTCGAAAGTGCACCAAAGGCTGTGAAGGAAGGTGTGAGTAAAGATGAGGCTGAAGAGTTAAAGAAAAAGCTTGAAGCAGCTGGTGCAAAAGCAGAAATTAAGTAATTATTTTTTCGATATCTATGCAATAATTAGAGGGTTAGGTGTTCATGAACACAAATGAACACCTATCTCTCTAATTTTTGGCAATTTTAATATATTAACTTCTTAAGGAGTCGGTATGTCGCGCCTTCCTATCCGTAGAATTCGTGGAAACTATTCAAAAGTACAAGATGTTATTAACATCCCATCATTGATTGAAATACAACAACGTTCTTTCTTTAATTTTTTACAATCAGATATTGAGCCTGGTCAACGTGATGATTTGGGGCTTCAGGGGGTATTTAAGAGCGTATTTCCAATTAAAGGTTTTAATCAAACGGCATCTTTGGAGTTTGTTCAATATTCTCTCGATGACCCTCGCTATGATCAAGATGAATGTCGCAGTCGTGGCATGACTTATTCTGCACCAATACGAGTGTTAGTTCGCTTAGTTGTGTGGGATGTCGATGACTCTTCAGGTGCGCAATCTATCCGTGATGTAAAGGAACAAGAAGTATATTTTGGTGAAGTACCGTTAATGACTGATTATGGAACTTTTATTATAAATGGTACAGAGCGTGTTATTGTATCTCAGCTTCATCGTAGCCCTGGTGTGTTCTTTGAACATGATAAAGGAAAAACACATTCATCTGGAAAATTATTATTTAGTGCTCGGGTGATTCCGTATCGTGGCGCATGGTTAGATTTTGAATTTGATGCAAAAGATATTTTGCATGTTCGAATTGACCGTCGCCGGAAAATGCATGCAACAATTCTACTACGTGCTCTTGGATATTCTTTAGAAGAATTATTGAATATGTTTTACCAATCTGAGATGTTTTATTTAACAGGTAAGACAAAAATTGAAAAAAATGTGATGCCTGAATTGTTACGCTATCAGCGTGCATCCAAAGATATTAAAGATCCTGAAACAGGGAAAGTATTGGTAAAAAAAGGGCGTCGTTTTACACGTGCGGTAATGAAAAAACTAACAGCAAGTGAGGATATTCGTATACCGGTTGATGTAAGTGATATCATTGGGCGTGTTGCAGCAAAAGATATTGTTGATAATTCTACGGGTGAAGTCCTTGTTGCTGTTAACGAGGTTATTACTGAAGAGAATTTAGAAGAACTTCAAGATAGAAAGATTTCTGAAGTATCGTTGATTTATATGGATGATTTAAATGTAGGTCCATATATTCGAAATACATTGCTTGCAGATAAAGTGGAAACATCAGAGGAGGCTCGGTTGGAAATATATCGCCGCCTTCGCCCAGGAGATCCCTCAACACCTGAATCTGCACAAGCATTATTCAATGGATTGTTTTTTAATCCTGAACGTTATGATCTGTCAAAAGTCGGACGACTTAAAGTTAATTATAAGTTTGGTTTTGATGTCCCTGTGGAGGTTAGTACTTTACGCAAAGAAGATATTCTTGCTGCGGCACAATATTTAGTACGCTTAAAAGATGGTGAAGGTGAAATTGATGATATTGATCACCTTGGTAATCGACGGGTGCGTTCCGTAGGGGAGCTTTTGGAAAATCAATATCGAGTTGGTTTGGTTCGCATGGAGCGCGCTATTCGTGAGCGGATGAGTTTGCAAGATGTTGAAACACTTATGCCGAATGACTTAATCAATCCAAAGCCTGTTTCTGCAGTGATTAAAGAGTTTTTTGGGTCATCACAGTTATCACAATTTATGGATCAAACCAATCCATTATCTGAGATTACGCATAAGCGTCGACTTTCTGCATTGGGACCTGGTGGTTTAACTCGAGAACGAGCTGGTTTTGAAGTTCGTGATGTTCATCCCACTCATTATGGTCGAATTTGCCCAATTGAAACACCAGAGGGACCTAATATTGGTTTAATTTCATCCTTATCCGTATATGCACGCGTTAATAATTATGGTTTTATTGAAACGCCTTATCGCAGAGTTGAAAATGCAAAGGTGAGTGACCAAGTATTTTATGCAACAGCATTAGATGAGGCAGAAAAAACAATTGCGCAGGCAAATGTACAAACGGATAAAGTAGGCAAGTTTGTAAATGAAAAAGTGGAAGCACGTTTTCATGGTGAGTTTGTACATGCCAATAAAGATGATATTAGTATGATGGATGTATCACCTCAGCAATTAGTTTCTGTTGCAGCATCTTTAATCCCTTTTTTAGAACATGATGATGCAAACCGTGCGCTTATGGGATCCAACATGCAACGCCAGGCAGTTCCACTGTTGTGTACAGATGCTCCTCTTGTGGGAACTGGCATTGAAGGAATTGTTGCTAGAGATTCTGGTGTGACTGCAGTTGCAAAGCGAAATGGTGTGATAACAGAGGTCGATGCAAAACGTATTGTTGTTAGAGCAGATAAAATCGATGATGAGAGATTTACATCAGATGTTGATATCTATAATTTAACAAAATTTAGACGATCCAATCAAAGTACCTGCATTTTGCAAAAACCAATTGTAAAAGTGGGACATCATGTGGATGCAGGAACAGTTTTAGCGGATGGACCTGCAACTGATGATGGTGAGCTTGCCTTAGGCCGGAATATGACTGTGGCATTCATGCCTTGGGGTGGATATAACTTTGAGGATTCAATTTTAATAAGCGAGCGCATTTTAAAAGAGGATTCATATACATCCATACATATTGAAGAGTTTGACTGTACTGCACGGGATACCAAATTAGGTAAGGAAGAAATTACGCAGGATATTCCAAATGTTGGTGATGAAGCTCTTAGCGATTTGGATGACTCTGGGATTATTCGTATTGGTGCTGAAATTGGTCCAAATGATATATTAGTGGGAAAAGTGACTCCTAAGGGTGAAACACAATTGTCGCCTGAAGAAAGGTTATTACGTGCTATTTTTGGTGATAAAGCAGGGGATGTAAAAGATACAAGCTTGCGTGTCCCCCCTGGGGTAACGGGTGTGGTTATCGGTGCACAGGTGTTTAGTCGTGAAGGTATTACATTGGATGATCGTGCAAAAGAAATTCAAGCAGACGAAAAGAAAAAAATTACCAAAGATTTAGAGGCAGAGCTTAAGGGTATTCGTGATACAGCTTCAAAGCGTGTTCAAAAATTATTGGTCAATCGTATTGCAAGCGTCAGTATTGTTGATGAGAAAAGCAAAGAAGAGATTATTCAAAAAGGGAGTAAAATTACTATCGCAAGTTTGAATTCTGTTCCTTTTGTAAAATTGCCAACCATTGCTGTCGATGGTGGTGCAGATATTGAAAGTGACCTTGCTGATATTTTTGAGTTAACTGAGAGTCAAGAGGCAATTGTTCGAACTGTTTATGAACAAAAAATAGATCGTCTTACCAAAGGTGATGAATTACCTCCAGGTGTGATTAAGGTTGTAAAAATATTTATTGCGATTAAGCGTAAGTTGGCAGTTGGTGATAAAATGGCTGGACGTCATGGAAATAAAGGTGTTATTTCTCGAATTTTACCGGAAGAGGATATGCCCTATTTGCAAGATGGACGACCTGTTGATATGGTTCTTAATCCTCTGGGTGTGCCATCACGTATGAATGTGGGACAAATTTTAGAAGCTCACTTAGGTTGGGCAGCTAAAAATATGGGTGAACAATTACAGGGATACTTGAATGATCATTATTCACGAGAAAAATTAGAGAGCCAATTAAAATCGATCTATTCTTCATCAGAGATAGATGGTTTTCTAAAAAAGAGTTCAGATGATGAAATTCGTGAAATGGTATCGAAACTCAAACGTGGTATTCCTTTTGCGTCGCCTGTATTTGATGGTGCGTCGGAAGAAGAAGTTAAAAATGCTTTGGGCATTGCTAAATTGCCATTGTCTGGCCAGAGCATACTGTTTGATGGTAGAACAGGTGATGTATTTGACTATCCTGTGACTGTGGGTGTGATGTATATGCTTAAGTTACATCATCTAGTGGATGAAAAATTACATGCTAGATCAATTGGTCCATATTCCTTAGTGACCCAGCAGCCATTGGGTGGTAAGGCTCAATTTGGTGGGCAACGTTTGGGTGAGATGGAAGTGTGGGCACTTGAAGCATATGGCGCAGCCTATGCACTGCAGGAATTTTTAACAGTAAAGTCAGATGATGTCGTCGGTAGAACACGGATGTATGAGGCCATTGTTAAAGGTGAAAAACTACTCGAACCAGGTCTACCGGAATCATTTAATGTGCTAGTTAAAGAATTGCAGGCATTATGTTTGGATGTTGATTTAATTGCCAGTTCCAATCAATAGAATTTACTGCCGAAAGGCTCTAGAATAGAGGTTAATATATGGATATGTACCATTTTTTTGAAAAGCCCAGAAATCCACTAAGTTTTGATGGAATTCAAATAAAGCTCGCATCGTCAGAAAAAATTCGTGCATGGTCGCATGGTGAAGTTAAAAAACCGGAAACTATTAATTATAGAACATTTAAGCCTGAGAGAGATGGTCTTTTCTGTGCAAAAATATTCGGCCCTGTCAAAGATTATGAGTGTAATTGCGGTAAATACAAACGTATGAAGCATCGTGGAATTGTTTGTGAAAAATGCGGTGTGGAAGTCATTCAAAGTAAGGTTCGACGAGAGCGCATGGGACATATTACTCTTGCATCACCTGTAGCCCATATTTGGATGTTTAAAAGCTTACCTTCTCGTATTGGAACTTTATTAGAGTTGCGATTAAAAGACTTAGAACGCGTTCTTTATTGTGAAGCTCATATGGTTGTTGATCCTGGTAATACAACGCTTACAGAGGGACAGGTTCTCACTGAAGAAGAGTATCAAGCTGCGATGCAAGAATTTGGCCCTTCTTTTCGTGTGGGTATGGGCGGTAGTGTTATTCGTGATATGCTTATGAAAATTGACTTAGAGGAATTGTCAAAAAAAATTCGCAAGGACTTGAAAAAAACAAAATCAATGGCTGGACTTCAAAAGCTATCCAAACGCTTAAAATTGGTAGAAAAAATCAAAGATGCGGATAATCGTCCTGAGTGGATGATGCTTGAAGTAATACCTGTAATTCCACCTGATTTACGTCCTCTTGTTCCATTGGAAGGGGGGCGTTTTGCAACGTCTGATTTAAATGATTTGTATCGTCGAGTGATCAATAGAAATAATCGATTAAAACGATTAATGGAATTAAATGCGCCAGATATTATTATACGAAATGAAAAGCGTATGTTGCAAGAAGCTGTTGATGCGCTTTTTGACAATGGACGTCGGGCAAGACCTTTTGTTGGATCAAATAGACGTGCGCTTCGCTCTTTGTCAGATATGCTAAAGGGTAAACAGGGTCGTTTTAGACAAAATTTGCTAGGAAAGCGAGTAGATTACTCAGGTCGTTCAGTGATTGTGGTAGGTCCAGAACTCAAATTACATCAATGTGGTTTGCCAAAAATTATGGCTTTAGAACTTTTTAAACCGTTTATATATAACAAATTAGAAGTAAAAGGACTGGCATCTACTATTAAAAGCGCTAAAAAATTAGTTGAAAAAGAAGTGCCAGAAGTTTGGGATGCGCTGGATGAAGTCATTCAAGAACATCCCGTACTTTTAAATCGTGCACCAACGCTTCATCGCTTAGGTATGCAGGCGTTTGAACCTGTGCTTACAGAAGGTAAAGCTATTCGCCTTCATCCATTAGTTTGTGCGGCCTTTAATGCTGACTTTGATGGTGATCAAATGGCAGTTCATGTTCCACTGTCTGTTGAAGCACAAATGGAAGCGCGTGTATTGCTATTATCAACAAACAATATTTTATCTCCAGGTAATGGTAAACCAATTATCGTACCTTCACAGGATATGGTATTAGGTATTTATTATATGACGCGTGAGCGTTCTTATGTCATGGGGGAAAATAGTAATTTCTCCAGCCTAGAAGAGGTTCGAATTGTATACGATGCGAAAGCGGTTGATTTGCAAGCACGTATTAATGTTCGTATTAATGGAGAAATGATTGCCACTACAGTGGGCCGTGTGATTCTTTATGAGGTAGTTCCAAATGATATTCCATTTCATTATATCAATAAGGTGATGGATAAAAAGTCCATTGCTGAATTGATTGATCAATGTTACCGAATAAAGCAAGATAAAGAAACTGTATTGCTTGCAGATAATTTGCGTACATTGGGTTTTCATTATTCTACTAAAGCAGGTATTTCAATTTGTATGGATGACATGATCATTCCAAATGAAAAAACAAAAGTACTGGATGAGGCATTTAAAGAAGTTAGAGAAGTTGAAAATCAATATTCTGAAGGCCTAATTACATCAGGTGAAAAATATAATAAAGTGGTGGATATCTGGGCTGCTGTGACAGAAAGAGTTGCATCTGCGATGATTCGTGGTATGTCCACGCAAAAAGTAAGAGATTCCAATGGTAATGATTACGATCAAATGAGCTTTAATCCAATTTTTATTATGGCTGATTCAGGTGCTCGCGGTTCTGCCCAGCAGATGCGGCAACTGGCGGGTATGCGTGGATTGATGGCAAAGCCATCAGGTGAAATTATTGAAACACCGATTACTGCAAACTTTAGAGAAGGCTTAAATGTATTGCAGTATTTTATTTCTACTCATGGTGCACGTAAAGGTTTGGCAGATACTGCATTGAAAACAGCAAATTCAGGATATCTAACACGGCGTCTAGTCGATGTGGCGCAAGACACGACAATTATTGAAGATGATTGTGGGACACTAGATGGTTTAATTGTGAGTGCATTGGTTGAGAGTGGGGAAGTAATTGAACCTCTCGGTGATAGGCTACTAGGCCGTGTAGCTCTTGAAGATATTCGAGATCCGTATACTGACGAAGTTATTGTACCTGCAAATGAGTTAATCGATGAAGCTCTGGTACGACGACTTGAGGATTCAGGTCTTGAAAGTGTTATGATTAGGTCTGTTCTAACATGTAAAAGTCGTTATGGCATTTGTGCGAAATGTTACGGACGTGATTTGGCACGCGGCCATCTTGTCAATATTGGTGAAGCAATTGGTGTGATTGCAGCTCAGTCAATTGGCGAGCCTGGTACTCAGTTAACTATGCGCACATTCCACATTGGTGGAACCGCTTCAAGGCGTGTGGAGCAATCAATACTCGAGTCACGTCATGAGGGTATTGTGAAATTTGATACAGTGCAAACAGTTGTTAGTAAGGATGGTCAACAAACTGTAATGAATAGAAATGGTTTGATTGTTGTATCTGATGCTGCAGGTCGTGAACGTGAACGATATAAATTAAATTATGGAGCTTTCTTAAATGTAAAAGAAGGTGATAAGATTAAGGCAGGTCAACAATTAGCAGAATGGGACCCATACACTGTACCAATTTTAACTGAAGTATCTGGTATTGTGAAGTTTGGTGATATTATGGAAGGTTTGACGATGGTTGAACAGGTCGATGAAGTGACAGGCCTTTCTCGTAAAGTAGTGATTCCATCAAAGGATTCAAATAGTCGACCACGGATTTCAATAAAAGATGAAACAGGTGCGACAGTTGCATTACCTTCTGGTCGTGGTGAAGCAAGGTATTTATTGCCAGTTTCAGCAAATATTACAGTGTCGGATGGCGATGAAATTCAAGCAGGTGATGTAATTTCTAAAATTCCTCGCGAAACAACAAAAACAAAAGATATTACCGGTGGTTTGCCCCGTGTTGCAGAATTATTTGAAGCCCGTAAACCCAAAGACCATGCTGTTATTTCAGAAATTGATGGTTTAGTATCTTTTGGTGATGATGTTAAGGGTAAGCGTACTGTTGTGATTACACCTGAAGTAGGTGATCCCAAAGAATATCAAGTTTCGCGATCAAAGCATATTTCTGTCCATGAAGGTGATTTTGTCCGTGCAGGGGAGGCCTTGATGGATGGCTCCTCCAATCCTCATGATATTTTAGCGATTCTTGGTGAAAAAGAGTTGGCCAAATACTTGGTCGATGAGACTCAAGAGGTGTATCGTCTTCAAGGTGTACGTATTAATGATAAACATATTGAGGTTATTGTTCGCCAAATGCTTCGTAGAGTTCGTATTGTTGAGTCTGGTGATAGCGACTGGTTGGAGGATGAGCAAGTTGAAAAATGGAATTTTGAAGAAACAAATGATAAATTGCGGGCAAATGGTAAAAAACCTGCCATTGCAGAGCCGATGCTTTTAGGTATTACAAAGGCGTCATTGTCAACGGATAGTTTTATATCAGCTGCGTCCTTCCAAGAAACAACAAAAGTGCTTACTGAAGCAGCTATTTCTGGAAAAGTGGATAATTTACGTGGGTTAAAAGAAAATGTTATCATGGGCCGATTGATTCCTGCAGGTACTGGATTAATGCGTTACAAGGATTATGATATTGATGTTCATGCGATTGAACGCTATGCGGATGAAGAAATCCTAGCAGGTGCTTCCTATTTAACAGAAGATAGTGATGTAGAAATTCAACTGGATTAATAACATTGATTCTATTTTAGAACTTTATAAAAAGAAGGCTATAGAAGTCGTTGATTTTATGGTATTAAAAAAATATTTTTTTATTCAAATAAAACATAGAAAAAACAACTAAATTGCTTGACTTGAAAAAAAGTGTCTGATAGCTTCCCAAAACTTCCTCCCACAGGAAGGTTATTAATAAACAACAAATATAAAGAAATTCTGAAAGGTCGCGTCACCTGAAAAAGACGAAAGTGGGGTATTATGCCAACAATTAATCAATTAGTTAGAAGTGGTAGGAAAAAAACTAAGTCACGGACAGCATCGCCTGCCTTAGCAAAATGTCCGCAAAAAAGAGGGGTTTGTGTTCGCGTCTATACAACTACGCCTAAAAAACCAAACTCTGCATTGCGCAAGGTTGCCAGGGTTCGATTAACAACTGGTATTGAAGTGACATCCTATATACCTGGAGAAGGACACAACCTTCAAGAGCACTCGGTTGTTTTAGTTCGAGGTGGTCGTGTAAAGGATTTACCTGGTGTTCGTTATCATATTGTACGTGGTACTTTAGACACGTCAGGTGTTGAATCTAGGCGCTGTAGTCGTTCAAAGTATGGTGCAAAAAAAGCAAAATAATGACCATAAAATAGTTAAAAGAGGTAATACCAATGCCAAGAAAAAAACGTGGAAGTTTGAAAAGAAAAATTCATAATGATCCAAAATACAAGGATCAATTAGTTGCAAAGTTTATAAATAGCTTAATGTGGGATGGTAAAAAGTCATTGGCAGAGCATGTTGTATATGGTGCTTTTGATGTTTTACATGAAAAGAAAAAAGATGATCCCGTTAAATTATTTAATACAGCGATGGAAAATATTAAGCCTGTGGTTGAAGTTCGTTCACGCCGTGTGGGCGGATCTACTTATCAGGTGCCTATGGAAGTTAGGCAGAGTCGTAGATTATCATTAGGCCTTCGATGGTTGATTTCAGCTGCTAGAAAGCGTGGTGAACGTACGATGAAAGATCGGCTTGCCGCAGAGCTTATGGATGCGATTGAGAAACGTGGTGCCGCAGTAAAAAAATGTGAAGATGTACACCGTATGGCAGAAGCAAATAAAGCATTTGCTCATTTTAAATGGTAAATAACGTAATTTAAATTTGTTAGGCGTGAAAATGGTTACAAGATCTACAGCCCTTGATAAAGTTAGAAATATTGGAATTGTTGCTCATATTGATGCAGGGAAAACAACAGTTACTGAACGAATACTTTTTTATACAGGGATTACTTATAAAATTGGTGAAGTTCATGAAGGTACTGCAGTGATGGATTGGATGACGCAAGAGCAAGAACGTGGCATTACAATTACATCAGCAGCTACTACATGTGAATGGAAAGAACATAGTATCAATATAATTGATACACCAGGGCATGTTGATTTTACAGTTGAGGTGGAGCGTAGTTTACGTGTACTGGATGGTGCTGTAGGAGTATTTGATGCTGTTGCTGGTGTTGAACCACAATCAGAAACAGTGTGGCGTCAAGCTAATCGATATGGTGTTCCTAAAATAGCTTTTGTAAATAAAATGGATCGAGTGGGTGCAGATTTTTACCGGTGCGTATCTATGATGCGAGATCGACTAAAAGCAAATGCAATTCCCTTTCAGTTGCCAATTGGTGCGGAAAGTGATTTTTTAGGTGTTATTGATTTAATTTCTTTAAAAGCATTTGTTTATGAAGATGCGGATAGAGGTGTTGAATATAAAGAGGTGGAAATTCCAACGGAATATGTGGAAGATGCAAATAAATTTAGAGAAGAATTAATTGAAGCAGTTGTTGAATCAGATGATGCATTGATGCATAAATATTTAGAAGGTGCAGAAATTTCAGAAGATGAACTTCGTATGGTTGCTCGTAAAGCCACTTTGTCGATGAGCATTAATCCTGTTTTCTGTGGAACAGCCTTTAAGAATAAAGGTGTGCAAATGTTGCTGGATGCAGTTTTAGAGTTTTTACCATCTCCAAAGGATATTCCAGCCGTTATCGGTGAACATCCAACAAAAGCAGAGCAACAAGAATCACGAGAGGTTAGCGATGATGAACCTTTTTCAGCACTTGCTTTTAAAGTAATGACGGATCCCTATGTTGGACAGTTAACTTACTTTAGAGTGTATTCGGGTAAAATTAGCAAAGGTGATTCAGTATATAATTCAACAAAAAGTAAAAAAGAACGTATGGGTCGTTTGCTCCAAATGCATTCAAATAAACGAGAAGATTTAACTGTTGCTGCAACAGGTGATATTGTTGCTGCAGTTGGCTTAAAGCATACAGGCACAGGTGATACTCTTTGTAGTCAAGGAACCCCTATTATACTGGAAAAAATGGAATTTCCTGCGCCAGTGATTGCGATTGCAATTGAGCCAAAAACAAAAGCTGATGAAGAGAGATTAGGTGTTTCGCTACAAAAATTAGCTCATGAGGACCCAACATTTCAAGTCAGTGTTGATCAGGAAACTGGGCAAACTGTTATAGCAGGTATGGGTGAGCTTCACTTGGAAATTATTGTGGACCGTCTAATGAGGGAATTTAGCGTAGAAGCAAATGTAGGAAATCCACAAGTTGCCTATAGAGAAACAATTTCAAAATATGTGGATGAAGACTATAAATATGCAAAACAATCAGGTGGTAGAGGGCAGTTTGCACATATTAAAATGCGTGTTGAACCGCAAGAAAGTGGTAAGGGGGTTGAATTTTTAAATGAAGTTGTAGGTGGTTCAATTCCAAAAGAATATATTCCAGCTATAAAAAAAGGTGTTGTAGAGGCAATGACAAGTGGCGTTGCAGCTGGTTATCCAATGGTAGATGTGAAAGTAAGTGTCTATGATGGATCCTATCATGAGGTAGATTCATCTGATATGGCATTTAAGGTCTGTGCGTCGATGCTATTTAAATCTGCTTGTAAAAAAGCAGGCCCTGTACTTTTAGAACCTGTTATGAATGTGGAAGTGAATGTTCCTGAGGACTATATTGGCGCTGTAACAGGTGACGTCACTTCACGTCGTGGCCGCATTATGTGCTGTGATATGCAAGCGGGAGTGCAAGTATTAAAATCTAAAGTGCCTTTAGCAAATATGTTTGGTTATGCCACAGATTTACGTAGTGCAACTCAAGGTCGCGCAACATATACAATGCAATTTTCGCACTATGAACCCGTACCTAAGAGTTTAGCAGAGGAAATTATTGCTAAAACACAAGGAAAATAATTTATAAAAACAGTTCTCTGGAGGAAAGATGGCAAAGGAAAAATTTGATAGAAGTAAACCCCATGTAAATGTGGGAACAATTGGCCATGTGGATCATGGGAAGACTACCTTGACAAGTGCAATCACACAATACTTGGCATCCCAGGGATTAGCCGAACAAATGGATTTTGATCAAATCGATAAGGCGCCAGAAGAACGGGAGCGTGGAATAACAATCGCAACAGCGCATGTGGAGTATCAGACAAAAAATCGACATTATGCGCATGTTGATTGTCCAGGTCATGCGGATTATGTGAAGAATATGATTACTGGCGCAGCACAAATGGATGGTGCAATTTTAGTGGTAAGTGCGGCAGATGGGCCAATGCCTCAGACACGCGAGCATATATTGTTAGCGCGTCAGGTGGGTGTTCCACGAATCGTAGTGTATATGAATAAAGTCGATCAAGTAGATGATGATGAGTTATTGGACTTGGTGGAGTTAGAAGTACGGGAGTTATTGAGTCAATATGAATTTCCAGGCGATGATATTCCAATCGTGCGAGGTTCAGCCCTAAAGGCAATGGAAGGTGATTCAGGTGATGTTGGGCATGGATCAATCCAGAAATTAATGGATGCGGTGGATGAGTATATACCCGAGCCAGAACGACCAACAGACAAGACTTTTTTGATGCCAGTCGAAGATGTGTTTAGTATATCAGGTCGAGGCACAGTGGTTACGGGTCGCGTGGAACGTGGAATAGTGAAGACAGGTGAAGAGATCGAGATTATTGGAATACGTGACACACAGAAGAGTGTAGTAACTGGTGTAGAAATGTTTCGAAAGTTGTTGGATGAAGGTCGTGCTGGTGATAACGTAGGATTGTTGTTACGAGGCTTAAAGCGCGAGGATGTAGAGCGAGGTCAGGTGGTTGCGAAGCCCGGGTCAATAAATCCGCATAAGAAATTTAAGGCGGAGATCTATGTATTAACGAAGGAAGAGGGTGGTCGACATACACCATTTTTCAAGGGATATCGTCCTCAGTTTTACTTTCGCACGACAGATGTTACAGGGATATTAAAATTACCAGAGAATGTGGAGATGGTAATGCCAGGCGACAATGTCACAGCAGAGGTGGAATTAATTTCATCGATTGCCATGGAGAAGGAATTACGTTTTGCAGTACGCGAAGGTGGCCGCACAGTGGGTGCAGGCGTTGTTACTGAAATTATTGAATAAAGGTAGGGGTTAATTATGACAATGCAACACGATCAAGGACAAAAAATAAGAATTCGGCTGAAAGCATATGATCATAAATTACTTGATCAGTCTGCATCTGATATAGTTGGAACTGTTCAACGAACTGGGGCACATATTGCGGGGCCAATACCTTTGCCAACGCGTATTGAAAAATACTGTGTTCTTAGAAGTCCACATGTGGATAAACGCTCACAAGAGCAATTTGAAATTAGAACACATAAACGTGTGATAGATATACTTGAACCAACTCAGCAAACAGTGGATTCATTGATGAAATTAGATTTATCGCCAGGTGTCGATGTTGAAATTAAAATGACTTAATAGGCGTATTCTAAATCGAATGTGAGGGATGTATGTTAGGATTTCTAGCAAAAAAGAAAGGCATGACACAGATATTTGATGACAGAGGAAATATCATCCCTGTTACCGTACTTGAAGCTGGGCCATGTACTGTAGTACAAGTAAAAACTGAAGAGACTGATGGGTATAATTCAATTCAAATAGGTTTTGAAGTAAACCCAAAAGCAAAAAATGTAAATAGAGCTATGAAGGGGCATTTTGAAAAAAATAAAGTTCCTTATCTTAGACATGTTAAAGAATTTAGAGTAGATTCAAGCATGTTTAATCCTGGTGATACATTATATGCAAATGCCTTTCAAGTAGGTGATATTGTAGATGTCAGAGGGATGAGTAAGGGGCGTGGTTTTCAGGGTGTTATGAAACGTCATGGTAAACATGGTGGACCGGCAACACATGGTTCACATTTTCACAGAACTCCAGGGTCGATTGGTATGCGTACTTGGCCAAGACGAGTATTTAAAAATATGAAGCTTCCTGGACATATGGGTTGTGATAATGTCTGTATTAAAAATTTGGAAGTTGTAAGTGTTCGTGATAACAATATTATTTTGATAAAAGGTGCTGTTCCTGGTGCAAAAGAAAGTATTGTTGAATTAAAACTTTCCAAAGGTCTATTGGAAAATAGAGAGAATTTGAAAAATAATTCAGTCATTAATAATTGTACAGAAGAAACAAAAAGTTAAATTTAGCTAAAGGAGAAAATTGTGAAAGCACAAGTTCTCGATATAAATAAAAATGCTGTAGGTGAAATTGATATTTGTGACAAGGTATTTTCAACAAAGACAAATAATGCTTTGATCTATGAAACTGTAAAAATGCAACTGGCATGCCGCCGTAGTGGTACAGCTGCTACGAAAAATAGGGCCTTGATGAGCGGAACAACAGCCAAAATGTACCGTCAAAAAGGTACGGGGCGCGCTCGACATGGTGATAAACGCGCGAATATTTTTGTTGGTGGCGGTAAAGCATTTGGGCCGCATCCACGTGACTATTCGTATAAGATGCCTAAAAAAGCCCGTAAAGCGGGTATTAAAAGTGCATTATCTGAGAAAATAAATTCAGGCTCCTTAGTGATATTAGATCAATTTCCAGATGAAAAAATAAAAACAAAAGATGCATATAATAATTTAAAAAAACTTGGTATCACAAGTTGTCTGATTGTAATAAGAGATCGAAATGTGAATTTAGAAAAATCAATTCGAAATATTCCAAATATTAAATTGCTTAGGGCTGAAGGGATAAATGTGTATGATATCCTTCGTTATAAGCATACAGTAATATTAAAGGATGCCATTGAGAAGGTGCAGGAGGTGTTGGTATGAGACAGTGTGATATTATTATAAAACCTTTGGTGACAGAGAAAACTACAGAAGAGCAAGGGGTAAATAAATACCACTTTGCAGTTGTAAAAGGTGCTACAAAATTTCAAGTAAGAGCAGCTGTTGAGTCACTATTTAATGTTAAAGTGGCAAGTGTAAATACAACAATTATGCCTGGTAAATATGTTCGTGTAGGTCGAAATACAGGGAAAAAACCTGATTGGAAAAAAGCAATTGTCACATTAAGAGAAGGAACAATTGCCATTTCTGAAGGAGCATAAAACTCTTTTGTATTTCAAAAAAAGTGAGGAAGAAATATGCCAAATAAATATTACAAACCAACTACACCTGGACGTCGGGGTATGAGTGTTAGTGATTTTGCAGAAATTACTAAAAGTAAACCAGAGAAATCTTTGACCACAGCGACAAAAAAATCAGGTGGTCGTAATTGTTATGGACGTATTACATCACGCCATCGTGGTGGTGGTGCAAAACGAAAATATAGAATTATAGATTTTAGAAGAAATAAATTTGAAATTCCAGCAAAAGTTCAATCCATAGAATATGATCCAAATCGTTCTGCTAATATTGCTCTTCTGGCATATGCGGATGGAGAAAAAAGATATATTTTAGCTCCTCTGGGATTGAAAGTTGGCGCAGTTGTAATGTCAGGACAAAAAACAGAAATAGCTCCTGGTAATACTATGCCATTAAATAATATACCTTTAGGTACTGAAATTCATAATATTGAGCTTCGTCCTAAATGTGGTGGAAAAATTGTACGAAGTGCTGGCGCTGTTGCTCAGCTTATGGCGAAGGACAGTGGCATCTACTGTCAGATTAAATTACCTTCAGGGGAAGTTCGGTTAATCCACAAGGATTGCCTGGCAACAATTGGTCAGGTTGGTAATACAGAACATGAAAATATTGAAATAGGTAAAGCTGGGCGAAATCGTTATCTAGGAAAACGTCCGCATGTGCGTGGAACTGCTAAAAATCCAATTGATCATCCTCATGGAGGTGGTGAAGGGCGTACAAAAGGTGGACGTAATCCAGTTTCACCTTGGGGTTGGTGTACAAAGGGTATGAAAACTAGGAAAAATCCAAGAACAGATCGCTTTATTGTTAAAGATAGACGTAAATAATTAATGAAATGGATGGTTTAAAATATGGCACGTTCGCTAAAAAAAGGACCTTTTATTGATGATCACCTTCTAAAAAAGGTGCTAAAAGCCCAAGATGAAAAGAATTATCAGCTAATAAAAACATGGTCCAGAAGATCAACAATAATACCTGATATGGTTGGCTTGACATTAGCTGTACATAATGGACGCAAATTTATACCTGTTTTTGTGACTGAAAACATGGTTGGACATAAGTTAGGTGAATTTGCAGCAACTCGTTTATTCCGAGGACATTCTGGGGATAAAAAGTCAAAAATGGGAGGTAAATAATGAAAGCAAGTATTCGGTTGCTGAGAATGACTCCCAGAAAAGTGCGTGTAGTTGCTAATGCAGTTAGAGGGAAAACAGTAAATGATGCAATTAAATATCTCAATTTTTGTAAGAAACGTGCGGCTTTACCTATAATGAAAGTGATTAAGTCAGCTGCAGCAAATGCAGATTATAAAGGTAGTGTCTCGGTTGATGATTTAAAAATTGCCATGTTGCGTGTAGATGAAGGTCCAACAATGAAGCGTTTTATGCCAAGAGCACGAGGTATGGCAACGCCAATTCTTAAACGTACAAGCAAAGTTAGTGTTGAGTTGATAGAGTTATAGACAATTTGGAGAAAAAATGGGACAGAAAACACATCCAAAAGGATTTCGTTTGGGAGTATCAACAACCTGGCTATCACGCTGGTATGCGGCGCCAGGCAGCAAAGATTATCAGCATAAAGTTCACGAGGATCGTGAAATACGTAAAGTGCTGAAAGAGAAATTATACCATACTGGTGTGACACGCATTGAAATTGATAGAGCTGCGGGTAAAGTCAATGTAAGTATTTTTACATCTCGTCCAGGCTTGGTCATTGGTAAAAAGGGCGCAGGTATTGATAGCCTTAAGGTTTTTCTTCAGAAAATAGTGTCTGATACCGTGTCAGTTAATATTCGTGAAGTACGTAAAGCTGAACTTGATGCACAACTTGTGGCAGAAAATGTTGCCCAACAGTTAGAGCGCAGAGTTGCTTTTAGAAGAGCAATGAAAAAAGTTGTACAATCTGCATTAAAAGTTGGTGCAGAAGGAATACGGATTCAATGTGCAGGTCGACTTGGTGGTGCAGAAATAGCTCGAAAAGAATGGTATCGAGAGGGTCGTGTTCCACTACATACTTTACGTGCTGATATTGATTATGGTTTTGCTGAGGCAAAAACAACTTATGGTATTATTGGTATTAAGACATGGATATACAAGGGTGATATTATCCCTGAAAAGAATGTAATAACAGCATAACTAGTTATTTAACTTAAGAACACAGTGCGGGGTTGAAATATGCTACAGCCACAGAAGATAAAACATAGAAAACAGCAAAAGGGCCGAATTAGAGGTGTTGCTTTAAAAGGGTGCAATTTATCATTTGGTGATTATGGTTTACAAGCAATAAGTCATGGACGAATAACAGCAAGGCAGATGGAGTCTGCACGTATGACAGTGAGTCGAGCTACAAAACGTGCAGGTAAATTATGGATTCGTATGTTTCCAGATAAACCAATCTGTAAAAAACCTGCTGAAACTCGGATGGGAAAAGGAAAAGGTGCACCAGAAGATTGGGTTATGCCAATACAACGTGGAAGAATGCTCTATGAATTAAAGGGTGTAAGTGAGAGTGTTGCACGGCGTGCCTTAGAACTTGCCTCATATAAGTTGTCTGTAAAAACTAAAATTGTCGTACGGGAGGGTTATCGTGAAGCCAAATGAAGCTAGAGAAAAATCAATGATTGATTTGGAAAAAAAAACATCGGAGCTACAGGAAGAATTATTTCATCTGCAGTTTAAAAAAACGTCAGGTCAGTTGACACAGACAAGCAATATAAAAAAAACGCGTAAAGAACTAGCTGTTATAAAAACAGTCATGCAAGAGAAGAAGTGTGAGTTGAAGAGGGAGTTAAGCTAATGGAAAATAAAAACCCTAAAAAGACAATTATAGGTATTGTTGTTTCTGATGCAATGGATAAAAGTGTCAATGTAATAGTTGAAAGAACTGTTTTAGAACCCCGTTTTAAAAAATACATACGACAGAAGAAAAAATATATGGCTCATGATGAAGCAAATACCTGTAAAATAGGTGATACAATAATGATGAGAGCTAGCCGCCCTCTGTCGAAAAATAAACGTTGGCGAGTTGAGAAAATATTGAAATCAGCCACAATTTAAAAGTATTATAAAGGAGTTGTATTATGATCCAGCATATGACTGAATTAGATGTTGCAGATAATTCAGGTGCAAAGCGTGTTTGCTGTATAAAAGTTTTGGGTGGTTCAAAACGACGTTATGCCTCTGTAGGTGATGTAATAGTTGTTTCAATTAAGGAAGCTATTCCACGGTCATCAAAAGTAAAAAAAGGTGATGTAAAAAAAGCAGTTGTTGTACGTACAAAGAAATCATTACAGCGAGATGATGGTTCGACAATTCGTTTTGATAACAACTCTGCAGTAATTATAAATGAACAGGGTGAACCATTGGGAACACGTATATTTGGACCGGTTGCTCGTGAGTTGCGTGGAAAAAAATATATGAAAATTATTTCATTGGCTCCTGAGGTTTTATAACCAATTTGATTGATGAGGATTAGAATATGAGTATCAAAAAAGGTGATACAGTAATGATTATTACTGGAAAAGAAAAAGGTAAAACTGGAAAAGTGTTACGCTTAGAACCACAAAGAAATCGAGTGTGGGTTGAAAAATTGAATATTGTTAAGCGTCATCAGCGACCAAATCAACAAATGACACAAGGTGGTATTGTTGAAAAGGAAGCTCCTTTAGATATTTCAAATGTAATGTTTTATGATGAAAAGCTAAATAAACCAACGCGCTTGGGTGTGAAATTTGAGGATGGAAAGAAATATCGTTATTCTAAAAAAACAGGTGAAACTGTTGTTGCCAACAAATAAAGCAAGTGAAGGAGGCCTGAGGTGACTGAGGCAAAGCAAATGAAAAAAGAATATGTTCCAACAGTGTTAGAAAAAAAATACAAAGAGCAATGTGTGGATGCTTTGATGAAACAATTCAATTATAGCAATGTTATGCAAGTTCCTAAAATTGAAAAGATTGTAATAAATACATGTATCAAAGAGGCTTTACAGGATTCAAAATTACTTAATACTGCTGTTGATGAAATAAGTTCAATCGCTGGGCAAAAAGCTGTAATAACAAGAGCTAAACAGTCTATTGCAAATTTTAAACTAAGAAAAGGGCAAGCCCTGGGTGCACGAGTTACATTGCGTGGTAAATCAATGTTTGAGTTCCTTAATCGTTTGTTAAATATTGCTTTACCTAGGGTGCGTGATTTTAAGGGTGTATCTTACAAAGCTTTTGATGGTCAGGGAAATTATACATTTGGTTTAAATGATCAAACTGTATTTCCAGAAATTAACTTTGATAAAGTCCAACGTCAAAATGGAATGAATATCACTTTTGTAACAAGTGCAACAACAAATGAAGAAGGTCATGCTCTTTTAAAATTGATGGGTATGCCATTTAAAAAAGTAAATTAAGGATATATTATGGCGAAAAAATCGATGGTAGCAAAGGCAATACGAAAACAACGTTTTTCTGTACGACAATATAATCGTTGCCCAATTTGTGGGCGACCTCGTGCCTATATGAGGCGATTTGATATGTGTCGTATTTGTTTTAGAAATATGGCACTTCAGGGTGAATTGCCAGGAGTTATTAAGTCGAGTTGGTAAGTAAATTAATGAAATGAGGTAGGTAATGGCTTGTAATGATCCAATCGCGGATCTTTTGACGCGAATAAGAAATGCAGGAAATGCAAAACAGAGTGAAGCAATTATTCCATATTCGAAGATAAATGAATCTATTGCTAATATAATTTGCAAAGAAGGTTTTACAAATGCAGTGAATATTATTGGTGAAGGTAAAAATCGCTCTATTGTTGTTTCAATGAAGTATACGGAAGATGGAAAACCTGTGTTTGCGAATATGCAACGTGTTAGTAAACTTGGTAGACGCCAATATTTTGGAGTGAAAAATATAAAGGCAAGCCGTCAAGGCATGGGAGTAACTATTTTTTCAACTCCTAAAGGTGTTTTAAGAGATGTTGATGCAAAGCGTCTTGGCGTTGGTGGTGAAGCTCTATGCGTTATATGGTGATAAGTTAAAGAATTGGAGTTATAATATGTCTCGTATTGGAAAATGGCCAGTTAAAATAGACAAGGGTGTTAGTATTGTGCTTGACACTGGTATTCTTAAAGTAAAAGGCTCAAAAGGTGAGTTGGAGTTTAATGTTGCACCTACTCGATATAAAAATATAAAATTAGAGATTACCAATGAATCTCTAACAGTCATGCGTGTAGATGATTCTCGTTTTGCGCGTATGGAACAAGGTTTAGTCCGCGCACTTGTACAAAATATGGTCTTAGGTGTGACAGCGGGGTTTAAGAAAGAACTTGATATTGTGGGTGTTGGATATCGTGCTGAAACTAAGGGAAAAACTCTTATTTTAAATGTTGGATATTCAAATCCTGTAAATTTCATAATACCTACACATTTAGAAATTTCTGTTGATAAAAATAATAGAATTACGGTAGAGGGTATCGATAAACAGCAAGTAGGTGAGATCGCTGCACAAATACGACGCATTCGTCCTCCAGAACCATATAAAGGAAAAGGTATTCGTTATGTGGATGAAGTGGTTCGGCGCAAGGTCGGAAAGGCAGCAGGAGGTTGATCATGATAGGAAAGCAAAGTACAGGTAGACAGCGACGGAAGTTTAGAGTACGTAAAAAAATTTCCGGTACTGCAGATAGACCTCGAATGAGTGTTTTCAGAAGTAACAAGCATATTGCTGTACAAATAATTGATGATAATACAGGTCATACTTTGGCTCAGGCCTCTACATATGTAAATAAGACCAGTGTAAATTCAAACTGCGATGCAGCAAAGTGTATAGGCGAATCTATTGCAGAAAAAGCAAAAGGTGCGGGTATTACGACTGTTGTATTTGATAGAAATGGATATCAATTTCATGGCAGGGTAAAGGCACTGGCAGATGCAGCTAGAGAGAAAGGGTTAAAGTTTTAATTATGGAAAAAAGGACACACTCTAAGTCAGAACTAATTGAACGCGTCGTCCATATAGGACGTGTCGCAAAAGTGGTAAAGGGTGGTAAGCGTTTTAGTTTTTCTGCTCTGGTTATTGTCGGTGATGGAACAGGTCGGGTTGGATATGCTGTTGGAAAAGCAAAGGAAGTTCCTGCTGCGATACGTAAGGCCACTGATCGTGCAAAACGTGATATGGTCAAAATACCATTGCTAAATAGTACAATTCCGCATGAAGTTTTTGGACGCTATGGTGCTGGCCGCGTGGTTATGAAACCAGCCTCACTGGGTACAGGTGTTATTGCAGGAGGACCTGTGAGGGCCGTTGTAGAAGCTGTTGGAATTCAAAATATCTTAACAAAATCAATTGGAACTAATAATCCTCATAATGTTGTAAAAGCGACTGTGAATGGCTTGACACAACTTATTTCACCAGAGGAGAAAGTTCGTATGAGGGGAAGTTATGCAAAAGAAAGTGACAATTAAATTAGTGCATAGCACATGCAATAGTTTGCCAAAACATCGTGCTACTATCAAGGGTTTGGGACTTAGAAAATTACAGCAAGAACGTGAGTTGATTGATACTCCTGAAGTGCGAGGAATGATTCGTTCAGTTGCCCACTTAGTTCGTGTTCTAAAATAATAAATTGTGGATTTAGGAGATAAATCATGAAACTTAATGAAATAAATCTTCCATTAGGTAGAAAAAAGAAAAAAACAAAGCGTTTAGGTCGTGGTGATTCATCAGGTACAGGTGGTACAGCTGGCCGTGGGCATAAAGGTCAAAAAGCACGCTCCGGTGGATATCATAAGGTAGGTTTTGAAGGTGGGCAAATGCCATTACAGCGTCGCTTACCCAAACGTGGCTTTCATAATAATTTTAGAAAAGTATATTCAATTATTAATGTGGATACCTTAAATACATTGCCTGCGGGAACAGAAGTTAATGAGACTTTTTTGCGAGAAAAAGGTTGGATTAAGGGAAAAAACGCAGGAGTTAAGATTTTAGGTAGAGGTGAAATTACGACAGCTCTTAATGTAAAAGCACATATAGTCACGGAATCTGCAAAAGGTAAAATTGAAGCAGCTGGTGGAAAAGTAGAGGTGATTTGTGGCTGATGGAATTGCTAATATTGCAAAAATTCCAGAATTAAGACGGCGAGTATTGTTTACTTTAATGATGCTCGCAATATACCGAATTGGTATTTTCGTGCCAACACCAGGGATTGATCCCATAAAAGTTCAAGAAATTGTTTCTCAAGGAACAGTTTTTGAAGTTTTTAATTTATTTTCAGGTGGTGCCTTATCCCAATTTTCAGTATTTGCGTTAGGGATTATGCCTTATATTAGTGCAAGTATTATCTTTCAATTGCTTACAGTTGCTGTGCCAGCCATTGAGCGTTTATCAAAAGAAGGAGATGCTGGTAGAAAAAAAATTACTCAGTATACACGTTATGCAACAATAGTACTTGCTGCTATTCAAGGTTTTGGTATTAGCTTTGGTTTGTTTAAGCAGGGTGCTGTTCTATCAGGAGTAGATTCCTGGCAATTCTTTTTAACTACAGTTATTACATTAGCGGCTGGAACTGCATTTTTAATGTGGTTGGGTGAGATGATAACTGAGCGTGGAATAGGAAATGGTATTTCACTTATTATATTTGCAGGTATTGTAACGCGAATCCCAAGTGGTTTCAGAGATGCCTGGAGTTTTAAAGATCAATATCAAGGTTTATTTGGTTTTTTGTTGTTACTCGCATTTATTGTGGCAATAATTGGATTTATTATTTTTGTTGAGAGAGCTCAACGGCGCATTCCAGTTCAATACGCAAAACGTGTGGTGGGAAATAAGTTATATGGTGGGCAATCCTCTCATTTACCCCTAAAGGTAAATACTGCTGGTGTGATTCCTGCAATATTTGCAACATCACTTATTACTTTTCCAGCTACGATTGCACAGTTTGTTCCTAATGCATTTATTCAAAAAATATCAGGATTACTTACGACTGGATGGTTAAATACAAGTTTAATGGTAGGTTTAATTGTTTTTTTCGCATACTTTTATACTGCGATTACATTTAATCCTTCTGATATGGCAGATAATTTGAAAAAATATGGTGGATTTATTCCTGGCATACGTCCTGGGAAGAATACTTCTGAGTATATTGACAAAGTATTATCAAAAATTACACTGGGTGGTGCATTGTATGTGGCAGCTATATGTGTGATTCCACTTATGCTTAGTAGGCAATTTGGTATTCCAAATTCATTGGCATATACATTTAGTGGAACGTCCTTGCTCATTGTTGTTGGTGTTAGTATTGATACTTTGTCACAGGTAGAATCTCATATGTTGTCTAGGCATTATGAGGGTTTTTTAGGTGCAAAAGCAGGTGGTAAATTTCGGGGTCGAAAGGGGTAATTGTGAGTTTGAATTTAGTATTGATGGGTGCGCCTGGATGTGGAAAGGGCACACAAGGTAAACAATTAGAAGAAAAATATAATATTCCTCAATTATCAACAGGTGATATGTTGCGTGCAGCAGTGAGAGATCAGACTGATGTAGGGATAAAAGCAAAACAATATATGGATAATGGTGAACTGGTTCCTGATGAAGTTTTGATCGGTATTATGAAAGATCGTCTGATTATGTCCGATTGTAAAAATGGCTATATTTTAGATGGTTTTCCAAGAACAATTCCTCAAGCAGAGGCCTTGGATGTATTGTTAAATGATTTGGATCAGAATCTTACAGCTGTTATTAATATTGAGGTTAATGATCATGATGTTGTTGCTCGTTTGTGTGGGCGTCGTCAATGTAAGGACTGTGCTACTGGATATCATATTACATTTAATAAGCCAATGAAGGATAATAGATGTGATAAATGTTCAGGTGAGCTTTACCAGCGCGATGATGACAATGAAACAACCATTACGTCACGTCTGACAACTTATCATGAAAAAACAGCGCCTTTATTAGATTATTATACCAATAAAAATGAACTGCTGTCTGTCAAAGGCATTGGTTCAATTGATAAAATTTTTGGGACTATTTGCGATGCTGTAATGAGCAGAAAGATCAGTGATTAGTAATGATTGAACTTAAGTCACTTTCTGAAATTGACATTTTATATTCTGCCAATCAAATCATAGTAGAAGTGATGCGAGCATTAGAAGAAGCGCTTGTACCTGGTGTGAAAACTATTGATTTAGAAAATATTGCAGTTGATATAATTAAAAAAAAAGGTGCGAAGCCTGCTTTTCCAACAGTTCCTGGATATAATCATGCGCTGTGTGTGTCAATCAATGAAGAAGTTGTTCATGGTATTCCATGTGATCGAATTGTTCATGAAGGGGATATAGTAAGTATTGATTGTGGTGTGATATATAATGGTTTTTTTGGCGATCATGCCTGGTCATTTCCAGTTGGAGCTATGAGTACTTCTCAGAAAAAAATGCTTGCCATTGGTGAAAAGTCCTTGAAATTAGGAATAGAAAAGGCTATGCCATCGGGACGCCTTCATGATATTTCAAATGCAATACAGAGTTGTGCGGAGAGTGAAGGTTATTCAATTGTCCGAGATTTTGTAGGACATGGTATAGGGCGTCATTTGCATGAAGAACCTCAAGTACCAAATTATGGGAAATCAGGTACAGGCGTGAGATTAAGACCTGGGTTAGTGATTGCATTGGAGCCTATGCTAAATGGTGGTACATATGAAGTTGAAATTTTAAATGATGGTTGGACTGTAGTAACAAAAGATCGCAAACCATCTGTTCACTTTGAGCATTCAATTGCAATTCTTGAAGATGGACCACGTATTTTAAGTCAATAAATTGGAGGCCTATGGCTAAGCAGGACACAATACAAGTTGAGGGAAAAGTCCTGGAAACATTGCCAAATGCAATGTTTAAAGTTGAACTACCAAATGGACATAAAGTTCTGGCCCATGTATCAGGAAAAATGCGTATGCATTTTATAAAAATTTTACCAGGTGATAAAGTAACTGTGGAATTATCACCATATGATTTGTCTCGGGGACGAATTGTCTATCGAACGAAGTAAGCGGAGGAAGACAAATGAAAGTTAGATCGTCAGTAAAAAAAATATGTGATAAATGTAAAGTGATTAAGCGAAAAGGTGTTATCCGAGTAATTTGCTCAAACCCTAAGCATAAACAAAGACAAGGGTAATTTCAGGAAAGGAAGAATATTATGCCCAGAATAGCAGGTGTAGATATACCAGGAAAAAAACGAATAGCTATTTCACTTCGTTATATTTACGGTATTGGGCCAACTATTGCGAAACGTATTTTAGAATCAGCAGATATTGACCAAAGTATTCGCGCAGATAATTTAGATGAAGCTCAGTTGACACGGTTGCGTGGACTCCTTGAAAACTATCAAGTAGAGGGTGATTTAAGACGTCAAATACAACTGAATATTAAACGTCTTAAGGATTTAGGTGCTTATCGTGGGATGCGGCATATTCGTAAATTGCCTTGTCGAGGTCAACGGTCAAATACTAATGCGAGAACTGCAAAAGGTGGAAAACGAGTTGCAATTGCTGGAAAGAAAAAAGCGACTAAATAATAGTTGAAGAATGTAGAGGGGCTATATGGCAGAAAAAAAAGGTGCTCGCCGCACACGTAGAAAAATAAAAAAGAATGTTCCTGTAGGTACGGTACATATAAATTCAACATTTAATAATACAATAGTAACGGTGAGCGATCAAATGGGTAATGTTATTTCATGGTCTGCATCAGGTGTCTGTGGGTTTAAGGGCTCACGTAAGAATACACCATTTGCAGCTCAACTTGCTGCAGAAGATGCATTGAGAAAAGCATATGACCATGGGTTGCGATCTGCAAACGTATTAGTAAAAGGGCCTGGAGCAGGACGAGAATCTGCGGTTAGGGCTCTTTCTAAGACAGGAATTCGTGTAACAGGAATTCGTGATATTACACCAATTCCGCATAATGGATGTCGCCCACCAAAGCGTCGCCGCGTATAATGGAGGAATAAAATGGCAAGAAATAGAGAACCTGTTTGCCGTCAATGTCGTCGGGAATCAATGAAATTATTTTTAAAAGGCGACAGATGTTTTACAGATAAATGTGCATTTGAAAGGCGTCCTTACGGACCCGGATGCCATGGTCAACGACGCCGACGTAAATTGTCTGATTATGGGCTTCAATTGCGTGAAAAACAACGTGCAAAACAAATGTACGGTGTTCTTGAAAAGCAATTTCGTAAGTATTTTACTTTAGCAGATAAAATGAAAGGCGTTACAGGTGATAATTTAATTTTGTTTCTGGAACGTCGTTTGGATAATATGATATATCGCATGGGATTTGCTAGATCTCGTAATCAGGCTCGTCATTTAGTGCGACATGGTCATTTTGTAGTAAATGGAATTACTGTGGATATTCCATCATACTTAGTCAAACAGGGTGATACGGTTACCGTCGCTAATTCGCCAAGTAAAATTCAAGTTATTAATGAATCTATAGAAGCTGTTGATCGACGCGGTGTTCCTGAGTGGCTCAGCTTGGAGAAAGAAAAAATGGAAGCTAAAGTTGTCAGTTATCCTAATAGAGGTCAGCTTAACTTACCAATACAAGAACAATTGATTGTTGAATTATATTCAAAATAATCATCTTTTAATGCCGTGGTGCCTCAGTCAGAGGAGTGGTGGTGTAAGGAGATTAATATGTATCGAAATTGGAGAAATATCATAAGTCCAAAGGTTTTGGCTTTTGATAGTGCAAAGATCACAGACTCTTATGGTAAGTTTATTGCGAGTCCTTTAGAACGCGGTTTGGGAATTACTATTGGTAATTCACTTCGACGGATTTTACTTTCATCGCTTCAAGGTGCGGCAATTGCATCAATGAAAGTAGATGGTGTTTTACATGAATTTACAAATATTGAAGGTGTGACTGAAGATATTACTGATGTTGTATTGAATTTGAAGCAAGTTCGTTTAAAGTTACATGAGGGTGATTCTGATGTTATTCGCCTTGATATTTCAGGGAAGAAAGAAGTAACAGCTGCTGATTTTATTACTTCAGATAAAGTTGAAATATTAAACCCTGACTTGCATATTGCGACTGTGGGAAGCTCTGGTGTATTGAAGGGTGAGTTTACAGTAAAAATGAATAAAGGCTATTTAGCTGCTGAGCAAAATAAGTCAGAGGAAGATCCTATTGGAACAATTGCATTGGATTCTATCCATTCCCCTGTAGTTCGTTGCAATTATAATGTAACAAATGCACGTTTAGGTCAACGTACTGATTTTGATAAATTAAGCATGGAAATATGGACAGATGGATCTGTACGACCTGATGATGCACTTGCCTTTTCAGCTAAAATATTAAAAGAGCAGTTACAGATTTTTATCAATTTTGAAGAAAAAAATGAACCTATTCTTGAGGATAAAAAAGATACACGGCCTGCATTAAATGAGAATTTATTTCGCCGTGTTGAAGAATTGGAATTATCTGTTCGTTCTGCGAATTGTTTGCAAAATGCAAATATCAAGTTTATTGGTGAACTTTGTCAGCGAACAGAGTCGGAAATGTTAAAAACAAAGAATTTTGGTAGAAAATCATTAAATGAAATTAAAGATATTTTAAGTAATATGGGATTATCCCTAGGGATGAATTTGGAAGGTTTTCAAGTTGAAGATTTGGCATCAAATCTTCCGCCAATATTGGATTTGGACTAATATAGAAGGGTGAGAGGTTATCGATGAGACATCATGTTGATAAAAGAAAGCTAGGCAGAACATCAGCACATCGTAAAGCAATGTTTGCTAATATGGCATCGTCATTATTAAAATACAATCGTATTGAAACAACGTTACCAAAAGCTAAAGAATTACGCCGGATAGCTGATAGGCTAGTGACATTGGGTAAAAAACAAAGTGTTGAGGCAAGACGTCGGGTAATTGCAATAATCCGCGATAAAGATGCTGCAAAAAAATTATTTGATGATGTGGCACCACGTTTTTCAGCTAGAAATGGCGGATATACTCGTATTTATAAGTTAGGTGAACGGCATGGTGATTGTGCACCTATGGCAGTAATTGAGTACTTACCTCAGGAAGTAGAAAAAGTAGTTTCAAAAAAGAAAAAAACAGTTAAAAAAGGATCTGATAAATCTACTAAGAAAGAGGTCGTAGCAAAGGAAGATGCAGCTGTTGTTGATACTAAAGCAGTTGAATCTGTAGATGATGTTACTTCTGCTGAATAGTTATCATGATTAAGCGCCGTATTGTTAGAAATAGTATATTTATTGCAGCTATCATATTCTATATGATAGCTGTTTTTTCATCATCAGAGGGATTAAAAAAAGGTGAATCTGCACCTGATTTTCCATTATCCTATCAAGGCCAGCAATATTCTTCTCTATATGCATTATCTTCATATCTGTACATTCATTTTTGGGCTACATGGTGTCCAGAGTGCAAAAGGGAATTGCCACAGTTGATTTCAAAAAGTAAATGGCTTCATGATCAGGGTATTACTCAAATTATGGTAGCTGTTCAGGATGATCCTGTAGCTGTTGAAAAAGTAAAATCAGTATTTCCTGATTATGTGATATTTGTTGATGATATATCTGGTCAGATTGCAGATAATTATAAAGTTGATGGCATTCCATCAACTGTGTTAGTTTTACCAGAAAAAACAGTGTATCATCATTATTCAGGGACAATGGATTTAAATAATGAATCTATTCTTGAGGATATTAAGACCTTTTCTTTACCTGAACATAGCGGGTCTACAAGATAATTTTTTCTTACGAATGATCATATAAATGGATATTATAATCAATGCGATTAAATTTGGCAGTGAGGAATGATATGTTGTATTCATTATTTGTAATCGGCATGATGAGTTTGCATCTCCACTAATAGAGCTTGTTTCAGCTAGAGCAGAACCCGATGTATTTTCCATATTTGTAATAATACTTTTACTATGTATATCAAGAATCATGCTACGATCTTCATTGAGGCATGTATAGAGATCTGAAATACCATCATCGTTATAGTCACCTGAGAAAAGGCAGTTACCGATATTTGTGTCATCGCTACCAATATACTCAATTGCTTGATCAAAACTGAAGCTTTCTCTATTGAGCATGTGTTGTCCAGGTAGTATGTAAATTCGTCCATTTCCATTATTGCTATTTGAAAATGATATTGCAATATCATCAATTTCATCACCTGTAAAATCACTGCTAGTAATACTTGATATTTCAGATGTTTCATCACATTCAGAGGTAATTGCAGGTTCAATAATGCTGTTGATTGTAATGTCAGCACTGCCTTGTATTATGTATATTTGACAATAATTACTAGATACTAGAATGATATCTTCAATTTGATCACCATCAAAGTTGCCACTGATAATTTGTTGAATATCGTCTTCATTTGAAATTGCGATTTCAATATCATTGATATGATCAATGTCTAGCAATGTGTCTATAGTATTGTTAAATAGAAGACCATTTAAGATTGCAGATGATGCCTGAATGGAAGCATCAATAGGTAGTGATGGATATGTATTTTGTGATGCTGAATTACTATTAGCAATCAGCCCTATCAATATATCTGAGTAGTTATTATTGTCTAAATCCGCACTTGCAAATACTATGGATTTGATTTCTTCATTTTCAATACCATTGATAATATGCATGGCCTCTAAATCAATAGGATCGAGTATATAAATAGATCCATATATTGTGCCTGGTGTGAGTGCTGCGATATAATTAATTGTATTGTAACTGACTGTATTTAATTTATAGCCAAGTTGAGAGTTTGCACTTGACCCTTGTATGATAGAGATACCAGAAATACTTTCAATCGATGAATCTGTAATATCTATTTCAGAAATGGAGGCAGGTAATAACTCCTCATTGATTGAGATAATAATACCACGATTATTATCATATTCTGGATCTGAAATGATAATATAGCTATCTTCACTTGATCCGCTGATATAAAGTACATTGATCGCATCAGGGCTATTATTGGATGTGATAACTCTTAAACCCTTATTTGTTCGTAGTCGGACAATATTGTCTCCCATTGAATCAGTTATATAATCATGGTAAACATAGTCACCTGTAGCGCTGACTGCATTTAAATGTTTTTCCAAAATACTGCCAGTATGCCTTGTCACAGTTGTTGTTTGTATAATCGGCTCTACTGCAAATGAATAAGCCATTTGCATATTATTACAATTAGCGGTGAGATAAAATTCAGAGGATGTTGTTGTTTCTTCAGATACACCGAGTGTTATTGAATAAGTATTGTTTAATGTATATGAGATGTTTTCGCCATCTTGTTGATTCCATGTATAGTTGCATAGATTACTGTATACAAAGGCATTGCATTCAGTTGCGTTGATTGTGCATTCATATTGGCTGGATGCAATGCATTGTTTTGATGCACATTGCACTAATTCAATGCCATTATCTGTCTGTTTCACGCCATCATCATAGTTATCCTCTGTATCACTATCATCATCAGTGATTGTGACTTTTAATAGTCCAATGCTGATATTGTTAAAATTACTATCATTGCTGGAGGCAAGGTGATTGACTGAAATGCTTCTATTCCCATCTTCATTATTATTTTCAAGCACAATAGCATCAATTGTTTGAGAGGTATTCCAATTTTCTGAATGAAATATAATTGTTTCTGGAATAAATCGTATTCCGTTGATATCACTTAAATCAATAGTAACGCTATCTTCTGGTTGGCTATCAAGCACTGCTGTATAGGAAAATGCATTTCCTTCTGTAATTGATAATGTAGATTTACTTAATAGGCCTGTTGCTGAATCATCATCGAAAATAGTTAAGTCTTCATCGATATCCATGCCATTATAATTTGTATCCAAGCTGCTCAAAAAATGATTGCATGTTAGTGTGCGTGTACCATCAACCAAGTCATTATCTGCTATTGTAAATGGTATATCTTGATATACATTCCAATCTGATGACAAGAAATCGAGAATTACATCATCCTCAAATATATTGTCTGAACATGTAATAGTGATGGATACAGTATCAGTGGGCTCACTATTTAATCGCAGACTATAACTACCATTTTGTCCTTCTGTATTTATTGTGCTATTGGCATTGATATCTAAGTCTGCATCATCATTATCAATAATCGCAATGGGTATGTCTTGAATTGATAAATTTTCATAATCACTATCACTTGTAGTGAGTAGTGCAACTGCTGTTGATGCATGTTCACCTTCGTCTACATGATCATCTATTGCAGAGATTGTAATTTCTTGTACAGTATTCCAGTTGTTGGAAGTAAGTGTTATAGTATTGGGCTCAAATATTATCTGAGACTCCGTATAGAGAAATGAAATGACTACATCATGATATGGTTCAGATGTAAGTGAAATTTCAATGGTATCTGTGCGTCCATCTTCGCTAATTTCAGTGTCATTATTTGAGTGAGTAATTGTTATTCCTGCACTATCATCATCTGTGATGGTTATTGATATATTATTTAGGCTGACACTATTATAATCCGTATCACCATTGCTTGTCACATTAAGTGATACTGTTTCTACTGATGCGCCATCAACAATATCATTATCCACTGGGTGGAGAATAATTTCCTGAGCAGTACTCCAATTTGCGGATGTAAATGTCACTGTGGCTGGAGAGATTTGATCAATTTTTCCAGATTGAGAATAACTACTCGCTATAGTGACATCATCAAATGGTTGGCTAGTGAGTACAATTGAAATACTATCACTACTTCCTCCCTCAACTATTTCAGTAGATCCATTTGACTGCGTGACGCTAATACCATAGCTGTCATTATCCACTATACTGGCAATTAATGAATTCTCATTGCTGCCAATAATTGTTAGATTGTTATACTGATCATCATCTGAGCTGATTGTGAAATCAATATTTCCTGTATGATTTTCTTCATAATAATCATCGTCAATTGGAGTGATAGTCATTGTTACCGGGATATTCCAATTTGTATCATTAAATATAATTTGTTCAGAATTCGAGTCAATTAGAACTTGTGAGTCGACACTAACATCGATTGTAACTGAATTTGTGGGTTTGCTTGTAAGAACTAGCATGACAGTATCTGAATTTAATCCCTCTGTCACTTCAGTACTATTGCCTGATTCTGTGAGAACAATGCTATTTGTATCGTCATCAGTAATTGTGACAGTTGATGTACTTTCAGAAATAGTCGCATTGGATGCATTGCTAAGTATGATAGAGAATGTTTCCTGATTTTCAGAAATAAGGTCATTGAGGATTGGAATGGATAGGGATTGACTATCCATATTTCCAGCGCTCCATGATAATGTATTTGAAATACTTGTATAGTCTGAATCAGATAATGCGTCATTGTTTTGGCTATTGTAATCGACTGTAATTATAGATTGAGATGTGCCTGACAGTGATACTGTTAAATCAATACTTTCATTTGATTCAGACACAGTGGCACTTGTGATTGAAATAGTTGGCGTGGCATCATTATCCATAATTGTAATTGTATGTGCTGTGGTTGTACCTTGGATGGCATTTGTGGGTAATCCCATAGTAATAATTGCTGTTTCACTGCTTTCATCGAGTGCATCGTCATTTGCTGTAATGGTAATGGTCGTTGTAGTATCGCCCGCACTAATACTGACTGGTGATGCGGTAATTGTATAATCATTACTATCACCTTCAATGGCAGTACCTGACAAGCTAAATGGAATGCTCACATTCTGCCCACTTATTTCAGATAGTTGTGCGGTTATTGTCATGCTACCTATATCTTCATCACCTGATTGATTTGCAACTGTAAACACTACATCAGGTAAACTATCATTGTCACCGATCGTGGCGGTATGTACAGTCGTCGCACCTTGGGAGGCATTGGTCGGTGCGCCCATGGTCACGATCACGGTTTCACTGATTTCATCGAGTGCATCATCATTGACTGTAATCGTAATTGTGGCAATAGTATCGCCTGCAGAAATGCTCACCGGCGATGCAGTAATCGTATAATCATTGCCGCCGCCTTCCGTGGCTGTACCTGAT
>CAYZSU010000014.1:0-38475 GCA_964480565.1 uncultured Myxococcales bacterium | reverse complement strand
GAATCGTCCATAGATGCTTCTGATGAATGCAATATCATTGATGCCACGAATTGTTTTGTTAGTCCGGGGTTTATTGATATGCATGTGCATTTGCGCGATCCAGGTTTTGAGCATAAAGAAGATATTGAATCAGGATCAAAAGCGGCAGCCGCAGGTGGGTATACCACAATATGCTGCATGCCAAATACAAATCCAGTCAATGATAATGCATTTACGACGCAATATATTTGCCAGCGAGCAAAAGAGGTAGGCTTGGTAGATGTATGTCCTGTGGGTGCTATTACAAAAGGGCTAAAGGGACAAGACCTTGCCAATATAGGCGATATGGCGAAGTCAGGTATTTGTGCAATATCTGATGATGGCAGGCCGGTGATGAATAGCAATGTGATGCGACGTGCCATGGAATATTCAACAGCCTTTGCATTGCCAGTGATTTCCCACTGCGAGGATCTTGATTTGCGCGGCTCAGGGGTTATGAATGAGGGTGCCAATGCCACGGAACTTGGATTGGCAGGCATTCCCAATGCTGTGGAAGATGTGATGATTGCCAGGGATATTGAGTTGGCGGCATTGACAGGTGCGCGGTTGCATATCGCGCATGTTAGTACAAAAAGTGGTGTTGAGCTAATTCAGCGTGCTAAAGAAAAAGGGCTTTCTGTGACTGCGGAAGTGACTCCGCATCATTTGATCTTAACGGACGAGGCCACCACTGATTATGATCCAAACACAAAGGTGAATCCGCCCTTGCGAACAGAAGCCGATCGATTGGCATTAATTCAGGCATTGGCTGAAGGAGTCATTGATATTATAGCAACTGACCATGCACCGCATAGTATTTTGGATAAAGAAATGGGATTTCAAGAAGCAGCATTTGGGCTTATTGGAATGGAGACCATGTTGCCTATAATGCTATCGCTAGTGGATGAACAAAAACTAACCATGATGCGCGTTATTGAGGCCTTAACATTAGGGCCGGCAACCATCTTGGGCAACGATCCTATCGGCCGATTAGCTGTGGGACAATATGCAAATATTTGTGTATTTAATCCAAATACAATGAAAACAATTCGCAGTGAGTTATTTCATTCAAAATCTAAGAATACACCATTTGATGGCTGGCAGGTAAAGGGACAAGTCTGCCATACATTCTTTCAAGGAAAACATACCTATTCGTATTAAGGGGCTGTCTACAAAATTCGAAGGATTCTAGGCGCTGTGCAAACTCGCTGGCCGTTACTGTGATAGCACGTGCTAACGACTGTCATCGGATGTGATTCCTAAGGTCCATATATAACAGGATATGGTGGGTGTCATCTCGGTCCATGAGGCCTAAGATCCAGAAAATCCATATGATTTATGGATCAAAACAATAGATGTCCATTCCTTAGGTCGTTAGGTCGTTTCATCAATTTAATTGTCACAGGCACTAGCAATTTTAAATATAAGTTGATAAGTATGATTCTCTTAATGGGGGAGGGCAATATGCAAGTACGCGGAACCTTCAATTAATATGGGCTTTTTTGAATCCTGAAGGGATTTTTTTGAAAACAGTTTGGAAATATTTAGATGGATGGGAGAAAATTTGAATAAAGAAATTAGTGATCAATATAAACTATTATCCAAAAAACTTGCTGACATTCGGGGGCATCTTTGACTTGGATGTGAAGATAGAGCGAATTAATGAAATTGATGATTTAAGTGGACACTCTGATTTTTGGAATGATCAGGAGCGAGCGTCCAAATTGAATAAAGAGCGTGAGCAATTAAAAACAGTGGTTGGTCAAATCAGTACCCAGCAGGAACGATTGTCAGATATTGATGCCATGCTTGAGTTGGCTGATGAAGCGAATGATCCATCGTTTGAGGAAGAAGCCAATGCATTGCTGGCAACTATTGAGACGGATATTGGGGAGTTGGAATTTAAGCAAATGCTATCTGGTCCGCATGATCGGGGTAATGCTATCTTATTCATTAATGCCGGTGCGGGTGGCACGGAAGCATGCGATTGGGCAAATATGCTTCTTCGAATGTATTGCCGCTGGGCAGATGAAAAAGGGTATGCATACGAAATTGTTGATTTTACACCAGGCGATGGTGCCGGTTATCGCAGTGTGACAGTGACAATAGCGGGTGAATACTCTTATGGCTATTTAAAAGCAGAAAATGGCGTGCATCGATTGGTACGTATTTCCCCATTTGATGCCAATAAACGACGCCATACATCCTTTGCATCGATGTTTGTATTACCAGATATCGATGATGATGTTGAAATAGATATTAAAAAAGATGATCTTCGCATTGATACCTATCGAGCAGGAGGTGCGGGTGGTCAGCATGTGAATAAAACAGACTCTGCTGTGCGGCTTACTCACCTTCCCACTGGTATTGTGGTTGCTTGTCAAAATGAGCGCAGTCAACATCAGAATAAGCAAGTGGCAATGCGCGTATTAAAGGCCAAACTGTATGAGTTGGAAATGCAAAAAAAACAGGATGAACAATCTAAATTGGAGCAGGATAGGAAAAAAATCGAGTGGGGCTCGCAAATTAGATCCTATGTGCTTCAGCCCTATCGCTTGATCAAAGATCATCGAACCAATGTGGAAGTTGGCAATGTTGATTCTGTGTTGGATGGTAATTTGGATGAATTTATCAGGGCGTATTTATTAAGTGCGCAAGGGAAATAATGGCGGGCTTTAGACACTTTCAAGTGTTATGCATGAGCATGATATTTTAATGCTAGATGCTGCTCATTGTTGCCAAACATCGTAGATAGAGGCTCAAAAGGACATTCTTATGATGGGACATATCAGTATGGTAGTGAGTATGATCATCGCATGTCTTTTTTTGTATTCCTGCAATGAGTGTCGTTCAAAGGTAAACCGTCCAAAATCACAGTACAATACATATCGAAAAGCATTTGATCAGGTGGCAGCTGAGCATTTTGATTTTCGATTTCAATATGATATTGAGCAAAATACATGCAATATATACGATGCACCTTATATTGATGAAACATTGTTATTCGTCCCATTGGCAGATCAATCAAAGATAAAGAATAACCAACAGAGTTATCTACGAAAATCCATAGACCGCATTCAGTCGATTATTGAAAAAAAACGAAAAGAGCATGTCAGAGATGCATTTAATCGTGAAATTACCATTCATTCCACCTATGATTTAGCAGTGCTAACACCTCCCAATCGAAAAGCGGTTCGTAAATTAATCGATATTGGGTATTGGATAAATGATCTGTATAAATTACAAAATCATCCCAAATCAATTACTTTAGAAAAAGAGTTAATACGAAATGGAGATATGGATTCGCTAAAATATTTTCAACGTATTGCTGGACCACGTTCACCGGTGTATGGTGACAAAGTATATGCAAATGCTGCCGCGTCATTAATTGATTCCAAGTTTGCAGCAATAATGTGGCCAGAAAATATGAATGCACGGGTATTTAAGCAAATTGATCAAATGTCTGTCGCTAAAAGAGCCCCCTTTTTAAGTCCATTGACCGCCGTTCAAGTAAACTCAGAGGGACAGTTAATTGCAATTCCATATGCGAACCATGAACCGTTTCAGCCTTATTTGAAAAAAATTGCCGAGCGTTTGCGCGATACGGCATTGATTTCTGGATTAAAACCACAGTTTAAACAACTACTGCATGACTATGCAAAATCCTGCGAAAGCACGGATGTCTATCCGTATGCAATGAGTGATGCCTCTTGGGTGAAATCTGCAGATCAACTAGAACTTATTATGGGCGCGTTTGAAACCAATCGAGATCCACATCAGGTCAAAGCCTTTTATGAGTTTGTGATTGGTGCAAGCGATCCCAAGGGTATGCGATTTATTACGCATGTGAAGCGCAATATGGCATATATTGAATCATTAATACAAACACAGGTTGCGCCATGTTGCTATGTGAAGCGTGATATTAATTCAGTTCCAAATATCCGATTGATCGATGTGATTTTGGCAACAGGTATTACTGCTCATGATGATGGTGTGCCACTTGCAATTCGACTTCCTAATATTGGTCCGATTGCCAAACAAGAAAAACATAAAACAGTTATTTTTAAAAATCATTATAAAGCTAAAACAAAAATTTTAAAACAAATTAGCAAGCAAATGTTGAGCAATAGCCATTATTTAATGCTTACAGAGCAATCTTTTTTGGACTATTCGATTGTTCAAATGATTATGTTATTACTAGGGCCGCAATCTCATAATACGGTGATGGATTCCTCGCAAAGTATATCTCAGGCACTTGGTAGTCATTTCCAAACAATAAAAAATATTAAAAATCAAACAGGGGCATCATGGGCAGCCGCAATATTAATGAACAAACGCTTGCTAACAAAAAACCAGCTGGATAGCATTTATGTGGCATATGTTGGCAATATTCTTCGCTATTTGCGCTTTGGTCAGCATACGGATATAGGCCGTGCAGCTGGCATTCAATTTGCTTTTTTATTGGACCAAGGTGCTCTTGTGAAATTAGAACATGGATTTGATATTAATATGAATATGCTTAAGCCCGCCATTGATTCATTATTTGCAAAATCAATTCAGATACTTAGTAAGGCAGATGTAAAATCATTTAAAATATTTGAGAATAGGTTGTTCAGCGAATATAGGGATGAGATTTTGTACGTGAATGTAAAATTAAATCAGGCAAAAATTCCCAGAGATATTGCGATTTATTACCATATAGAAGGTCTATAATTCATGAAAATAGTCATTGCTCAAATTAATACTACTATCGGTGATTTTGAAGGGAATACTCAAAAAATAGTGTCCATATATAAACGTGCATGTCAGGAAATGCCGTCACTTATTGTGTTTCCAGAGCTTACTGTATGTGGATATCCACCACGTGATTTGTTGCACGATCAATCTTTTTTAGAGAAAAACTTGCATGCTATTAATGAAATTTCTCATCACATTCATGAGATACCTATGATAGTTGGTTATGCACGTTACTGTAAGGATAATAAAAATATCTATAATTCTGCCGCAATATTGCATCATGGTGATATTGTACATGTGCAGGATAAGATATTATTGCCAGAATATGATGTATTTGATGAACAGCGCTATTTCAGTTCTGCGAATGAGCAATCTATTTATTCCATTCAAGATAAAAAAATTGGCATTACTATTTGTGAAGACATTTGGTCGAATGCATGTGTTGATAATCGGATATCATATACATATGATCCTGTGCGATCATTGAAAGAAAAGGGCGCGGACATTATTATCAATTTATCCGCATCACCATTTGTCATTGGCAAGCATGACCTTCGATTGCACGAGCTTCAACGAGCTGCACTATCGCATCAATTGCCCATTGTATATTGTAATTTAGTGGGAGGAAATGATGAGCTAGTATTTGATGGCCGTAGTATGGTCTTTTCTGACAGCGGGGATGTTATTTATGAGGCGGCGTTATGCCAAGAGGAAGTTGCAATAATTGATCTAAATACATGTCAGGCTGAAAATCATCATGACTATGATAATGACTATATGATACTGCAATGCTTGGCCTTAGGGTTATCCGATTATATGAAAAAGTGTGGTTTTTGCCGTGCGATAATTGGCTTGTCCGGTGGTATTGATTCTGCGCTAGTGGCTGCTATTGCAGTTAAATCATTGGGTGCTGATAATGTATTGGGCATATTGATGCCATCTTGTTTTTCATCCCAAGATAGTATTGACGATGCCATATCATTGGCAAAAAATTTAAATATTAACTATCGTATTCATGAAATAAATTCGATTTATAATCAATATCGTTCAACACTTTGTTTTGATCATGCCAAGGATAATGTCACTTTAGCAGAAGAAAATATTCAGGCACGAATTCGCGGTAATATTCTTATGGCAATTTCCAATTCAGAAAATGCCATGGTTTTGTCTACTGGAAATAAGTCAGAATTGTCCGTGGGATATTGTACATTATATGGTGATATGGCAGGGGGATTGTCTGTGTTGTCGGATGTTCCAAAAAATATGGTATATCGTTTAGCTAATTACTTAAATCGCGATAATGAATGCATTCCAATGAATACCATTCAAAAACCGCCATCAGCGGAACTTCGACCCGGTCAATTGGATGCCGATTCATTGCCGGATTATGAACAACTGGATGCAATTATACAGGCATATATCGAAGATGGACAAAGTAGTCAAGGTATTGCAAATGCAGGCTATGACTTGGCACTTGTTAAGAAAGTCATTCATATGGTTGATCGTAATGAATATAAACGACGGCAAGCAGCGCCTGGCTTGAAAATCACTTCTAAGGCCTATGGTATGGGGCGGCGTATTCCTTTGGCAAGAAAGTTGGAGTTCTAATGGCAGGTATATTATATATTGTTGCAACTCCAATTGGTAATTTAGAGGATATGACCCATCGGGCAATTCGTATTTTAAGCGAAGTCAATATTATTGCGGCGGAAGATACGCGTATTTCAAAACGATTGCTATCCCATTATAATATAAATACGCCCATGACGAGTTTTCACTTGGGCAATGAACATAAAAAAGTAGAGCGAATGATTCAATCGTTGGAATCAGGTGACAATGTGGCCTTGATTAGCGATGCAGGAACGCCATGTATATCGGATCCAGGGTATAGCCTCGTTAGCCACGCACATGCCAATAAAATTCAAGTAGTTCCTATTCCAGGTGTATCTGCATTAACATGTGCGCTTAGTGCCTCTGGTTTGCCAAGCGATACAATTACATTTATCGGTTTTCTACCGGATAAAAAGGGGAAACGTATTCGCGCATTGGAACAAATTGCGATGAATAATCATACTCTCATTATTTATCTATCACCATGGAAAGCATATCGGCATATACTTGATTGTATAGCAGTGCTTGGTGATCGACAGGCATGTTTATGCCGGGAACTGACAAAAACATTTGAGACATTTGATCATGGAACGCTCATTGAGTTGTCAGAAAAATATACTGATGTGCGCCCAAAAGGGGAGCTTGTTTTGATTATAGCCAGTTCGGACTATTCATTATCCAAGAATTGATTACGATATATATCTGATTGTAACGGGTCAGCATGTTTTATGTGCCAATACTGTTTGCATTATCTTCATAAAATAAGTGTATAATTACTGGAATACTGCAATAAGTACACCTGCCGCAATAGCTGTGCCAATGACACCTGCCACATTAGGACCCATGGCATGCATGAGTAAAAAATTATTTGGATTTTCTTTGCTGGCTTCTTTGGCAACTACACGTGCTGCCATTGGTACAGCAGAGACTCCTGCAGCACCAATCATAGGATTTATTTTTCCATGGCTAAGTAAATACATGATTTGGCCAAAGCCAAGTCCAGCTGCAGTAGAAATAGAAAATGCACCTAATCCAAGTAATAAAATACCGATGCTTTCAAATTGTAGGAATTGTTCTGCAGAAAGTTGTGTAGAGACACCCAGTCCAAGAAAAATAGTAATAATATTGATCAATTCATTTTGAGCTGTTTTTGATAAACGCTCAACAACACCTGATTCGCGCATAATATTTCCAAAAGCCAGCATGCCGATAAGTGGTGTGGCTGTGGGTAAAAATAAAATACATGCGAGTAATAGTATCAGTGGAAAAAAAATCTTTTCTACTTTACCCACTGGACGTAGCTGCGACATGACAATTTGTCGTTGTTTGCGCGTGGTAAGTAATCGAATAATGGGCGGTTGGATTAGTGGCACGAGTGCCATATATGAATATGCAGATACTGCAATTGCACCTAAGAGATGCGGGGATAGCTGATTGGCTAAGAAAATGGATGTTGGACCGTCTGCACCACCAATAATACCGATAGAACATGCATCTTGTAGGCTAAAATGAAATCCGCCATATTTAGCAAGTAATAATGCGCCAATCACGGTCGCAAATATACCAAATTGAGCTGCAGCTCCTAGAAGTGCTGTTTTAGGATTGGCAAGCAATGGACCAAAGTCAGTTAATGCACCGATTCCCATGAAAATAAGCAATGGGCATACTTCGGTGGCAATGCCAATATCAAAAAAATAGGAGAATAATCCCCCTGGCACTGCTAATCCACCCAATGGAATATTCGTAAGTATTGTGCCAAAGCCAATAGGAAGTAATAAAAGCGGTTCAAATTTTTTAACAATGGCTAGAAAAACAAATATAGCGCCAATACCAATCATAATTAGTTTCATCCAGCCTTTTGCAGGTAATTGATTGATTTTCTTTTTTACTGTGACATGGGTCTCTTGTTTTTTCTCACTTTTTCGTTCGCCATAGATAAACTGATAAATGCCCGTGGATTTGATTATCCGTGAACTAAGGGATTGTAAATCAATGGTATTATTGCTTGTTGCATGTATGCGTGCCTTACATAGCGCAGGTGATAAAAAAAATGTCATTAGAATACAGAAGAACATAATACGAATTAGAGCATTATTTGATCGCATATAGTGGTTCTCCTTGCATACAATCATCGCCCTCGGATACAAATAGTTGATCCAATTTTCCAGAAAGAGATGCTTTGATTTCTGTTTCCATTTTCATGGCTTCGATCGTTAAAATGATATCGCTTTCAGATAATTGTGCCCCCATTTGTTGATGAATTTGCAATACGCGACCGGATAATGGAGCCTCAATGATGGTGTTATTTGTTGCAGTGGCAATGCATTGTTTGGATGGTGCAATTGTTTGTATTGTGGCTGATTTATCAGGATGTTCCTCTACAATTACTTCATAAGCTATATTATCAATGGTGACTGTATAAATACCCGTATTGCATTTGTTGGTCTGTGATTTTAATTTTTTACTAGTCGCGCCACTAGGTTGGGTATCAGATTGTTTCTGTGATCGTGATTTAAAAAATATAGGAGCTACTTTTGGAAATAATGCGGCAGTTAAAATATCTTCATCAGATCGATGTGCAGGATCAGCATGTTTACGCAACGATGGAAGCTCTGATTTTAATAAATCTGCAGGTCGGCAAGTAATTGCGTGCGCATCACCCAGGGCTTGTTTTTGAAGAGAAGAATCAATTGGCGCAGGTGTTTTTCCATAATGTCCACCAATGAGAGCATTTGTTTCAGCTGTAATTGTTTGATATCTTCCCTGAAGTACATTGAGTACGGCTTGTGTGCCTACAATTTGAGATGTGGGTGTGACAAGTGGTGGATAGCCGAGGTCCTTGCGTACAATGGGTATTTCTTTCATGACATCGGTTAGCTTGTCGATCGCATTTTGTTCTTTAAGCTGATTTTCTAAGTTGGATAACATACCGCCTGGAATTTGGCAGGATAAAATCCGTGCATCTGCCGCACTAAATGAACTTTCAAACTCTGAGTATTGTTTTCGAATATGTTTAAAATATTCAGCTATATCAGTGAGTAGGTTTAAATCCAGCATGGTATCATAGATTGTATTTTCAAGCATGGCCACCATGCTTTCGGTAGGTGCATGAGATGTGCCTAAGCTTAATGATGAAATAGCCGTGTCAATATGTGCGCATCCAGAATGAATGGCATTATAAAGTGTTGTGGCTGCCATGCCAGTGGTTGCATGGCTATGAACTGATATAGGAATAGAAATTGTATTTTTTAATCCAGTAACTAAATCACATGCGGCTATTGGTGTTAAGAGACCAGCCATATCTTTTATACAAATGGAATCGCATCCTAAGTTTTCCAATTCTTTTCCAAGTTCAATAAAACGCTCAATTGTATGAAAAGGGCTGACGGTGTAGGATATTGTGCCTTGAGCAATACGATTGTTTTTTTTAATTGCTTGTATGGCTTGGGATAAATTGCGTATATCATTTAATGCATCAAATACGCGAAAAACATCCACACCATTCTCACATGCATGTTTAACAAATAGATCGACCACATCATCTGCATAATGACGATACCCCAATAGATTTTGGCCGCGAAGTAACATTTGAAGTCGAGTATTTGGAAGTGCTTTTTTTAATTTACGAATTCGCTCCCATGGATCTTCATTTAGAAATCGAATACATGCATCAAAGGTGGCGCCACCCCAGCATTCTAGAGACCAATAGCCAACCTTATCGAGTTTACTTGCAATGGCAAGCATGTCATCAACACGCATGCGTGTTGCAAATAGTGATTGATGTGCATCGCGTAGTGCAACTTCTGTAATGTGTACGCGGTTAGTGGTTGTCATTGAATGCTCCTTTAGAATGAGGGCTGTATTATCTTTGTCTGAATTTTGATATTGCTGCCATAGCGATCGCAGGTATAGGACTATTTTTTGTGGTGGGTGCAGGAGATAAGTTTTTTTGAGGAACTAATCGGGCAATGATTTTACTACTCATATGCATGCTGATAATTAAAAAAAATAATACAAAAAACACAGTGAGCATGCCAATTATTAAGATTTGAAGTCCACTTTCAATCATATTGTACTTTCTACTGCATGCAATCGAGTAAGTTCACCAGTGCATATTGTGTATTGCTGATTATGTTTATCTTTTAATCGAAGTTCACCCGTCATTGTAATGCCTATAGGATAACCCTTCATAACGCGTTTAGATAAATCGATCAATACTTCTTCGTTTAAATAGGCCATTTTTTTTTCATAGGATGATATGATTGAATGAAAACCCATATGTATGACACGTTCATAGAGTGGATGAAATTCATGAATAATGCGCTCAAGAAGTTGTGACTGATCAATCAATTGCTTGATTTCGCAGTGCAATGATGTGGCGGGTCGATCAATTGTTTGTAGCTCATTTAAAGATTGATTGCAGTTTAGACCAATGCTGACAATACAACCATATAATGTATTTTTTTTAAAAATTGCTTCAGTCAATAGGCCTGCTATTTTTTTATTGGCGATGATAATATCATTTGGCCAGCGGATTTTTGCGGTTAATGAATAGTATTCCAGCACAGATGTAATGGCAATAGCCATTGTATGTCCGATACACGCAAGTTGATCTATAGGCGCAAAAGCAGGTAAGAGGATGCTGATCAATAAGGAGCTGTCTTTTGGCGCTTGCCATTGTCGATTAAGCCGACCGCGACCGTTTGTTTGATATCCTGCATGGATAATTTGAAATGGTGGCAATCTGGAATAATTATCTTTTATATACGTATGAGTAGAGGTAATAGAGTCAAAATAGTTGTAGGAATAGGGAGAAAAGGGTGTCATTGATAATACTTTCAACTATGAGGCAGTTAAAAAGGGAGTGTCCTTTGGAACAACCAGCTTCGAAGCCATATCTTTTTGTCATTATCTTGATCCGATGATCCATAAAATACTTGTAAATACTGGATTATCGGGCCAAATCCAATGACAGATATTTAGGTGTTCAGTTAAGGATATGCCCTAATAATATCATTTGAATAGTCCCCAGAATACTTATTTTATGCGGTGCCACCGATGACAATTTCAGGAATGCGTATTGTTGGTTGACCACATGTGACAGGTGCTTGTTGTCCTTGCTTGCCGCATGTTCCATTTGAAAAACCCAAATCAGTGCCAACCTTGTCGATTGTTTTAAGTATTTCTGGGCCATTTCCAATCAGCGATGCACCCCGCACAGGATGGCTGATCTGACCATTCTCGATCATATAGCCTTCTTGAACTTCAAAAATAAAATCACCATTGATTGTGTTTACTTGCCCACCGCCCATGGATTTAACGAGTAATCCATTTGGCGTTTGTTTTAAAATATCGCTAGGAGTATCTTTGCCTGGTGCAATAAATGTATTGGTCATGCGCACGATAGGTAAATGTGCGTAGCTTTGTCGGCGTGCATTTCCTGTGGATGTTGCATTGTATATATTGCTATAGCGATGATCCAACATATATGTTTTTAAAACACCATTTTCAATAAGTACTGTTTTTTGAGCCGCGCTTCCCTCATCGTCATGCGTGAATGATCCACGATATCCCTCTAATGTACCATCATCAATAACAGTAATAATTGGGTTTGCAATTTCTTTACCAATAGAGTCGGCATATATTGAACAGGATTCAGCTGCAAGATCACCTTCTAATCCATGGCCCACCGCTTCGTGGATCATGGTTCCTCCTGCAAGGGAATCTATTACCACAGGCATTTTGCCAGAAGGGGCTGGTGCTGCATCTAACATAACCAATGCCCGTGCTGCCGTTTGCTGAACGAGTTCTTCAGGTGGTTGAGTATCAAATAATTCAAAGCCAATACTGCCGGATATGGAGTCTCTGGATGTTTGCATGCGCGTGTCATTTGCTGCAATAATTTGCAATAGCAATGATGTGCCGACCTGTTCATCACAGGAATATATACCTTCAGATGATGCAATTAATATGCGACGTACACGATCACGATACATAATTTTAACTTGTTTGATTTTTGGATGATAGGTCCATGCTAGGTCATTGGCCCGAGTAACGATGTCTGCTTTTTTATCTAATGCAATGCCATAGGGGTGTTGAGATACTGTGGCCAATGTATTGCTGCAATTTTCAACGAGGTGAATGGATTTGCTGGATCGTGTTTTTGCATTGACTGTCTTGCCAATGGACTTTGCGAGCTGTAATAAGCTATTTTTATCTAAATTATTGCTCGATCCATAGGCAATCCGGTTGTCTGAAATAACGCGTATGCCCACACCAGTGTCAAAATTTGTTGCGACATTTTCTATTGCATTATTATCACAGTCAATCATTGTAAATCGCGTTTGCTCACAAAATACTTCCGCGAAGTCAGCTCCATAATGCATTGCTGTTTGAATAATTTTATCAACAGGGATTTGATCTATCATAAGTTGTCACCAATTATTGTTCAAAGGGGATATAATCATCATTTTCAGAGTTATTATATTGTGGATTTCTTGTAATTGCTGGCTCTGAGGAGGGAATTGCATGAATATCAATGTTTTTCTTTTTTTCATTTAAATAGTTATATGTTTGCCTAACTTGCTCATCATCCAGTGTATCCAAATACACAATGGCCGTATTGGTGGAATTAACTTTTGGTAAACTGGGAGAGGGCGCTGATTTTAAGTCAGCTATTGGTGCGTCTTTTATTTCAGAGGTCGTGCTTGCTTGTCCTTGAGTGCTCATTGTTGATTCTTTAGTAGATACAAGCGATTCATCGGTGGATAATTTTTCTTTTGGCGCATTTTGCGTATCAGCGGCATTAGAATTTTTGTCAATAATAGTTACGTCAGTTATTTTCGGGTCGTTTTTTGAGGATATATTCTTTTTTTGTTCTGTATTGCTGCTTTTAGAGGTTATTTTAGCTGATATTTTATTGGAATTTGGCAGGGAGGCGGTTTGAGCTTGTTTTAATTGAATGATTTTTTGTTGATAATAGATATGAACTGCAAATAAGCTAATAAAAAAAATGCCAAGAACAGAGATGTTAATCAACCAACGCGGTGTTTTTTTGTCAGTTTGGAATTTTAATTTATCAACCATGAATGCTCCTCAAATACCATTAATGAGACTATTCGAAAATGCCTAGCTTCGGTGTTTTTCAGAAAATATCTATTTTATTAGAAAACCCCTTAATATCAGCCGTTTCTATCATAGCGGATGTCATTTTGTCAAAAGAACTTGAGTTTGTTTTTTGTTGAGGATATAGAACATCACCTTGATTCATGGGAGGTATAATGTCAGATATAGCAACGGTTATTTTAGCTGCCGGAAAAAGCAGTCGGATGAAGTCAGCATTATCTAAGGTGGTTCATCCATTGGCAGGAAAACCAGTGATTTCATATGTTATTGACGCGGCAGTCGATGTGTCCGATGACAATATTATCGTTGTATCATCATCCAAACAGCGGGATTTAAATGATTATTTGGATGAAAATGATATTGAATGCGTATTTCAAACCAAAGCATTGGGTACAGGTCATGCCGTGAAAACAGCATTGAAATCCTTGCAAGAATTTAATGGGTATATTTTAGTGCTTTGCGGGGATGTTCCCTTGATTCAGTCGCAAGTACTAAATTCCTTTGTGAGTGATGTTAAAAATAAAAAATCTATGTTGGGTGTGCTAACAATGATTGTCAAGGATCCAGGCAGTTATGGGCGTATTATACGGGATTTAGACGGTCGGATTATTAAAATTGTGGAAGCCAAAGAAGCGTCAGAAGATGAGCTTGCCATCAAAGAAGTCAATTCAGGAGTATTGTGTTTTGATTGTGCATGGCTCAAAAAAGCAATTAAGCGACTTTCTAATGTGAATTCTAAGGGGGAGTATTATTTAACGGATTTAATTGGAATTGCATTAAAAGAGCATTTTTCCATTTCTGGGTATGTGGCACCGAATGCACATGATTTTATTGGTATTAATGATCGAGTGGATATGGCAAATGCGCGCGATACCTTAAAAACTCGTATTAACAAACATCATATGCAAGAAGGCATTGGTATTTGGGATTATAGCAATACGCATATTGATGTGGCTGTAACCATTGGAGTTGATACGGAAATTATGCCTTATTCATTTATTTTGGGAAGCACTGTGATTGGGACCAATTGTTTGATTGAAAATGGTGTGACATTAAATAATGTAATTCTTGGGGATAATGTGCATATTAAGGCCCATAGCCATTTAGATAATTGCACAGTGGATGAAAAAGCAGTTATTGGGCCATTTGCGCGTATTCGTCCGCAGACGAAAATAGGTAAACATTCAAAAATAGGTAATTTTGTAGAAATTAAAAAATGTGAGTTAAAACCAGGTGTAAAAGCGTCGCATTTGTCCTATTTAGGTGATGCGACAATTGGAGCAGATGTTAATATTGGTTGTGGAACAATTACATGCAATTATGATGGCACATCCAAACACCATACCACAATCGGTGATCGTGTATTTGTGGGCAGTGATACACAGTTTATTGCACCCGTATCCATTGGCAAGGGAGCTACAATTGGTGCTGGATCTACCATTACTGACGATGTAGCTGCAAATACACTGGCATTGTCACGCTCTGAACAAAAGGTTGTTAAGGGTTGGAAACGACGTGAGAAAAAATAATCATTTGGGGAGGTTATATGTGTGGAATAATAGGGTATGTGGGGAATGATGCGGCAACGCCCATTTTATTGGAAGGTTTAAAACTCTTAGAATATCGCGGCTATGATTCTGCAGGTATTGCTGTATTTAGTGATGATGGTATTGTGATTCATCGAACGGAAGGCAAGTTAAATCAGTTAGAAATTCGCTTATCCCAACAAAGTATAAATGGCAGTTTGGGTATTGGCCATACGCGCTGGGCAACCCATGGATCACCGTCTGAGGTGAACGCGCATCCACATCGATCAGGGGATGTGGTTGTCGTACACAATGGTATTATTGAAAATTACAATGCGGTCAAAGCTATGCTAATGGATGAAGGGCGTGTGTTTTCATCGGAGACAGATACAGAAGTGATCAGCCAGTTAGTGGATTTTTATTATCAGATGAATAACAATGATATTTTATCAGCTATTTATCGTGCGAGCGATGAATTATCCGGGTCTTATGCATTGGTAATTATGGATACTCATGATGCCAATACATTATATGTGGTCAAGCATGGAAGCCCTTTGGTGGTAGGTGAAACGGATGATGCTAAATTCGTAGCATCCGATATTCCTGCAATATTGCCATATACAAAGGATATGATTTTTTTAGAAGATGGTGATGTGGCTATTATTAAAAAACAATCCATTTCATTTTTAGATGAAAAAAAGAATGGTATTGTTCGAAAAAAACAAAATATTCCATGGAATCCCATAATGGCTGAAAAAGGGGGCTATAAGCATTTTATGCTCAAAGAAATTTTTGAACAGCCGACTATTTTGCAGGATGTATTAACCGGTCGAATTAGTAGTGAGCGAAATGCAGTGGTTTTAGAGGAGTTAAATTGTTTGTTTGATGGGAATACACCGTATTTTGATCAAATTGTGATTACTGCCTGTGGTACCTCATGGCATGCGGGTGTGGTCGGCAAATATATGATTGAAAATTTAGCACGCATGCCCGTTACCGTGGATTATGCCTCAGAATTTCGGTATCGCGATCCAATGATTACGGATCGTACATTGGTTATTCCGATCTCCCAATCTGGGGAAACTGCGGATACTTTGGCTGCGGAAAGATTAGCCAAGGATCTTGGTGCGCCAGTAATGGCTGTTTGCAATGTGCTTGGTAGCTCAATTCCTCGAGTAGCCGATGCAACATTGTATATTCATGCAGGACCAGAAATTGGTGTGGCATCCACAAAAGCATTTACCGCTCAGCTGGTCACACTTTATTTATTTGCATTGTACTTGTCCTCCAAAACAGGGCATATGCAATCTGAAATATTAACTGAACGAATTAGTGAGTTATTAACATTGCCACGATTGGTGCATACCTGTTTAGAATCCTCAGAAAAAATTCAAAAAATTGCAGAGGATATATCCGATGCCGATAATATGCTCTATATTGGCCGGGGGCTAAATTATCCAGTCGCATTGGAAGGGGCCTTAAAGTTAAAAGAAATTTCCTATGTGCATGCGGAAGGCTTTCCAGCAGGTGAATTAAAACATGGTCCAATTGCACTTATTGATAATGGCCTTCCTGTGATTGCCATTGTTCCACAGGATGGGACTTATGAAAAAGTATTGTCCAATCTGGAAGAGGTCAAAGCACGCGGCGCATTGGTTATTGCGGTTGCTAGTATGACCGACACTATGATTGGATCAAAGGTAAAAGATGTACTGGCCATTCCAAAGGTGAGTAAGTTTTTAACACCAATACTTGCGTCAATTCCATTGCAGCTATTGGCCTATTATGTTGCGGATCATAAGGGGACGGATGTGGACCAGCCTAGAAACCTAGCTAAAAGTGTGACTGTCGAATAAATTTAACTAGAGGTGTTCCCATAAGGGAATAGGTTATGTTGTTATTAGCGGGTGTAAAAAATCTTATTGCTAGTTGCGTAAAGGGGGTCATCCCCGAAGTGGTGGTGATCAGGGATCTTAGGTGTTTTACAGTACGTTGCCGGATCAAGTTCGAAGGTGACAGGTCGATTGTAAAATTGATTTATAAAATAGTTTAGCATTTAAATACGAAACGCCTTAGCCGCAGTGCTGTGAATAAATATTTTTCAGGCTTTTCATTTTTTACAAAAATAATTGGAGATATTATGCAATTAAATCCCAATCAAGAAATTGCTGTACGCCATAAAGATGGCCCATTACTTATTCTAGCCGGGCCTGGCAGTGGCAAAACACGCGTTCTTGTACAGCGCATTGCTCATTTGATTCATCATCACCATATATCGCCATATCAGATATTAGCTGTGACATTTACGAATAAAGCCGCATCTGAAATGAAAACACGCGTTAATTCATTGATCGGTGATTTTCGAAATTTAAGTATTGGTACATTTCACTCGCTTTGCTTGCGAATATTGCGATCGCATGCAGAGATGATCGGCTATAGTCAGAACTTTGTCATCTATGATGATGCCGATCAAATGGCATTAATTAAAGAGTGTATGATGACGCTTAACTTGAGTATTGAACGTATTTCACCAAGAGGTGTATTGGAACGAATTAGTCGGGCCAAGGATGCATGTTTGGATGTCAGTGCGTATATCAAAGAAAATCAAGATAATATCTTTTTAAAAACAGTGGGAAAAATTTATGAGGCGTATCAAAAACGATTGGATGCACTGCAAGCCATGGACTTTGGCGATTTAATTCGATTAACAGTTCAGTTATTTAATGAGAATCCCACTGTATTGGAAAGCTATCATAATAGGTGGCATTATATTATGGTGGATGAGTATCAAGATACTAATAATGCGCAGTATCAATTTGTGAAGCTATTAGCGAATAAACAAAAAAATATTTGTGTGGTAGGTGATGAAGATCAATCCATTTATCGCTGGCGCGGCGCGGATGTGTCTAATATTTTGAGATTTGAAAAAGATTTTCCTGGGGCTCAGTCAATTGAGCTCGTTCAGAACTATAGATCATCGCAGATTATTTTAAATGCGGCCAATGCAGTAGTAAAAAATAACTTTAGTCGTCGGGATAAAACCATTTGGACTGAAAATAATGCAGGTGATAAAATACGATTGCTGTCTTGTGAAACAGAGCGGCATGAGGCGGAGTGGGTTGCCAAAGATATAGGGAAACTCGCCTTGCAGGGCGTTCATCATAACCAAATAGCCGTGTTCTATCGTACAAATGCTCAATCCAGGCCATTTGAAGATGTATTTAGACAATATGGCCTTGCCTATCGAATTGTTGGCGGTATTCGTTTTTACCAACGTGCAGAAGTAAAAGATATTCTGGCATTTATGCGCTTGATTATGGATTCGTCCGATGACATTGCATTTAAGCGTATTGTCAATGTTCCTGCCAGGGGGCTTGGCAAAACAAGTGTGTCAAAATTAATTGCATATGCAACTGCACATCAAATAAGTTTATTCGATGCTATTGATGCTAGTATTCAATCAGGTATCATTCAAAAGTCAGCTGCAACGCGGTTTGGCCAGTTTAAGTCTATAATTATGGAGTGCGTACAGGCCTATCCTATGCCACTGAGTGACTTTGTGCGCTATATTCTTGAAAAAACAAATTATATTGAATCATTAACCACGCAAAGTTCTGTAAATGCGGAGTCAAAATTAGAAAATATCAATGAGCTGGTATCGGCAATGGAGGAGTTTATTCCTGAAAATGCGAATAATGCATTGGCGGAGTTTTTGGATCAAGTGGCATTGGTATCAGAGGTGGATCAATTAGACGACAGCCGAGGTATGATTACACTCATGACAATTCATTTAGCCAAGGGTTTGGAATTCCCAGCGGTCTATATGGTGGGCATGGAAGAGGGACTATTTCCACATATTCGATCGCATGATAAGCCAGAGGAAATGGAAGAGGAACGTCGATTATGCTATGTGGGGATTACGCGTGCAGAAAAGCATTTGACATTAAGCCATGCATTTCGCCGTCGGCAATTTGGTCAGGAAAAATGCAATGCGGCGTCTCGTTTTTTAGCAGAAATTCCAGAGGATTACTTGACACGTATTGGTAAACAATCAGTTGCTCAATCAACTAATTACCAGGGCATGGGTTATACGTCTGATGTTGATTATGATATGGACTTTGATCAAACACCTGCATGTGAACAGTCGCAATACGCAAAGGGTGTGACAGTGTCTCATCCGCTATTTGGTCAGGGTATTGTATCTAGCTGCCAGGCAACGAGCGCTGGGCATCGAGTGACTGTTCAGTTTAGTAATGGCGATATTAAGCGTTTGATTGCAGAATGTGCGGGCCTTCAGATTTTATAGTAGTCCATTAAAAAAAGCCACCTTTCGGCGGCTTCTTTATGCTCAGGAGCCAAGGATTCACTCTACGTAATCATTCGGCAATATACCCCATTGCCTCATACTCCAAGTATCCACATCCGTAATTGTATCGAGCATATAAATATGCCCGCTACAAAACGGCTGCGTACGAACCACGGGGTTCTCATACGACTACTCCAGAGCATAAAAAAAGCCACCTTTCGGCGGCTTCTTTATGCTCAGGAGCAGGGATTCGAACCCCGATAACCAGATCCAGAGACTGGCGTCTTACCATTGGACGACTCCTGAATTTCAAGGTTTTCTATCATCATGGGGATTTTATTGTCAATCATCTAGCGTAATAAATAATCGATTTATTTGATATCAACACAAGCTTGCAAAATAAATGAGATAGAATGGTTTTGCCAGTTTTTTCTGGTGAAGGGGTGATAAAAAATCCTTGAAAATGGATAAATTAATTCAGAATGTTGTTTTATCTGTAATTTCATTTTAATATAGTGTAATAATTATTTATTAAATAATAGAAGTGAGGGAAATTATGAATTTTGAATCGAAAAATAAACAAAATAAATGTATGCAAAAGGATGATGAATTATTCTGTAACATTATGAGTGATGTTGCAGATTGGATATGGGAAGTCGATAAAGAAGGAAAATATGTTTACTGCTCTAAGGAAATAAAACAGATATTGGGTTATGAGCCAGCTGAATTAATTGGGGAACATCGATCTGAGCGAATGACAATTTGTCAGAGCAATTTAGTGCATTCTTTTTTTAGTGGTGATGTAGACAATTTATCAGCAAAGCAAGTTGAAAATTGGATTATGGCTGAAGATGGGCAAATGAAATGCATGCAATCATATATGATTTCCATCAAGGATGACAATGGTGATATTGTGGGTTATCGGGGAATGGATAAAGATATTACATTGGAAAAGGATCCCAAAAATTTTCTGCAACAAAATAAAGAAGAAATGCATGCTATATTAAATGCAGTGAAAACAGGGATTGTTTTAATTGATGTGGAAACTCATCTGATTATAGATGCAAATCCAGCCGCTTTATCGATGATTGAGTTAAAAAAGGAAGATATTGTTGGTAAGACTTGCCGTAAATTTATATGTTCTAAAAAACAAGGTGATTGTCCGATTACAGATTTAAACAAAACAGTGGATTGTTCTGAATGTACGGTGCATGTCGCTGGATCAAATAAAGAAATACCTATTTATAAATCAGTGGCACGCTTAAACTTAAATGGCCGAGATATATTGGTGGAAAGTTTTTTTGATATTACGGAACAGAAAAAAATAGAAGAAAATAGACTTCGTTCTGAAATAAAATATCGTACATTATATAATTCAACAAGTGATGCGGTGATGTTGCTGGACGATACAGGTTTTTTTGATTGCAATGATGCGACGTTAAAAATGTTTCAATGCTCTAGCAGAGAGCTGTTTTGTTCAAATCATCCCTCCGATTTATCACCACCCAATCAACCCTGTGGTACGGATTCAATATCGCTAGCGAAAGAACGAATTCAATATGCCTTTGAGCATGGAAACAATCGGTTTGAGTGGATGCATCAGCGTTTAAATGGCGATATATTTTCTGCAGAGGTGTTATTAGATGCCATGGAATTGGATGGTAGGCATATACTACAAGCAGTTGTTCGGGATATAACTGAACGGAAAAAGTATGAAGAGCAATTGAAATGTGCAAATGAAAAATTGGAGGAGAGCAATATGGACTTAGAAGAATCAATTCATCATGCCAATGAACTAAAACATCAAGCTGAAGTTGCAAGTCAAGCAAAGAGTGATTTTCTAGCCAATATGAGTCATGAAATCCGCACTCCCATGAACGGTGTTATTGGGATGTCGCATATATTGCTGACTACAGAGCTTAATTCTGAGCAAAGGCAATATGTAGAGCTTATAAAAAATAGTGGTGAAACATTGTTAACGATTATCAATGATATTTTGGATGTATCAAAAATTGAGGCAGGAAAATTAGAATTGGAAGTAGCTGATTTTAATTTAAGGGATGTAATTGAAGAAACCGTTGCCATGCTATCAGTGAAAGCCTATGAAAAAGCATTGGAGCTGACATGTTTGATAGATCCCAATATTCCTTCTTTTTTGCAGGGTGATTTTAACCGCATTAAACAAATTATAACAAATCTAATTGGGAATGCGATTAAATTTACCTCAAAAGGAGAGGTTGCTGTAATTATCTCAATGCAGAAAGAAGATGATAATTGTATAGCTCTTCAGTTTAGTATCAGCGATACAGGTATTGGGATTCCTAATGAGCGGATTGATCAACTTTTTGAGTCGTTTGTGCAGGCTGATTCATCGATGACACGTAAATATGGTGGAACAGGTTTGGGCCTTAGCATCTGCAAACAACTCATTGAGGCAATGGATGGTCAAATTACTGTGGATAGCCAGGAAGGTGTTGGCTCCACTTTTTCATTTGGCATATCATTAAAAAAACAAATGATTAATCAACCTATTCAAGGTAGTCAGGGTGAATTATCAAATGCCCGCATATTAATAGTGGATGAGCACAAAAGTAATCAAAATCTATTATCATCTATATTAAGGTTCTGGGGTTGTGACTGTCAGATTGTATCCGATGCTGCCTTAGCATTAAATATATTTAATGAATCGATTGCAGCAAATCAGCCCTTTCATATTGTTTTAGTGGATAGTGCAACATTACATCTGGAAATTTTTAATTTTTGTCAGCATATTCAATCAAATGCAAATCCAGATATAACAAAGCTAATCATGTTGACATCATTGGTATGCAATTATGATATGAAAACTATGCATGACAATGGTGTTAAAGACTGTTTAGTAAAGCCTATTCGACAAAATCAATTATTTGAATGCCTTGTTCAGTCATTGGGGATAATAAAAAATGAAAATACTGATGAGCTTTCAACTAATAAAATTCAAAATAGGATAAAGGAGATAAACAAAGAATCCATATCTATTTTATTGGTAGAGGATAATATTGTAAATCAAAGTGTCGCTACTAAGATGATTTCTAATATGGGTTTTAAGGTGACATGTGCGATGAATGGAGAAGATGCATTGACTGAATTATCTAAAAATAACTATGACTTGGTATTTATGGACTGTCAGATGCCAGAATTGGATGGCTATGAGGCAACTAAAAAAATTCGTTTGGGTGAGGCTGGAGAAAAAAATAAGATATTACCGATTATTGCTATGACAGCGCATGCAATGAAGGGGGATCGTGAAAAATGTATCAATACAGGAATGGATGACTATATATCCAAGCCAATACAGCCCAATGTAATTGAAAATATGTTGTCAAAGTTTGTAGGTATGCATCTTGAAGATGCGGATAAAAAAAATACTGATGGTGACAATGAAAAATCTAGCATTGTATTTAATCATGAGGAATTTCTAAATCGTATTGGCAGCGATGGATCGTTATTGGCTGAGCTACTTCATGATTTTATAGATGATACAGCAATGCGTATCAACGATATTGAAACTTATCTTAATCAGGGAAATATTGACGAAATTAAAAAACAAGCACATTCGATTGCAGGTGCGTGTTTAAATATGAGTGCTTATCAGCTATGTCAGATAGCTAGACATATTGAGGGGATAAGTATTCAATCAAATCGTGATGATATTTGCAAAGAAGTAGAAAAATTAAAAATGTCGCTTCAGATTTTCATTGCAGATACAAATCAGTTTCAAGTGAAAAATTAATTTTTTATGTTATTGCTGGGTAGGAATACATTGATCTGGCTTGGCAGTGATTTTATTTGAACGATTTCTTGGTTATCCAGTGGAATCATATCGATATTTCCATCAATATAGAGTGCAATATCAGTGGCTTGAGGGAGTAGTTCAATTGTATTTCCTTTTGAAACAATATCATTGCTCAGCCGATAGGATGCTGATTGAAATCGGTATGGTTCTCTAACAAAAAATTGAATGTCGGCGCTATTGATCGGCATTGATTGTCCGCCAGCCGATAGAATTGCGCCATAAGATCCAGCAGCACTGGATATCCATATGCCTGAGCTTCGTTGGTTTTCTTTTAATTCACCAATAGTAATTGCATATTTAGCCAGGCCCGATGGCCGTTGGCATGCAAACAATACATCATTAATAGCAATAAAGGGTTTTGGCTGGTTTTGAATAGAGATAGATAATACGTTTAACATCGTACTTGTAACAATATTATTTTTTAGCTGTATAAGGTAGTTTTCAAAATTTTCAGCAGTAATTGCACAAAAAAAACCGACTGAATGCATGGGCATGGAATTAATTCCTAAAATGGGAATGCGCGAGTACTTATGGCATGCACTTAAGAATGTACCATCACCACCAATGGAGATAATTAAATCCCCATGAGGGTCGTATATATCAGTAGAAAACGTGTAAGTAATATTATATTTTTTTAAAATATTGGTGACATGTGCGATGCTTTGGTGATGGGATTCATTGGATTGATTGCATGTGCTTGCGGCTATATTTAAATTTTTAATTACTAAAATAACATGGTTGAGTTTCATAACAAAACAGACCATAATATGTTTTATCTGATTTCGCAAGAGGAGAGCTATGATGGGAAAAGCCAAGCGTATTGCAATATTTGGCGGGTCCTTTGATCCACCTCATAGAGGGCATATTGCAATTTGTAATTATTTATTTAATCAAAATCATGTGGATGAGATTATAATTATTCCATGTTATTTACACCCTTTTGGAAAAAAATTAATCTCATTTGAACATCGATTTAAAATGTGCCAACTTGGGTTTGGAAAATTGCTTTTGCCCATTATAATTTCTGACATTGAAAAACAATTAGGCAATACGAGTCATACAGTGCGTACATTGCGTCACTTGAAAAAACAATATACGTCACATCGATTATTTTTAATTCGTGGGTTGGATGTGAGGCATGAGGAGGAGCAATGGCAGGATATGGATCAGATTAAAAGCATGGTGGATATTATCGATATTCATCGTGGCGAAAATAGTACCATTCCAAATATAAGTTCCTCACAAATTCGAGAGAATATACACGCTCAAAAATCCTTTGCTCCTTCTGTTGAGAAAGAAGTGGCTGTTTATATTACTCTTAAGGGACTGTATTGTTGATCAATTTTTAAGGGCTCGGCAAAAGCCGTCGGAGTCTTCCCTATATCGCTTGCTTTGCAAACTGGGTAGCTTCCAAGAGCACGCCCGCAGAAGTACCATGCGCTTGCCCATAGGAATCTATAGAAGCAAATTATGGGAGTGTCATCGAAATAGCAATTTTAGGGGGTGTTGAACGACCCCATTATGCATAAAAAAAGACAGGCAATGTGCCTGTCCTTTTGGAATATAAATCATTCTTCTACAAATTAAACCCTACGCCGCCGATCAATGAATGATCCGAATTATCTTCAGCAGGATTGCCAATGTATTTTCCCATGACTGAGAGTTTTCCAATGTTAAGCTGTAATCCTGCGGTACCCATAATGGATTGCGTTGTATCGCTAATATCGAATTTTATGGCATGAGTGAGTCCTGCAAATGGTTTAAATAGCTTGTGATCTGCTGTGAGTCCCGCACTTGCAAATATGGCATTGCCGTTGTCATCACCATATGCCGCACTGATATCTGTAAAGAACATTTTATAGCTGGTATGCTGTGTATAGGCAAATCTAGAGTCATTATCCATGCCAACTAAATACGCTGTATTTGCTTTGGATAATTTAAGTGGTTTTACAGCTATTTGTTGGACAATGCCTGGCCCCACAGAGTCGGATACCTGTGATGCAAATAATCCGGCTAGAAAAAAGATGGATGATAATGCGATTTCTCGATTGGCAATTGATTTATCGCTGATATAGTCGCGTTTCTTAGGTGTGCCAATAAATAATCGATATCCCAATAGATGCATGCCATTAGCCAATTGCGAACTGCCCAACTTTTTGCTGGCGGTGTGATCTGAATTGGCAAGTGTCAATACCCCCAGTCCACTTTTAATGAGTGCATGAAGAAATAAATTATTGGACTTTAATGCCGCGTCATTGGTTCCAAAGGTTCCAGCTAGACTTAATATAAAGTTAAAGTTTGCAAATTCACTTTGTGTGTTCACTCCTGATGAGGTGCTATTTGGATTTAAATAACCCTCTAAATCTTCTTGAGGGTTGACAATTCCTTTATTCATTTGGAGGCTAAGAAATAATGCATGCAAATCCGTCGCAATAAGTTCTATATCATGCAATGTACTGTTTGGCGGGATATCCCCTGTATTAGTGGAGCGAAAGCTCTTTCCAATATTGACAGATAGGCCATAATGAATATGCAGTCTGTTTAAATCGTCGCCATTACTATATGTGCCAGAAGATGTGCCATATTCAAAAAATGGTGATATACCAATAAAGGCTTGTGAAGATATATAAGTTCGTACACCAAATGAGAGGCGTTTATGAATGTTGACAGTATCAATGGATTGTTCGTCAATGCCATCTCTTTCATTAAACGTTATTTCACCAATGCCAATACCGGATTGACCTTGATTTACTGTGGACCATGATAATTGCCCACGTCTATTAACGTATTTTGTTTCATGAATTGGTCCAAATAGAAGTGATAAATTGCTGTGATCTTGAGTTGTTGAGGTCATTGGATCCTTGGTGCCATGACCCTGATAGAATATGCCAACCATAAATGCATCTGTATCCGTATACGGAATATGCAGTTGGAATTGCCCGGATGCATTGATTGCATCATCGTTTGGTTCTTTGGTAAAAGGTGTTTCAACAGCCGCATGCTTGGCTGCATTGATTTCCCAACCGATTTTTTCAACTTCCTTGATGTTTAGTGTGCTCATTTTTTCTCCTCTGTGTTGAATTAACGAATGAGCATTAATTATTGCGGATTATAGATAATCTCAATATGCGCTGTGTTAGATATATGTTGCACTGTAATATATATTAGTTTGGCCGAATAATTGATTTTTGACTGCCTGCATCTCGCTCATTAAGTTCATGCGAATAACAGAGGCTACCTTCGAATTGCTCTTCAGAACCATTGGGATCACAAATCCATCCATTTAAAATGATAAACATCATAATATCCTTAAATGCAAAGGACAGTTCTTTATTGGAACCAAATTTAGCTGCCGATGCCAATGTCATATTGCCAGTGTCAAAATCAATTGATTTACCACGAATAAATGCAGCGCCACCGTTATAATCATCTTTTTTACTTGGGCATCCATTGGGTATTTGGCCAGCGGCATCTTCGAATAATAAGCCTTCAAAAAAACGCCATGAATCGGCTGTCTCTCCTAAGATTGTACGATTGTTCATATTGTTTGCGCATAGTGATGTGGAATTATTGGGATCGTCTAGGAAAATTTTATATTCCTCTTTGTTGATGTCAATGCGTTCATCTGGCAATGTGACATATTCATGATCAAATTCCTTTGGCTTTAACATGTCTGTTGTAAAGCTCATGTGGAATATGGCATCCATGGGATCTTCAATGTTGTCAAATGGTCCGAATGAATTATGAATGAATGTGGGGCCAAAAAAACGCAAACCCACATCTTCAAATGTAATGGATCCATCGACGGAATAATGCCCGGTATTCATATCAAAAAGATGCTGTTTTTCGCCAATATTATTACATAATTTGTCGTACTCGCCACCAGGCATGCTGCTTTCTGTGTGGAATGCAGGGCTGTCATAGCGTCCGCCAGAGGCATAGAAAAATGCGCATGCGCCCTTACCATTTTGAAGTCCCTGTTCTGTAAATAGTTTATGTTGATTCTTATCACAGGGATCAATTGTAATGCAGTCCCTTGGCAAGTCAGGTGATGTCATGCCTTTGGGAGGAACAGGTCCTGGGTAGGATAGCGTACCGGTAAATATTCGCCAGGTATTTAACTTCGCGTCACTGGGTATATTGGGATAATCGTCAAATGAGCCGCGTTGTCCGTCTGGCAATGATTCATCGTGTAATAAATGCGCATAATCAAATAACCAGCTTTCAGAATAATCATGGTCAACAGGATGAGTATCAATGGATCTAAATACTGCGGTAATGCCATCGCCAGGAATAGTTACGACTTCCTGCCCGCTGCTATCTGTGATTGTTTCTTCATCAAATGGATCTAAAATTAGAGCACTTGTAAAAATCTGCAAATCAGAGTTTTTGAGTTCGCCATTATCAATTCGATCCTGAATATCATGCTTGGCATAAATTGCGGATAATGCAGGATTTCTTTTGTTTAAAATCGCTGCCATGCTTTGTGTGATTCGTAAGACATACTTACCTTTAAATGGGCTGATGGCTGCTAATATATTAAATGAATAGGTGGATGTAATAATACTACCATCTGTATTTTTTGCAGGGTTATTATTGGAATCTAGCTGTGTGGCTTGAATATTTATGGTTGAGCGATATAGTCGCTTGCTAAAGTCTTGGCTGGATTCTCTATGAAAATTAATACATCCAAATAATGGCATTGTTTCTTTCGTATACATTCCAGGTGTAATTAAAAATCCATTGCTTCCTAAGGAAACGGGATTTAAATTGAAATTTTCGTCAATCATTTGGCCGGAATCATTATCCATAACTGGAATTGAACAGCGCAGTCCTTTGTCTGACTCTGGCTGAACACTATTAATTTTTTGTTTGGTATCCAACCATTGAAAGGAGGATGCATCGTGGTCTGTGATTGAAATGGATGTAATACGATATGCATTTTGTGAATTTCCGGATATATTGATGAACAAAGGAACAGCTAAGTCTTCTGTTTGTGCCGTAATTCCTTTGATCGGAAAATCCATTTGATGGGAGATTTGTTTTGCGCCACTGCTTGTTTTGATAAATATTTCCATGTCTGGAATATCAAGAATGCTCGTTGTTCCGGAAAGAATTGACTCTATTTTTTTTTCAGCAGTGCTAATTTCTAAAATTGCCTGATCCTTCACTTTATTGCCAATGCCTGCTTGATAGCCATTTGCACCATATAAATCTTTTGGCGTATAGCTAACAATAATATACAATGCAGTTGTATTATAGTCAGCAATATAAGGGGGAAGGGTGATGGGTAGCTTTTGGGATGAGCTTGTTGCAGAGGTATTATTTTGAGTGAGTGACATTTGGTCTTTAATTTTTGCATAACTTGTTGATACGATCAATGCATGTTTGGGCAATGAAAATTCACCAGTTGATTGGCTGGAAAGAATATCTTTTATGCGAATGTCTGTGATGGTCATTGGGGTAACGCCGGTATTGCGAATCATTAAAATTTGATTTTGTGCATCCAATGAAATGGATGAATTTCCTTGAAGATCAATCGTTGCTAATGGAGTTTTATCTGGATACTTTAATTGACAGTCTGAAGTAACTTCATTTAACGGATAATAATCATTGGAGATAGTCAGTAATGTGCAATTGAGTTTATCCCTTTCATCGCAAGGCATGCAATTATGCCACGCTTGCGTATCATTGCATGTGATTTCTGTGCATTTGAAAAATTTCTTTTGTGTATTGGATGCCAATACGGAGTTGCCTATATCAATATAATCATTGGGTTTGTCCTGAACCTGTCCCTCAGAATCAATTGGGACAATATCACCCATGCTCTGTTTATCAATCGCAGTTGCCTGGATAAATAGTCGTTTGCCTGCAATTGTGACTTCTTCTTGAATAAGACCAGATTCCTGTACTGTATTTATAGTGGGTTTGAATGTGATTTTTAGAATGATCGATTGATTGGATGGGATATAATTGGATGCATTGCTTGGCTGAATGTAGAATGGTCCGATAATTGGAGGAATAGTCATTTCAACAGGTTGGGATGAAATATTGGTAATTTTAAACTGAGCAGTGCTTTCATAATTGGCTCCAATATCTAAATTTGATGATGGGATGAATGTACCATTGGATACGAGTAGAATTGCATCATCTGCAATGCTAGATTCATAGCTTGAGCCATCAGGTTGTTGATAGATTTTAGAAATATTTATTTTATCTTCGATTGTATCGCCTTGACATTCATTCAATGAGGGAGAAATAGAACCGGAAAAAACAATATGCAATGATGCACCCAAAAGTACGTCATCGGCCTCTTGAATATTAAATGACTCCAGTGTGTATGCGCTAACAAGTGTCATTGCACCCGCTGCATTGGGTGGCGATCCTGAAATACCATCTAAAAAATCCAAGTTATCTGTATCGGATGTGCTTAGTGTAAATTTTCCAATTTCAGCAATCGTACCGACAATATCAATATACAGTGCAAGGTCGTTGATTGTCATATGGCCATCACTGGCGATACTGCCAGTTGCAATATTGTCGCTGCCATCGGAATTTCCTTTGGCATTGATGGTAATGGGTGCGGGCAGTCCATTGCCTTCAAAAATAAATTCAGGAAATTCATTTCCTTTGATGGATACGGAGTTTGAGTTAATATGGATAGGGAAGGGATCGAGTTCCACACATAGTGGATCGTCGCTATTAAGTCCTACTTCTATATTATCACCTTTTATCAAAACGCATAATTGTGCGGTATACATGACCTGGCAGTTTATATCACCTGTAGCAATGGATGTATTTGGGTCCACATTGTTGGCTTCTTGGGGTGTTTGCGGTTGAAAGTACACAGGTGTGTAATCGCTGCCGCCACAGGCATTGATAATGATATAGATTGTGATTAGTAGAAATAGGCGTATTTTTTTTAATATCATAAGTATACTCTTATCGGCTTTTTTTTGAATATGTTGCTAATTTTTTTATGTATTATTGTTATTTATTTGGGATTTACATGGTGCAGTGCGCAATAATACTGCATTTACAATAGATATTCCGTGGGTCAGTTAAAAAAGTGATATCCCCAAAGCAAGTACCCTGAGCGGATTTGAATGGGAGTTAACATCCAGGGCTTTTTGCATCTAAATTGATACAAAAAACAGGTGTTTGGTTGATTAACCTAGATATTGCTTTGTGATAAATAACTATTTTACTAATAATATCATTTGCAGGGTCACGGCGCGCCCTAGAGCTTAGTCATAAGTTTGAACGTATTGGTTTTATGGGCGTTTAACAAAATCGTGTCACTGGCGAGATGGCCTTTAGTCCAGCGAAGTGGGTCCAGATACATTAGACAGGTCTACCATAGCTATATTGTCCTCGCGATCGCATGATCTGGCGAAGTGCTGCTGGGTTGGGTGCACTTGCATGAGAGGTGTTTTTTTTATCCTTTATACGCGCATTGGCGATGCCTTCCCTGACTTTGGCTTTTGCAAGTTTTATCTCTGCAGCTTGAACTGCGCGTTGATTTTTCAACCCCTGTGCCATTTTTGTTTCCTGATGTGTGGCATCCGCCATTTTATCCGCAACATCAAATTCGATCATTTCACGTTGATGGCGATTTTCTTTTTTTGTTAATTTATATTGCATGTCCAGTTGTGTGCGTTGCGCACTATAATTGAAATAACTTGCAATTCCATTGAAGACACTAGCAATTGCTGAGCCATATACAGATCCTTGCATATAGCTTTGCGACAATGAACTGTCAGATGATACATGTGCGGTCATAACAATCTCCTTATTATGCAGTTAAGATACTGGGTCGACCCAATGAGTATGATCCGCGGCCATACACATTTCGAAAGGCATTGTTTGCGCTAAGTGCCCGTACACGATCGGTTTTGCCGGATTGATTGATCATTGCAAGCCGTTTTTGCAATGATGATTGCAATTTTGCCAATTGGTATTCATGCTGTTGCTGCCCACGAATCGACTCAGATTGAGCGGACAACGCTTTTTCCTTTAAGCCTGTTTCCGCCAATGCAATTTCTTTTTTTGCATTAATTTCTGTGCGTTTGGTTGTATGGGATTGTGAGAGTGCATTTGCTTGATTGTCCAATGCTTTATCAGCTAGCTCATAATTTAGGAAACTTAAGAATCCATTAGCAACTTGTGTACCAATGCCAGTAATAGCATTTGTCCATATGAGTTGTTTTCCCAGGTCTGATTTTGGGTCAACTTTCCCAAGGTTTAAATTGATAGTATTTGGATTTGAAAGCATAGGGACTTGAGAGACTGTATTGGTAGTCATAATTACTCCTTTTATATTGTTTGATTTGGATTTCCAGCAGGGCGTCGTTGAATGCGTCCTGCAATATTAGTTCCGTGTAATTGGGCTTCTTTTTTTCTCGCATTTCGATTGGTACGACCTGCAAGCAATGTGGTGGCAGCAGCAACTGCTAATCCCTGGGCCGCTTGTTCATTTTCAGAACGTTGTTGAATTTTTGCTTTGACTGCTTGGTTGAATTTCGCCAATTTTTTTGTTTTTTGATGTTCTGCTTTTTGTAGGGCCGTCATTTCTTCTAGATGTTCTTCTGCACGTTCACTTTCCTGATATGAATTATAGGCACTAATTCCAGCACCAATAGCAGTAATAGCAGCAGCAGCGGCAAATGCAATACCAATGAATCCCATTAGACCTAACATAAACACCTCCTAACCTTTCACTACTATTATCGGTATGAATATATCCAAAAGTTGCGTGATAATGAAAAAAATATTTTTTTGTTTGAAATACAGTGAGATGCATCCTTTTTATGTCGAATTCATGAGGGCACAGTTTAGCTTAAGCCCTTCATATGGATACCCAATTGTCAAGAGAAGTGATCCCCGTTTTTTTCAATTCATCTGCAAACACCACTTTTAGTTATAACTCAAAAAAAGTGGGTGGGTGTTTTTGAAAAAAAACATTACTATTCCCATAATATAAAAAAACGGACAACCCTAATGGATTGTCCGTTTTAGCTATTATATCTCGGATGTATTTTTTAAGCTTCGCTAGACTCTTCAAATTCTGCATCCACAACATTGGCATCTTTAGGAGGTACTTTTTGTTCTGTAGTGCTATCCGTGTCTGCGGTGCTAGCATCTGCATTTTCTGGATTAGTTTCAGCGGATTTATACATCGCTTCTGCCAGTTTATGGGATGCTTGTGTTAATGCCTCGATGCTTGATTTAATTTTATCATTATCATTGTCTTCAAGTGCTTTTTTCAAGTCTGCACATGCATCTTCAACAATTTTAGCATCATCATCAGATATTTTATCTTTATTTTCTTTGAGCATTTTTTCAGTATTGTATAATATCGAGTCGCCTTGATTGCGAACTTCAATTTCTTCACGGCGTTTTTTGTCATCTGCTTCATGTGTTTCTGCATCTTTAACCAAATCATCAATTTCATTTTTATCCAAGCCAGAAGATGATGTAATAGTAATTTTTTGTTCTTTATTGGTGGCCTTATCTTTTGCAGATACATGTACAATACCATTTGCGTCGATATCAAATGTTACTTCTACCTGTGGAACGCCACGTGGTGCAGATGGAATGCCATCTAAATGAAATCTGCCCAATGTGCGACAATCACCAGCCATTTCACGTTCCCCTTGGAGTACATGAACTTCCACAGATGTTTGATTGTCTGCAGCTGTGGAAAAGACTTGGCTTTTGCGTGTTGGAATTGTGGTATTTCTATCAATTAGCTTGGTCATGACGCTGCCTAGCGTTTCAATGCCTAGGGAAAGAGGCGTGACATCTAATAATAACATGTCCTTGACTTCACCACCCAAGACGCCGGCTTGTACCGCGGCACCGCTGGCAACAACTTCATCTGGATTAACACCTTTATGAGGGTCTTTACCAAAGAAATCTTTTACAATTTCCTGAACTTTTGGAATTCGTGTAGAACCGCCAACTAAAATGATTTCATCAATGTCACTTGGTTTTTTATTGGCATCACTGAGTGCCTTTTGGCAGGGTGTCACTGTGCGTTTTAGAATGTCCTCCACCAATGTTTCAAATTTGGCACGTGTGAGCTTAACATTCATGTGCTTTGGTCCAGAAGCATCAGCGGTTAGGAATGGAAGGTTGATTTCTGTTTCCATGGTTTGTGATAATTCTATTTTGGCTTTTTCTGCAGCTTCTTTTAATCGCTGTAAAACCATATTATCACCAGAAACATCAATGCCTTGGTCTTTTTTGAACTCTTCAATTAAGTATTTCATTAATTTTTGATCGATATTATCGCCACCCAAGTGAGTATCACCGTTTGTGGAAATCACTTCTACAACGTTTTCGCCCACTTCAAGTACTGAAATATCAAATGTGCCACCACCAAAATCAAATACAGCAACAAGCTCATCTTTTTTCTTATCTAAGCCATAAGCAAGGGCTGCTGCGGTGGGCTCATTAACAATACGTTTGACATCCAAACCTGCAATTTTACCTGCATCTTTGGTGGCTTGGCGTTGGCTATCATTAAAATAAGCAGGAACTGTAATAACCGCTTCGCTAACCTCTTGTCCCAAATAATCCTCTGCAGCTTTTTTTAATTTACGCAAAATATGGGATGAAATAGCTGGTGGGGCATATGTTTTATCATCTATGACGATTTCAGCATCGCCATTGCTTGTTTTTTGAACTTTGTACGGAACAATGCTGATTTCCTCAGGGACTTCATTAAATTTTCGACCGACAAATCGCTTGCTGGAATATACCGTTTTTTCAGGATTTGTAATGGCTTGACGTTTGGCCACTTGACCAACCAATACATCGCCATCTTTCGAAAATGCCACAATAGATGGTGTGGTGCGCGTTCCTTCTTCATTTGTAATGACTTTGGGCTCACCGCCTTCCATGACGGCGACACATGAATTTGTTGTTCCTAAATCGATACCAATAATTTTTCCCATATTTTCTCCACTGTTAAGTATTTTTTATGTTAGAAGCCATATGGGCGTTATTTTTTTGGAGTCAAGGGGGATGATGAAATAATTATTAATGGATCTGGCATTGGGAATGCCCACTTTCGCAGGTTGTCAGCAAATTCAATTCGGTACCATACTCATATGCTCATCGCTCTCACTAAAGACTAGTCACAAATAAAAATGTATTGGTATTATATAGCAATTTTAATCGTTGAAGCTGAGATCAATATCCGGTGATTTAAAAGATTTTTGTGTATGTGACTCTGTAAATGTGCTTTTTATATTATAAGGTGTACGGGGTTCAGGTAATTTAATATAAAAGTCATAGGAGAGGAGGTCATTATATTTAAAATTTTTGATAGTGCATTGCGTGCTGGATGCAATTTCAATGCATGAATCATATGATTCTATGAGGATGACATCGCTTGGAAAATCAAATAGTAATTTCCCATGTTTTACACTGCTTTTACCAATACTTTCAAGTCGTACATTAACTTTAAGTATGTCAATTTCATCTGTCCGTTCAAATCCTTGAGACACTAATATATTGAAATTGTTTTCTAGGGAAATCGGATAAGTTTTTGAAAACTCTTGGTTATCTGGACAATCTATACTTAGTTTGAAGTTGAAATCACTGTGATTATCGTCCATTGTATCGGGAGTATGAAGCAAGATATACCCTTTATTTAATTGGGGGACATTGATGCTTGGATTAAGTGACTTAGCGGATGATCGTTGATGTGCGGCATCGAGTGTAAATCCTTGGGGGACATCAAAACTCAGAACATAGCAGCCAGCAGGATAATCTGTAATAATTCGACAATCAGCACCAGTATAACAAATAGTTGTAGGGATGTTATTTTTACCTAAAAATGCAGATTTATAATTAATGCCAATAGGAAGCTGGAGATCTAAGTCCCACTTTAGCTTACTGCAGTACCCATTATCAGTCCAGCCCAGTTCATGTGTTGTTGAATTGGATGTGGAATTATTATCCTGCTGATCATTATTATTATCCTTACTGCTTGTGGTTGTATTGGAATCAGTTGGACTTGCAGAGGGAAGAGAGAGGTGATTATTAGCAAATGCTGATTTCGAGATTAGCTCAGTTGAATCAATAGTCATATTAGAAGTATCAATACTGCTCGTGTCCACTTTCACGCAGTAAACACCGCCAGGTTTTGCCTTTACTGCAAATTCTCCAAATTCATCGCTTAATCCTTGTCTATATAACTTTCCATTTCTGTAAATTGTTATTTTGGCATTTTTTGCAATGAATTCATTGTTATCGAGCATATTATTATTGTTTTCATCAATGTAGATTTGTCCGGAAATAAGGCCACTGCATGCATTAAGGAGGATGAATAATATAAGAATAATAATGTGTGAGAATATGTGTTTTATCATACGAAGTAATAAATATACAATTTTCGTGCCAAAAAATAAATACCAGTATCATTATTAATATGAGGGCAGTCCCAGAAAGAGGATTGCATTTTTGATCTTTTTCTGAGATTAGACGCGACTTACAGAATATTATTATTAACTAATTGAGGTTGTTTTTTATGACTAAACAAGATTATTATGACGTTTTGGGTATTGATAAGTCCGCATCCAGCAGTGATGTTAAAAAAGCATATCGAAAATTGGCGATGGAATATCACCCTGATCGCAATAAAGGTAATGCCGATGCAGAAGAGAAGTTTAAGGATGCGAGTGAGGCCTATGAGGTATTAAGTGATGATCAGAAACGTCAAATTTATGACTCTTATGGGCATCAAGGTCTTGAAGGCAGTGGGTTTCATGGATTTTCTGATGTGAATGATATTCTGCGTTCCATGAACGATATATTTGAGGAATTTTTTGGAGGTTTTGGGTCGCCTAGGCAGCGTGGGGCTCGCTCGCGTGCGCAAAAAGGTCAAAGTCTTCAGCATGCGATTCATATTGATTTCATTGACTCAGCTCATGGGACAGAAAAAGAAATTACAATTAAGCGGCATGATTCATGCGCAATATGTCAGGGCAGTGGTTTAAAACCTGGAACAACTCGTTCAGTATGTCAAACATGTCAAGGAACAGGTTCTGTCACACAGCGACAGGGATTTTTTGTACTGCAAACCAATTGTCCTCACTGTCATGGCGTTGGGCAGAAAATAGAACACCCATGCGATGATTGTGATGGCTCAGGATATGAATTGGTAGAAAAAGATTTAAAAGTAAAAGTGCCTGCTGGTGTGGAGGATGGCATGCAGCTTGTCCTTCGTGGAGAGGGGGAAAGTGGTGCCAATGGAGGGCCTCGCGGTGACCTATATGTGGTGATTCAAGTTAATCCTCATGATTTCTTCGAACGCTCCGGCGATGATGTGATTTGCCAGGTGCCAATTTCTTTTACTCAAGCGGCACTTGGAGATACGATTTCCATTCCAACATTGGATGGTGAAATTTCACTCGATGTTCCTGAAGGAACAAATTATGGAGATACAACGTGCATCAAAGGGAAGGGGTTTAACAGCATTCATTATAAGGGGCGTAAAGGAAATTTGATTGTTGGTTTTAAAGTCATGACTCCTCAGAATTTAAGCAAGCAACAAAGAGAGTTGCTGAAGCAGTTTCAAGCAAAAAGTAATTCATGCAAAATATAGATGTTATCTTATTGTAGCGGGTCAGTTCTTTGGTATTTTCTGCTGCATCTGCAAACCCATGCAGACGCCTAGAGTCTGGGCATATTCGAATAAATTGACAAAGTGTTTATTTCAAAGGTCATTTCATAATATTTATTTCATGAGTTGTCCGTAACTAAATATGGGAATCTTAATGTAATCATGGATGATTCATTGCAACTCAACCTAAAATTAGTTATATCATTAATCTATGCATATGGACGTGGACATAAAATTTACTCAGTTAATGACTGGGCTGAATTGTTTTTATCAACATTGGTTTCCTCATGATCCAAAAGCATTGGTCGTAGTTGTGCATGGTTTGGGTGATCACTTGGGTCGATATGATACGATGATATCTAATTTTAGTAATCTGGGATATGCATGTGCTATATATGACCAACGCGGACATGGTCGAACATCTGGACGACGTGGCTATGCAAAAAACATTGAAGAGCTTGTACTAGACTTAGAAGCATTTATTGGTTTTACACGCAGCTTTTTGTCACCCCAATTGCCATTGTATTTGGTGGCAAGTGGGGTGGGGACTATTGTTGCAATAGAGTGTATTATTCGTCATGCAATTGCAGTAGATGCATTTATTGGAATTTCGCCAGCCATTCACCCTATATCGCATATGCCCAAATGGAAGAAAAAATTGATTCGTAAGTCATCAAAAATTATTTCATCCATGACAGTTGCGACAGGGATTTCTAATGATATGCTTACCAAAGATTCGGATGAGTTAGAATTATTGAATAAAGATAGTCTTTTTCATCAGCGTATCTCAGTAGGGCTCTTTGCAGAAATAGAAAAATGGTGTCATTTGGCAATGGCGACTTGTCATCGAATAAATATACCAACATTGATGCTTGTTGGTAGCAGGGATAAGGTTATAGACTATCGTTTTACACCGCAATATGTGGAGCGTATTTCAACTGCGGATAAGCAATGCATTACATATGAAGGAATGTACCATGACTTATTGCATGATATTGGAAAACGTCATGTAATGGAAGATATGTTTGCTTGGGTATCAGCCCATTACTAATGGAGGTAATAATGAAAAAATGGATCGTTTTTGTAATGATATTTTCTAGCATATCTATGTTCGCATGCGCATCGTATCGACGTGATTTAAACGCAACGACAAATAATGCGCAAATGTATAATTGGAAATCATTTGATGCAGATTTAATGTTAAAAGGTACTTTTTTTACACCTGATTTTCGTCAATCATTTATAAAAAAACATATTGAGATTCATCATTTAAAGAATGATGGTGCAAAAGAATTTGCACATGCTGAAAATGAAAAACAAAGTAAGTATTGGGAATTTTTTGTCACACTATATACAAAATCTAAGTATGGGTATTTAAGTAATGAGAAGGATTCTTTTTGGAAGGTATCATTGATTGATAATTCTGGAAATAAAATTGCTGCAGATCTGATTAAGAAAGTATCCATTACTCCTTATGAAAGGGAAATCTTTCCATATATAAATCGTTGGAGTCATGGGTATTGGATTCGTTTTAACAAAATAAACCTTGGAGAAAATCCAGCTTTATTATTTCAAAGTGTGGTTGGAGAATTAAATCTAACATTTAGTTTGAAAAAAATAAATTAATTAGGGCGTGTCCTCATAAGAGCTTCATCCAAATAATCGAACACGCAAGGTATAC
>CAYZSU010000013.1:0-38607 GCA_964480565.1 uncultured Myxococcales bacterium | reverse complement strand
GGCCAATAATAATAGGTTGTTTCCAACTGCGTACTGCAGGCAAAATATTGGTTGTCATGATAGGTTTTCGAAACACAGTACCATCTAAAATTGAACGAATTGTCCCATTGGGAGATCGCCATGCTTTTTTCAAATTATATTCAGTTACACGATCATCGTCCGGTGTAATGGTCGCACATTTCACACCGACGCCATGTTCCTTAATGCAGTTGGCCGCATCAATTGTAATTTGATCATCACTGGCATCTCGGCTGGTAACGCTTAAATCAAAATACTTTAACTCAATATCCAAATAAGGCGAAATAAAACGATCTTTAATCATCTGCCAAATAATACGGGTCATTTCATCGCCGTCCATCTCTACAATAGGCTTTATTACTTTTATCTTTGTCATGGATTTGCTCCTTTTATGTTCATAACTGCATATGAGATTATCTACACATACCCAAAAGTTTATTTTTCAACGGCCTGATTATTGGTATCGTTTAACAATCCGCCTGCCAACACAATACGCTTTTGCCGGTCAGACAACAATAATCGTCCATCAATTATTTTATTTTTTGTTTGATTATGGATAGTGATGCTATTCTCAGCAGCTATTATTTGCATTGTATCGCTAATCTCAATGCGATCGTTTTGACTAAAACCCTCAATATCACTAACAATAATTGGTAAAATACCAAAATTAACTAAATTTGCGGCATGAATTCGTTCAAATGATTTTGCAATCACCGCTTTAACACCCAAATACATCGGGCATAATGCGGCATGCTCGCGACTGGATCCTTGCCCATAAGACTCCCCAGCAACAATAATATTATGCACATTCATTTGTTTATTAGCTAAACAACGATCAGAAAAACTTGCATCCACATGCTCAAACACATATGTGGCATATTTTTCCACATTGGATCGATATTTTAATCTGGGTCCTGCAGGCATAATATGATCCGTTGTAATTTTATCTTCCAATACAATCATAACATCACCGGCAATCATTTTTGGCAAAGCATCATTGCACGGTGGTGATCCAATATTTGGGCCACGAATAATTTCAGTGGATGAAATATTTTTTTCTGGAAAAATAAACATGCGATCATCAATATGATAATTTTCAGGCATACTCACACTCGGGCAATCGAGGCCAGATTCCCTGGGATCCATAAACTCGCCTTTAATGGCCGCAATAGCAGCAACTTCACAGCTTGCCAAATAAACTTTTGCATTTTTTGTTCCACTTCGACCTTCAAAATTACGATTGATCGTGCGCACAGACACACCGTCACTCGGCGGCGACATGGAATTTCCAATACAAAAACCACAGGCACTTTCTAAAATCCGTGCCCCGCTATCAATAATCGAGGCCAAATGCCCTTCATGGGATAACATTGCAAGCACCTGCCTAGAACCCGGCGCAACACCAAGGCTAATAGAGGAATGAACAATCTGATGGCCCAAAATATGGGAAACAGTGACCATATCCTTATAGGATGAATTTGTACAAGACCCAATACACACTTGATTCACTGGCATTCCACTTAATGATTTCACCGTCACCACATTTCCTGGACTATGTGGTGTTGCCACCATTGGCTCAATGTCAGATAGATTAATCTCAATCACTCGATCATATTGAGCATCCGCATCTGCGATAAGTTCTATCCAGTCTTGTTCGCGTTTTTGGGCACTTAAAAAGGCTTTTGTTTCACCATCTGATGGAAAAATCGATGTAGTAACACCCATTTCAGCACCCATATTAGTAATTGTGGCACGTTCAGGAACTGTTAATGTCGAGACTCCGGCACCTGAGTATTCTAATATCACACCCACATTTCCCTTAGTACCAAGCACACTTAACATTTTCAACACCACATCTTTGGCAGTTACCCAAGGTTGCAAATGCCCTGTTAAATTAATGCAAACCACCTGAGGTGCATTTAAATAAAATAACCCCCCGCCCATGGCCACAGCCACATCTAAGCCCCCAGCGCCCATGGCAATTTGACCGATTCCACCGCCTGTCGGCGTATGGGAATCACTGCCAAGCAAAGTTGTTCCTGGTTTTCCAAACCGTTCCAAATGCACCTGATGACAAATACCATTTCCTGGCCTGGAAAAAATAATCCCATATTTTTTTGCAATACTTTGCAAATACGCATGATCATCCGCGTTTTCAAACCCCACCTGCACTGTATTGTGATCCACATAGGACACCGATACATCCGTTTTAATACACGACATACCCATGGATTCAAATTGCAAGTAAGCCATTGTCCCAGTGGCATCCTGTGTTAAGGTTTGATCAATACGTATGCCGATTTCCTGACCAGCAATGAATTCACCTTCCTTTAAATGTGTGGATAATATTTTTTGAACAATATTGTGCCCCATAAATGCTCCTATTCATAAACAATTAGATTACAATTCCCATATAAAAAAACACAAGTCCAATCACTTGTGTTTTAAATCTCTATCTGTCATCAATTTTTCTATCTGCACAAAGGAGTTCCGTTCTTATAAAGGGGTTGTTAGGAGTAACCATTTTTTAACAACTCAATGAACGTATATTTATATACCCTATTTACATTTATTTTCCTACCACTTTTATGTTTTCAGTCGACTATTTTATCAAGCTTATTTAAGAAAACAAGTACCTTACGGATAAATTTACTACTCCCATAGACATCCATGCCTAAATTTGCTACTAATATCGCATATGCAAAGACAAGCGCAACTACTGATTATCGATGACGATCCCATTATTATCGACCAATTACAAACAGAACTCACACATCAATCCTATCTATTGGACAGTGCCAGAGATGGCGAAATCGCCTTAGAGAAAATTAAAAAAAATCCACCTGATTTAATTTTAATCGATCTACTAATGCCAAAAATATCAGGTTTTGAAATCTGTCGCCGGATTAGATCCAATACAGATACACGGTTTATTCCAATTATTGTTATCACAGATATTCAAGAGCAAGATGACAAAATCAAAGCCATTGAGCTAGGCGTCGATGATTTTCTTGTAAAACCCATCAACCGATTGGAGCTGACTAGCCGCATTGCATCATTACTTCGAATGAAGCTGATGCATGATGACTTGGATACCAGTGAAAGCATCCTATTCTCACTAGTGGGGGCATTAGAAGCAAAAGATTGCTATACACGTGGACATTCTGAACGCGTATCTGACCTTGCAGTTAAAATAGGTAGGCGCATGCATTTAAGTAAGGTGCAATTGGATTTTTTACGAAAAGGTGGGCTGCTCCATGACATTGGTAAAATTGGCGTTAAGGAGTCTATTCTATTTAAGCCTGGTCGTTTATCCACAGAGGAACTCGCACATATAAAAATTCATTCAAAACTCGGTTATGATATTTGTGAGCCTCTAAAAAGTTTGGAAAATTGCTTGAGCATTATTCGGTCACACCATGAGCGAATCGATGGGCATGGATATCCGGATGGACTAAAAGGCAATGACATTCCCACACATGCACGTATTACCGCTGTAGCAGATGCATTTGATGCAATGACAACCAACCGTCCTTACCGAGAAGGACTGCCTGTTAAAACAGCGCTTAATATTTTTTCTGATGAACAGCATAGCGGTCAATGGGACCCCATTTGCGTGGATCACTTACTTGAAATAATTAGCGAATCTAATTCATAAAATCATGAAATCCCATATTCTTATCACAGGTGCTGGCGGCCTTATTGGCTCTCACATATGCAATTACTTACCCGCTGATCAATACAATATATGTGCCCTATTAAAACCCAATGAAAATGATAGTAATTTAAACCATTTACCACATATTCAAAAAGAATATATTGATTTACGTACACCCCAAAAAATCACATCGCTTATTTCATGCAGTGATAAAATCATTCACTGTGCAGCTATTAACAAACTTACCCACTATCCCACACAGGAATTAGATCAAGTCAATATTCAGGCCACTCAATTTATTTGCAAGCATGCTGAAAAAAATAATATCTCAAAATTGATTTATACGAGTAGCTGTGAAGTGTATGGCCCAGGAAAGAAACAACATCCTTTCAACGATAACAGCCCTGTGCCCTTTCAGGTAACCGGCCAATATGAACGAAGCAAATCACATGCAGATCGCATGGTATGCGCCTATCAAGAAAACAACCCACAATGGGTTATTTTACGACCTACAGCTGTTATCGGCCCTGGCGATATTAATATCAGCCCCATTGGGGCATTTATCAGGCAAGTGATATTAAAAAAAAGGCATATCTATTATAATGCAAAAATAAATATCATTGATGCACGAGATGTCGCTATAGCACATATCAACTCATTGTCGAAGGAGTCAATCCAAGCAAGATATATTCTCGCAGGTCATAATATTGCATTATCCGAACTAATCGACATGATTAGCACGCTCACCAATAAACCACATTTACAACTAGAAAAAATTACAATCCCCTATCCCATCGCTTATCTTGGCGCATACATAATCGAAACATTACACCAAATAAAAAAAACACCCTCACTAATCTCAACGAGCAGTACACAGATGGTAAAAAATCATTGGCATTTTCATGCACATAACGCTAAAAAAGATCTTCATTTATCTCCGCGACCATTATCTCACACAATTGCGGATACGATTCACTGGTTAAAAGGATAGCCTCTATGGACGGTCTTATTGTATCACTTATCAAACGCCCCTATGTATTCATTTTCTTACTATCCTATTTGTCATTGGCCCTGATTAAATGGCGATTACCCCGTGTATTATTATGGCTCATTACTGGATATGCAATTGCATGGCTATCTGAATTTTCGTCCATTCACAATGGATTTCCTTATGGCGAATATCATTATATTTACAACAATATGCCTGGTGAATTAATGGTTTTCGGAGTTCCTTTTTTTGATTCCCTCTCCTATGTATTTCTTTGCTTTGCAGGTTTTACAATGGCAACAACTCTATTTCAAAATGATGCCAAGCAGCTAAATACATCTATCAAATCCATGATTAGGCTCATTTTCTGGGGCGCCTTTTTAACCACAGCCATTGATATTATCGTTGACCCAGTTGCTAAACAAGGCGGCAGATGGTTTTTAGGAGAAATATATTATTATGCTGTGGATGGTGCTTATTTTCATGTACCATTATCTAATTTCGGTGGATGGTTATTAACAACATTCTGCATTATTGGCATCAATGCTATATTATGGCGGCTATTTCCAAGATTTCTAAAAGAACGCTCGCCCTTCACATTGCCAATCATACCCTACTTGTATCCATTATTTTATTTTTCCATTATTTTATTTAATATCGCCATCACTATATACATAGCAGAATATACGATGGCATGTGCAAGCATATGTATTACACTCGCAATCGCAATGACGTGGTTTTTATCACGCAAACTATCGTTGCCACAAAAAAACTGCTAATTACTAAGGGGATATTTATATGAATATAAAAGCGATTATGGGACTGGTGAAAAATAGCAATTTGTGGGGTTGTTCAAAAATGTCCAGATTCAAGACCTCCCGCAAACTCGTAACCGGAGCGTACATGCGAGCACGTGAGGATTGCGAGTGTAGCGGGAAACACAGAAGATGGGCGTTTTTCAACAACCCCTTTATAGGGTTGTTCGCAATTATCATAGCATTTCATACTATCGGAATGGCCAATTCTATGACACGGTATACCAAGGAGTTTATTCTGCATGATCAAACACCTGCAGAACTTGTTATTATTGCAAAAAGTTCTAATGAAAAAATAGTCCAACATGCATTAGATAATGCTGCAAATGACATTATGAAAATGGACAAATCGCTATTTTCAAAAAATGGACTCCAAGACCAGATCAATACATTGAAAAAAAATCAAGCACTCTCACTCCCTACACGACTACTTACATTCATTCAACATGCAAAGGATTTATCCGGCAATACAAAAGGTTGGTTTGATATTACATCTCACTCCAAAGGGTCCTTATTTGCAAATATCAGCTGGCGACGATTAAAAGTGAATATGAAAAAAAAGACACTTACTTTAAAGAAAGAATTTATGACAATTGATTTAGCACAAATTTCCAAGGGATATTTTGCAGATCAAGCCATTAACACATTAGTTAAACGGGGCTATAATAATATTCGTGCTCAAATCGGCACGAGCATTCGCAATATAGGTAATGACCTTCACTCATCCTGGCAATTTGAAATCGCATTTGGTGGCGATACAAAACGTTATGCACACAGAGCATACTCATATAATATAAGCAATGCTGCGGTTAGTAAGTTAACACCTACACAATTGCCAAAAACATTTGTTGATGGCCATACCAAACAACGCATTAATCATCATGATTTTCAAAGTGTAACTATTTTTGCTCATAATGCATCCACTGCAACCGCATATGGACTGGCAATATTTGCAATGGGTAAAAAAATGGCGACCTCATTTATTGATGGTCACCCTGAGATCAAAGGCATTATTGTATTTAATGATGGTACAGTCCACACATCTGACGGCTTAAAAATGGCAATACCCTCTGAAAAATCGGACACCACAGCATAATGGAGCTGTCATCGAACTACATATTTTTCATCTCCGTTTTTTAAGGACATTGCCCATACGAATATATAACCGAATTGGATTTACTGGTTTGGCACCGAATACGGGCGTTCCCAAGGACAACCCCATGATATATCATTCATATCTTCTTATTAGTATCATTGCGTTATTTTTTTCGAGCACATGTATTTCCATTGAACCGGTTAAACATTATGAAATTTTTATTGGCGAAAAATTGAGCATTCATATCAGCTTACAATCAAACGATCATGCAAAACACATGAGCAATCAGCGAAATATCACGCATATACAAACAAAATTAAATCAATTATACCACCGACTATCAAGCACCTCCAAGAATTCTGAGCTCCTACACGTTCAATCACAATATAAGAATACAGCTCATTTATCCCCATTATTAGCAGAATCCTTGCATATGCTACAAACTGCATGCACGCTGATTCATAACAATTGCTGTACAACGCCGCAATGTGATGCGCAACTATCCTTTTCAGTAAACAAAAATGAACTCACATTAATTAAATCACCTAGCGATCCACTTCTTACCATAGATTCCCACGGGCAAGCCCCTGCTACTACTAAACTACCACATGCTTCGCATGATAATAAGGAAACATTCACTACACGCGATACTCAGCAGGCTTGTGAGTGGAATCTACCCAGCTTGCAAAGCAAGCGAGATGGGGAAGGCTCCAATGGCTTTTGCCGGCGGAGAGGGCGACGCAAGCCCCTAAAAATAGACCATTATATTCCCAGTATTTTAATGGATTTTGGTATTCGTTACTTATATTCCAAAGGGTATCATCATGCAATCATTCGCACAGGCATTATCACACGTATTTTAGGCAATCAGCTAGGCAAATATCATCCCATTGACCTTTCGAATACCGCACAAAATCGCGTTCATTTAGATTCATCTCTAATATTAAATAATGCCAGTTTTGCACTCATTGATAAACAATCCCATCACACCATTCATAAAGATACCAAGCGCATGCTTATTGTGAGCAATAGCACAATCAATGCATATACCCTGGCACATTATATTGCATCAATGCCCCCTAAACGCGCATTTAAAATATTAGAACTAATGGGAAAAGGCATTATCATCGATAAAGATGATATGCAGTATAGAACATCCAATTTTCAATAGAGTGCTCGCATAATGAGCATTCATAGACGATATTGAAACTGCTCTCTCTAGGATAATTTTTATGACACTATTTGATAATTACAATCAACTATTAGACAAATTAGATGCCCATTTAGCTCATGTACATCAGCAATATAACACACACATTATGTGCAAAAAATCATGCATTCATTGTTGTGTCGCGAATATTCGAATTTGGACAGTAGAGCACGACTTTATTTCACAAAACAAAAATCCCAATACTTGCTTAAAAGAATCAAATGCTTCATGCGCTTGGCTAAATCAAAACGGGCATTGCCAAATATATAATTGCCGCCCAATTGTCTGTCGATTATGGGGATATCCCATACTATATTCAGACACTGACTACTTTCAAGCAATTCAATCAACAACAAGCAATGCTCAAAAGCCTGACCAATCACAGTTCACTGTGTGCAATCACAATTTCAAATCATTTATATCCAATAATAACTTTCCTTCCAGCGCTATTATCGACAGCACTCGCATCCTTACTCCGCTGGCAGTGATCAATCAATTATATTGCAAAGAAACAAATCAGAATAGTAATCAACGATTTTTATTATCAGCCTGTTGAAAACCATACACTTCTGTGAATATAGGCGTTTTGAGCATCCCCAACAAATACTCAGTCATCACAATCCCGCATACATTGTAGCGGACACTGATCGCATTTAGGTGTTGGGCGACAAAATGTTTTTCCACACATCACGATCAATGCGTGAAATTCATTATATAGTGCAATCGAGGGTTCGATATGACGCATGATTAACGATTGTAATTCATCGTAGTCAATATCTGAATCACACAGATCATGCCTTTCAAAAATACGTTTTGTATAGGTATCTACCACAAAAATTGGTTTATTTAATGCATATAAAAGCATTGAATCGGCAGTTTCTTTGCCAATGCCATGTATTTGCAATAACTCCATGCGTAAATCCGTTAGTGATTTATCGCGCATTTGCTCTATATTTCCATCATATTCATTTATTAAATAGCTAATAAATGATCGAATGCGCATTGCCTTCACCCGAAAAAAACCTGCGGGGCGAATTAAATGCATTAATTCATCATCATGCAATGCCTGCATTTTTTGAAGAGCAAGGACATCATGCGATTTCAAATTAGAAATCGCTTTTTCGACATTTGCCCAATTCGTATTTTGAGTTAAAATAGCACCGATCATTATTTCAAATGAACTTTCACCTGGCCACCAATATTGTGGACCAAAATGCGCATACAACAGCTCATACAATTGAAAAATTCGTAAGCTCATTTGAGGGCTACCTATTAAAAATTTGTGATATTCTATTCCGACAATCTTCAACAACCGCATAAATACATGGCGTTACTATCAACGTGCATGCAGTTGCAAATAACAGTCCCCAGCCAATGGCCAATGCCATGGGTTCTAAAAATGGATCTGACCCCATCAGCCCATAAGCAACAGGCAACAACCCCACGACAGTTGTAATGGTTGTTAATACAATGGGCCGCAATCGAATACTTGCAGCTTCTAAAATAGCATCGAATGTATTTTTCCCTCTAAGCTTGGCCTTATTGATAAAATCAATCAGCACAATTGAATTATTTACAACCACACCTGCCAAACCTACAGCGCCCACTAAGGATAAAAAACTCTTTGGCTCCATATGGAATAAAAATGCCCATACAATTCCAACAAACCCATATATAATGGAGAACAGAACAATTGCCGGCTGCAATAAGGATTGAAATTGAAGTGCCATCACTAAGAATATGACCATCACAGCAATGACCATTGCAATTTGAAGACTAATTAAGGATTCTTGCGTTTTCTCCCATTCGCCACCAAAATTAATCGATATGCCTGGATGCGACGCGCCAATATTGGAAAAAACATTTTGTATATTTTGAGTCACTGATACTGATGTGGCATTGACCTCATCTACCATGGCTGTAATAATAGTAGTTCGCTTACGATCATAATGATAAATACCATTAATTCCCTGAGCTCGTTTTAAATTGGCAACCGATGACAATGGAATCAATTTCCCCTTACCATTAGGAATACGTACCTTTTCAAGGGCACCTTCCTGATAGCGCAATTCATCTGGATAACGTACACGTATATCAATTTCATCGTCAGATTGTTTAATTGTAGTTGCAACGATCCCATCAAATGCACTTCGCACAGCTAGCGCAATATCTGACACATGCAAGCCCACCTCCGACGCAATCTTTTCATCCACATCTATGCGTATTTCATCTTTACCCAGTTCATGCGAATCCTCAACATCCGATACCCCAGGAATTTGAGCTAAATACATTTTCACCTTTGAAACAACTGCATTAATTTTATCTAATTCATCACCGCGCACGCGTATATAAATTGGCTTTCCAACAGGCGGCCCTTGACGAACTTTTTCAAAACTCACTTCTTCAAGCCCTTGAATATCACTTGTTAACTCGCGAAGCCTTGATACAATTGAATCTGCAGACATAGATCTCGTAGAGCTACTCTTTAAAAATACGCTAATTTGCCCCACATGAGAGACTTGCTTGCTTAACGGATCTATATCATCATTTTGAGTACGACCAATTTCAGTAATAAAATCATTCCACTCTGACTTTGGAATCGACAACATCGCATGCTCCAAAGGACTCATAAGTTCAGACATTTTATTCAAAGAGGTACCAATTGGTGCTTTGGCTCGAATGAAGAACGCATCAATGCCTTTTTGTGGAAACAATACAAATGGCAACTGGGCAAACCCAATATATAGCGATCCTATAAAGAAAAGACTTGAAATAATTGCTACTTTTTTCCGTTGATACAATAGTTTATGCAACCACTTTACATAAATTACGATACTACGATCGAATAAACGAGCAAAGATTCCTTTTTTTTCTGGTGAACGATTAAATAATTTTGGAATGCATGAAATAGATACCAAGTGAGAGGGCAGCATTATAAATGCTTCAAACAGTGAGGCTAAAAGAGCTAGAATGACAACTAATGGAATATACATAACAAATTTACCCAAGACACCTGACATAAACATTAATGGTGCAAATGCAGCAATAGTTGTTATCACTGTAGTTAATACTGGTTTCCACACATCAAAGGTCCCATTAATCGCGGCCTTAATTGGATGCATCCCCTCTTCAATATGACGATGCACATTTTCAGAAATAATAATGGCATCGTCTACAATCATTCCAAGCACTAAAATCAATCCAAACATGGTAACCAAATTAATAGTCAATCCTGAATACCACATAATAAAAAAAGTAATTAAAAATGCCATGGGTATTCCCAAGGCTGTCGCAATTGCCACACGTGCATTTAAGAATAAAAATAAACATATAAGCACAAGTACAATGCCAATCCATCCATTATTAACGAGTACATTTAATCGGCGCTTTACATAATAGGAATAATCATTGACCAATGTTATATCAATATTGCTATTCCCCATCCCTTTATAATTATCCACTACATTTTGTATGGATTTAACCAATGAAATAACATCGCCGGTTTCTTTTTTGATACATACCAAGTTAACAGCTAACTTCCCGTTAGAGCGAAGTTTAATGATCTCAGGTTCAAATGTTTTTTTAACTGATGCAATATCTGATAAGCGTACCCAATACCCATTATCATTGGCACGTAAAATAGTCTCTCCCACTTGATCCGCCGTATAGAATTCACCGCTTGTTCGTAAAATACTCTCTTTACCTCCAGAAACAAGCGTTCCTCCTGGAATGCTGATATTTTGTTTCTTTAATGCCATTACAATATCTGATAATGACAAATAATACTTGCTCACGGCTTCTGGCTTCACTTCCACCCAAATTTCAGAATTCCGCCACCCTTTTCGTTTTATCGATGCAATATCAGGTAAATCTAAAATTAATGTTTCCAAATCTCTTGCATGCGAAATTATTTCATCAAATGAAACATCGCCGGACAAAGATATTTCCACAACCGGACGGTTTCGTGTTTCAATCTCAGTGACCAAGGGCTTACGCTTTAAATCATCGGGCAAATCATCCACTCGATCAACCGCACGCTGAATATCTGTAATCACTTTACGTTTATTGGGTGCATTTGGATCGATTTCAATGGATATAGAGGATATCCCCTCATTTGAAGCAGAAGACATTTCTTTAATATCATTCACTTCCTTTAATTCTTTTTCAATTGGAATGGTAATGAGCTTTTCAATTTCCTTTGGCGTGGCGCCAGGATAGACTGTATTAATCATTACTACATCTAATTGAATATTTGGAAAAATATCTCGGTTTAAATTTGAAAGAGCCATAAAACCGGATATCACAATTAAAATAGTCAAGACATTGACTAAAATTGGCTGAGTAACTGTGTAATTAAATATTTTTTTCATAATATATCCTTATGGGAGTGCCCTCGAAAACGCCCATTTTCTGCGTTGGAACACCAAATCCAATTCAGTTACATACTCGTATGGTTGCACCTTCATTGAATTTGCTGTTTAGCGATAGGCCTAAAACATGCTCGTAATCCGATAGAAGCTCACGCAAGTCTTTTGCATTTTTGAACACTCCCTAAAATTGCTATTTTGAGGGCAACACGCCTTATTTCATCATCCCTGATAATAATTTGTATTCCAGGGATGCACTCAATAAATTTGACCACGCATCAAAATATAATTTATCTGCTAATACACAATCACTTTGATATTGAATAATCATATATGCTGATGATCGACCCAATCGATATTTTTTCATTTCCAATGCCAATTTATTTTTTTGCATACTTAAAAAAGAAAGACGCTCTTCATATAACATATGGTTATTTTTTAATAGCTGAACACTGCGTTTAATTTGATTTTCTATTTCATTTTCACGCATTTTAAGTGCATATAAGGCCTTTGCTTGTTGCGCTTTGCTTTGCTTATACTTCGCACGCGCATGTGTATTTTCTAGAGGAAATTGCACAGACAATCCAATTTGCCAATCAACATGACTCAAGCCACCCAATGCTTTATAATAGCTATCTTCAATATCATTGAGTGCCAATGACGTTGACAAATCAATTCGCGGATATTTGCTATTTTTTGCCATGACTATATCTATATTCTGCTTGGCAACGATTTCTTTTAACGATAAGTAATCTGATCGTTGATTAAGTGCATTCGCTATTATACTGGAGTTAAACACAGGGATATCAATCTTATTTGGTTGTTTCGGTGAAATTCGAATGTGAACATCATAATCAATAGTTAGTAAATGCTTTATTTTTTGTTCTAGTAATTGTTGTGTATTTTTTAAATTTAGCATTTCCTGTTCACGCTGACTCACATTGACTTTGGCATTTAATAAGTCTGTTTTTTCCTCTGCACCCAAATTATATTTACGTGTCATTGTATGTAAAAATTCATTTGCAAAAACAATTGCCTTTTCTTGCACTTCAATGTGTCGACTTAAAAAATACAACTGCCAATATAGCTTTAGCGCATTATAACGCATTCGTTGTTTTTCATAAGTGATCTCTAATTGATTGGATTGATGATTTTTCTTAACCGATTGAATATTTCGACGATCCATATAGCCAAATCCATTATTGAGTAAGGGCTGTACAATAGAAAATTCCAATCCAGGTTCATAAATAGCATTATCAGGAGATAGCGCCATGCCATTTACATTAGCATCGTAAACTCTTTGTCGTAATGATGAGAAAGAAACACCTAAACTAGTTCCATAAATTAGCTGCTTACTCGCGGATAATGACCATGCGGTATTATCTGTGCGAGACCCAAATAATGGTGATGTTTTTTGAGAGTTGTCCATTTGATGCCATACACTCCCTGATAACATTGTATCAAACTTACTCTTCACAATAGTGATTGCATGTGACGATATGATTTCATCCTGACTCATGGCCTTCACGGATAAATTCTCTTTTAAAATGCGATCGGTTACTATTTGTGGAGTCAATGTCATTGAGGGGGCCGCATGCCCTTTTGCAAAGACATCATATCCATTCATACAGAACCCTATAGTTATCATTATAAACAACACGTTCATTATATCTCCTTAATGGAACTATCCTTAGGAATGCTCATCGTCACAGCTTAGCCAATAAAACAAGCGATGCAGACAAGCAGCTGTCAGCTTTTGCCGGTAAAGGTGCGCTGCCAAGTCCCTAAAAATAAATACTACCATACATGAGTTTGATTGTAGCCAGCCCTCAAAAATATAAAGAATGTGCCTAACAATTTTCACAAGACTCTGCAAGATATTGTATTTTTTATTGACGTCTAAATGCTAGTATCGTAGCAGCCATAACTATGAAAAATAAAAAGCGCCACATCCAGTCCAATCGATGTAAACAATGCGGTAAATGTTGCTCATATTTTTGCGTAGAAATTGACACACCTGAGTCCATGGATGAAATTAATGACTATGCATGGATCGTCGCTCATGAAGGCACTTGCATTCATATAGAAGAAGACAACTCTTGGAATTTAATGGTAAAAAGCAGATGCAGCCACCTTGATTTTAAAGGTGATTGCAAAGTATATTCAAAGCGGCCCAACATATGCCGACAACATGACCCTGAGGCATGTGAGCATAAAAGCAGCACGGATCATGACTATGACAATGTCACTCGCGTATTAACTACACTTGATGATGTCTTTGAAATAGGTGACGAATTATTCGCCAATTCTGATGATGACTCATAAACATTAAAACCTAATCAGAGAGAGGGAGGCTCAACGGGTTTTACCGATGGATAAAGTGACTCCCCCCCCTCATATAGATCAACTAAGCAACATGGTTAAATCATCCATGGTAAGTTTTCCGATTAAACTATTATCTGCAGAAATAATGGCCTGAGCAAGATCGCGTTTTTTACTTTGCAACCCTACAATCTTTTCTTCCACAGTATCTCTGGCTATCAATCGATAGGCAAATACATTCCGTTTTTGCCCCATGCGATGTGCACGATCAATGGCTTGCGCTTCAACCGCAGGATTCCACCAGGGATCCAATATAAACACATAATCTGCAGCTGTTAAGTTAAGGCCAACACCACCGGCTTTTAAGCTAATTAAGAATGTCTGACAGTCTGGATCATTTTGAAATCGATCGATATGATCCTTTCGATTTCGCGTTTTTCCATCTAAATATTCATAATTAATATTCTCAGCATTCAATTGATTTTTGACAATGGACAATATGCTTGTAAACTGTGAGAAAATCAGTGCTTTATGATTTTCTGATAATATCTCACGCAATTGTTCGAGCAATGTATCTATCTTAGTGCTTCCTTCATCCAATTTGTCTTCATATACTAACCCTGGATGACATGCAATTTGGCGCAAACGGAGTAATGCTTCAAGCACATGCATTTTTGATTTATTAATACCCTTTTCTTCTACACGTTTTGTCAGCACTGATAAATAGTGATTGCGCAAATCATCATACATTTTGCGTTCGTCCTTATTAAGCTCACAGTAAATAGTTTGTTCGGTTTTCTTAGGCAATTCTTTGAGCACTTCTTCTTTTGTTCGACGGAGAATAAATGGTTTCAAACCATTTGAAATAATTTCAAGCGATGATTTATCTCCGCCTCCTGACTTAGGAAGCATGTTTTTAAAACCATTGGCACTGCCTAACATCCCTGGATTTAAAAATTCAAACAACGACCATAGCTCACCAATATTATTTTCCACAGGTGTTCCAGTCATGGCCAGTCGATAGTTAGAATTCACAACTCGAACAGCCTTTGCAGCTTGTGATGTAGAATTTTTTATCGCTTGCGCTTCATCTAAAATAACATAATCAAAATTAATATTTTTTAATTTTGTAATATCGCGACGCAATGTACCATAGGTGGTCACTACGAGGTGATAGTCATGGATATGATCAAATGCTATCTTTCTATCCGTACCTGTATAGTCAAGCATTTGTAATTGCGGTGTAAACTTTTTACATTCTTCCATCCAATTATATACCAAGCTTCGCGGCACAACGACCAATGAAGGTTGTATATTTTTCTTTAACACCACACGCCTATTTTCAATCAATGCCAATACTTGAATGGTTTTCCCTAGGCCCATATCATCGGCCAAACATCCACCAAAGCCAATTTCTTGCAAAAATTCCATCCAACCCAAACCATCACATTGATAATTACGCATTTTCCCAGAAAACTCTTTGGGCTGCGGCGCGGATTTCACCCCAGAGAAATCATCCATCTTTTTACGAAGGCGTTTAAAGGAATCATCAAAATGAACCTGCTCTTTATCCAGCAAAAGTGCATCAAGTACTGCGGCTTGCGTTTTTTCAAATCGAAGAGCATTTTCATTAATCACTCCTAAAAAGAGCAATGGTTCTATCCGCTCCAACCAATCTTCAGGCAACATGCCCTGAGAGCCATCACCCAATCGAATATACTCGCTGCCTCGCTTGGCTGCTTTGATCAATTCAGGCAACTCAACCAGCATATTATCAAATTCCATTTTCCCTTTTAAATCAAACCAATCCGTACCAGAGGTCACCTCAATATTAAAATCCATACTCTGACGCATGCGTTTACCTTCTGCCTCAACATACCAACCATGCTCCAATAATTTACGCACAATCGTAGTTGTTTTTCCTCGGGAAATAGGCAATCCATGACATTTTTCCAATTCAAACTGTTTGGATTTAAAACCAACATCAGACAATTGCTTCCAATAGTCCTGTTCTTTTTCTTCATTACGCAAAAATAACTTGGCATTCTTTTTATCCACTGCGAAACGTTGATCTTCAGTAGGAGTGACAATCTTACCCGAATAATCAAAACTCACTTCCCACTTAAGTTTATTATGAAGATCATAATAACGGTGATCCCCTTTTATAGCAGATAATGTCATTCGTGGTTTTGGATCCACGACTTCCACATTGTATCCCAATTCACTTGGCACATTGACCTGTGGCATACGCGGTATTTTAAACACCTCATTAATAATTGCGCGCTTTTGTTTTTTAGGAATATTAATATGACCATCCTCGCGCAATGTCCACAACCAGGATGAAAATGCATCGGTGATTTTAAAGAATGCAACTCGATCCTTAAATATCATTATTCCTTCAGGCAGCACAATCACAGGATCCTGGACATGAATATCCTCTTTGCCACGACGAAATACGCCTGTAATATGCCAGATGCCCTTACTGCTTTGATCTGAAATATTAAGCACAAAGTGATAAGGGGTTTTTGTATCCAATTTTAAACATTTAGCACCTTTAACCTGTACATTACCCAAATATAATTTTTTTCGGGAGCATAGTCGTTCCAGAATAAGCGGATATATATCGGGGTTAACGATAGATTTGGACACCTTTCGATCATCGAGCACAGTGCCAGAAATTTGAGATTTTGTACTGCCTAATAAAAGACCCAATGATTGACGATCATATGCATCAATATCCAACAAATCCACGTCCTTTTCAGATACGCGTAATTTCTTTTCCTTGCCAAGCCCACCCGCTACTTTTTTCATACGCTGGTAAAAATCAATCACCAAACATCCATTAAATAATGTTTCCTCAATATTCACGCAGTAAAACACATCCACTTTGCGTTGTTCAGAGTATATTTTTAATGGATCAAAATTGCGGTGTCCTTTTTTCTCAATAGCTTTTAATTGGGCTTTGTATTTTTTTATCGGATCCTTTTCAAGAGTCCTTTTTGATGATTGTTTGGCAGCTGTTTTGGCCGTAAATATCACATTATTTAAACTGTCATCATCATTTAAATCATCATCACTATCTGAATCATCATCATCCTCACATTCGAGTTGCTTTTGACTAAAAATCTCCAATGGTCCTATGCCTGGAATCACAAGGGCTTTGTCCTTGGCATCCACTTCTAATACTGTGGCCCAAATATGCTTGCACAACGCCCCCCCTTCAAAGGTTTTGCAACTGCAAGACACGACTAAAATATCCCGACCTTTAAATTCAGGCCATGATAAACATACATCATAAAAAGGACTAATTGCCCCTTTGACACGTGCGGTAATGTGATTTTCATCCACATTTTCTAAAATGACACGTTTGGCAATTTGATAATCTCGACCTTTAATCCGTAATGATGCGGGAAATGCATGGGAGCATCTGGGTTTTAGCATATAACATCTCTCCTTGTCACTAATTGGGCAAACAACTTAATAAAACAACTTAGATGAGTTTAAACAAGGAAACCATGGAGAAATCAATGTTTTTTTTCAAAAAAGTAAAAGCAACCCCCATAATTATTGATTTCAACGGCAAAAATACAACAACTATATATCTGAGTTATACGAACAATTTCAGTTGACTATCTCATTTATTGGAATTATCAATTCATTATTAATGTTCAGATAACGGAACACTTAATCCACTATTTTTCCACGAAGGACAATTATGATACTTAAGCAAACAACCCATGCGGATATTTTTCAATTTGCCAAATGCATATCTGGGGAACAAGATCCCAGCTACACATATACGAGTAATGCAAATGGAAGCACACTGACAATTGGCAATGACAGCTATATATGTGATCATGTTCAAAATACATGCAGAAAAGAATCTCAAACCAGTGTACTTCTTCAAACAATTGCAGGTATAGCTCTTGCACCATTGACACTGCTCACCGGATGCAGCCCTATTCGGGAAAACCCCTACGCACACGAATGCCCCATATTTGATGTCTATCACTCATCCAATCAAAGTGATGGAAATTTTACCCCAGACATGAACACATCCCCGCAAGATACTGCCATAGATACAGGTACACAAGATCAACATGTCCAACCCGATACATTACCCGACACCTTATCGGATACAGGCGCACGCGATATAATGACACAACCTGACATCCCTAACATCATGGATACCAACGTTCACGACATTTTTTTGGATAGAACTCTACAGGATCAAATGCCTCATGATATTGCGCCAGATATGACTATTGCAGATACAACAATTGATGCCGTGCCAGACACCGCACCAGATGCCATGTCCACGGATAGCGCGATACCTGTGGATATGGGTGACAATACGAGCCTATGCTCAGGGTATTTATTTACTGCGACTGACAATGATAGCTGCCAATCCGCACAAGGAAATGAGGCCACAATTCCACGTGAAATCCACATGCAATTTGCATCTTTTAACACTTTTTTTGACAGAGAAAATAATGAAACATTCCCAGTTGAACTCAGCTATGACGATGGCACATGGCCAAACATGGATAATTTACCATTTACAATAGTCCTCCCTGAAACACCTCATCCTGGCACTGCACCTGTAGTTTTTCTAAATGATAATACCACACGCATCGGCATATTCACCTTCTCTAGATCCCCACTTTTCGATAATGGTCGACCCGTTATGGTGGAGGGCCAAGCTGTAATGCAATATAGCGCTTTATTTCGCGCAACTATCTCGATCAATGGTAACGATACTCTTTGTGAATGGGAATCCAACAGTGATGAGCATAATTTTTGCGAGAATTAAACTTAGGAGCTCTGCATATGATTAATCGACTATTAAACTATATTTCAGCCATCACAGTAAGTCTGATACTATTTAGTCACATATCAGCCATGGCCAATGACTGCATAGTCACTGATGAGACAGGATTTGGGCCAGGGTCCCTAGTAATGCAGCTATACAATGATTGTTCCCGTATTTTATTTGATGAAACCCTCACTCGCGTTATTTGGCCAAGTGCAGACGAATGGCCGCTCAATATGGCTGTATTGGATGATGTTGAAATCGATGGCAATGACCGTATTTCCTTAGACTTTGACCTACCGGACCAAAGCGCAATCACCGCCATGTCAAATACATGGATTCATAATATCAGTATTTCAAACCCAAATGGCACAGGCATTGAAGTTATAGGCATCGATGCATGGATCACAGATACTCGCTTTAATGCGGCAAAGACAGCGGTTATTGTTAATACAGGTCATACTATATCCATTACCCATAATCATTTTTACAATATTATCGATGAGCCCATTTTGCATATTAACGGGGGAAATAATGAATACCCAGCCCCTGTTATTGATTCTGGCCGTTTAATTGACTCAACCTTATGGCGTATTGGCGGTCATAATGATGTCGGTGATGTGAGCCACGTGGAAGCATATCATGTAACACCTTCAGACATAGACGGTCGACGCAATTATGCACCTATTATTACTGATAGCACCTGGTCCATGCACTGGAATTTTACTGCATCGTTGAGATTTGATATATTGGATGCATCAGAACCTGTTGCAATTCTTAATCACCATACCGATGGTAGCACATCCATGATGTCCGCCAGTACAATTCCAAGCAATGATCCTGAGTTTTTTCCTAATGCCTTAATCGAATGCGAACACGTGGATTGGTTTTGGGATGATGGATTTGATGGCGACACAGATGGCGATGGCACATTAAACGGCATGGAAGATCAAAATCGAAATTGCATTGTCGATGAGGGAGAAACATCTCCGATCATTGCAGATATACAGGAAACACCTGTTATTATTAATGATGCAGATAGTGATGGCATTTTAGATGATGACGATAATTGTCCCAATATCTCCAATATAAGCCAAACAGATTCCGACAATAATGGTATTGGCGATGCTTGCGATACATTAGAATCAGATGGTGATATTGATGGCGATGGTATTAGTAATGAAATGGATAATTGCCCAACAATTCATAATGCAGACCAATCTGACCGCGACAATGACGGTATTGGCGATCAATGCGATACCAATACATCACTATCAAATCGCAATGACGATTCAGACATACCTGCTAATTTAGCCAGTGAGTTTTTTGGTGAGAATAATTCATGTCAGCTAAGTGCACAGCCCTATCAGGGATATCAGACCTTAATACTATTACTTACACTATTAATGAGTTTTTTTATTGTCAGGAACCAGCCACACACCAGAAAAAAGTAATAATCCCAAAGAGACTGTAATCGCACTATCTGCAACATTAAATGCCGGCCAGACAAGTGGCACCATCACATCCATGCCTATTGATGATAAATCAAGAACTGTATCCGAAATATGAAATGATAAAAAATCAACCACAGATCCCAAATGAATTCGATCGATCACATTACCAATAACACCGGAAAAAATAAGCGGAACCGCCAGTGCCAATAAGCGGTCTGATTTTCGAATGGAACGAAACAATACGATTAAAATAATAATCGCTATCACTGTAATACCATAAAAAAATGGAATACGAAATGCATCCGGCCATGAGGCCATCATCCCAAATGCCGCACCAGAATTACGCACATGTACGATATCAAAAAAACCAGGAATTACCGGCACATGAGCCCCAATAGGCAATGCATGTACTATCCATAGCTTGGTTAGCTGATCTAAAAAGACAACAACAGGAACAATGCTCAACAGTGTTTTATATTTAAATGACATAGCAACTCCATTTATGCGTCAATCGCCGTGACACAACGATTGCAAATTGTTGGATGATCTGAATTTTTTCCAACATTCATGGCATATTTCCAACATCTGGCACATTTTTCACCATCAGCGTGATGCACTGATACGGATAATCCAGTCATCTCATCGTGGTGCACATACTCACCGCTCTTATCGCCAAAATCCACTTGTGACACAATAAATAAATCCGCTAAATGCGTGCCAAATGATTCCAAAAATTGACGATCATCATCACTTGTCGACAATACTATTTTTGCCGCCAATGAATTACCAATGAATTTATTGGCTCTTGCCTCTTCCAATGCTTTCATCACTACCTGGCGCAATTTGGCCAATCGCTGCCATCGACTATTTAGGTCCTGATCAATATGACAAACATCCGGCATATCATTTAAAAATACACATAAATCGGTATCCATAATATGCGGCATTGCCTGCCATAGTTCATCGGATGTAAATGACAGAATCGGCGCCATCAACAATGTCATTGTATGAATAATCTGCCAAAGCACTGTTTGCGCTGACCGACGAAGCAAGCTATCTGCTTTTTCCGCATATAATCGATCCTTAAGAATATCCATATAAAATGACGACATATCCACCGTACAAAATCGATTTATTGCATGATAAATTGCATGAAATTCAATAGTTTCATAAGCAGTTGTTACTTTTTTAGTTAATTCTCCCAAGCAAGACAGTGCAAACCGGTCAATTTCAGGCATATCTGCAATGGTGACCTGATCACTATTGGGATCAAAATCATTGATATTACCCAGAATAAAACGCGCTGTATTTCGGATTTTGCGATAGGATTCAATGCAGCGCATTAAAATCTCATTTGAAAAACGAATATCATCACGATAATCCTCAGAAGACACCCATAAACGTAAGATTTCCGCGCCATGTTGATTGATCAATTTCTCTGGTGATACATAATTTTTTGCAGACTTAGAATATTTTTTTCCATGACCATCCACCACAAATCCATGGGTGAGTACACGTTTATAGGGTGCTTTTCCCCTTGTCCCCACTGATGTAAGCAGTGATGTATGAAACCATCCTCGATGTTGATCGCTGCCTTCCATATATAAATCAGCTGGCAATGGTTTCTTTTCTGCATTTTCCAAGACAGCCGCATGCGACACACCAGAGTCAAACCATACATCTAAAATATCGCTCTCTTTAGTGAATTTTTCGGTTTCACTACAGTTGGGACATGCAAAATCAGTGGGTTTAAAGTCACAGATATCATGCGTATACCATGCATCTGCGCCTTCTTTTTCAAATAGCTTAACCGCATTGGCCACCAATTCCGATGTGGTATGCGACTGCCCACATGATTGGCAGATAAGGGCAATAATGGGCACTCCCCACAATCGCTGTCTGGATATGCACCAATCGGGTCTATTTTCAATCATGCTAGAAATACGATTTTTTCCCCATGCAGGAATCCACTCCACATCATTTGCAATTGCACTCAGCGCTTTCTGGCGCAAATCATTTTGTGCCATGGAAATAAACCATTGATCCGTTGTACGAAATACAATCGGGCGTTTGCATCGCCAGCAATGGGGGTATGAATGGCTAATTACAGATGCCGCCAACAGTGCATTTTCTGACTTCAAGGCATCGATAATCAGTGGATTGGCTTTTTCTACATAGACATTTGTCAGCCAATCTAGCTGAGATTCCGTGGTAAAACATCCACGATCATCAATAGGCGCTAAAATATCCAAGCCATATTTTTTGCCAATCACAAAATCATCCTGCCCATGGCCAGGCGCAGTGTGTACCGCTCCGGTACCTGCGTCTAAAGTCACATGATCCCCTAACATAAGGAGAGACGTACGATCAATTAGAGGGTGCTGACATGTATTATTCTCAAGCGATGCCGCCCTAACACTGCCTACAATGTCATTTTCATGATATGGAATATCGGCTGCATCCATTACGCTAGGCACAAGTTCTTTGGCCATAATCAGCACATCACTGCCAACTTTCACACCCACATATTCATATTTTTCATTAAGCGAAATACCCAGGTTGGACGGAATCGTCCATGGTGTCGTTGTCCATATCAGCACATAAATGGACTCATCCGTTAACTTCCATAATTTTCTTAATTCAGCATCATTATTTAATTTAAATTTCACATAAATAGACGATGACTTATGATCCGCATACTCCACTTCCGCTTCAGCCAGTGCGGTATGGCATGAACAACACCAATAAATCGGGCGCTTGCCTTTAAACAATGCCCCATTTTCAACAAATTTACCAAATTCACGTGCAATGGACGCTTCATATTGATTTGATAGCGTTAGATACGGATCATCCCATCTGGCCAAACAACCGAGGCGTTTAAATTCCTCACGTTGAATGCCCACAAATCGTTTGGCATGATCACGGCACTTGGAACGTATTGCAACCGGATCCATCTCATGTTTGGCTTTGCCCAATTTCTTTTCCACATCCAATTCAATGGGCAATCCATGACAATCCCATCCAGGAACCATTTCACATTGATAGCCGGACATGTTCTTATATTTAATGACAATATCTTTTAAAACTTTATTTAAAATTGTCCCTAAATGTAAATGTCCATTGGCATAGGGAGGGCCATCATGAAAAATATACTGGGGTTTTCCAGCACGTTTTTCCAACATGCGCTCATAGACATTATTTTCAAGCCATGACTCCAATTGTTTGGGTTCACGATTGGCTAAATTCGCTTTCATTGGAAAATTAGTTTTGGGAAGGTTTAAAGTGTCTTTATATGTTTTTTGATCCATGGGTTCCTCACGTTGGATTGTTGAAAAATGAGTATTTTTTTGTAGGTGAACAGCAAATTCAAGCAAGGCAAAAACCGTATGCATATATAACCAAATTGAATTTATTGGACAACACCGAGAAATAGGTGCTTTTATGGCAAACCCTATATATATTTATTTTTCAATACCTAAATTAGTAATGTTTGGTTCTTTGCTACGCAAATAATGCGCCATACTCGCTAATATTTTTCCCTCTTCAATGCCAGAGCTCTTTAATGTGGAAACCACTGTCTTTGCATGAGATGTTACAAGCACGCGCGTATGCGTCCCTTCTGGCAATACTTTGATTTTCAGCTGATAATATGAATTGGTTACCCCATAATCTTTACGTCCAAAAATTGGCACATAATGGGAATCCGCTGTTGTTGGAAGCCATGCAGTGCGAATTAAGCCTGCACGTAAATCCTCTTCCGCCACAGAATAATCATTTGTTTCAAGCGCCCAACGAACCGCATAATAAATCGTATTAGGTCCTGTTTCATAACGCTGTTCCACATCATAGACATCTGTTGCAGCCTTTGCATGCATTAATGGTTTATGACAGGCCATACTCATACTGATCATCAGGACAATCATGATTATTCGAATTGTCATCAGCTTCTCCTCATACGTGGCAAACGCTTATAATAAACGAATAAACCCACACTAATCATAATAATTGAAATAAATTGTGAGGTGGATAACCATGGATCAATAATAAATCCACGAATAATATCACCCCGATACAGTTCAATCCAGTAGCGCACTATCGCATATAAAATTAAATAGGTTGCTATTAGTTGGCCATCAAATTTCTTCTTTTTCCGCATAATAAATAGGATAAAAAACACGCTAAATTCTGCCAGAGATTCCATCAATTGCGTGGGATAAAGTGCAATATTTGTTGGCGCAAAACAGTCCTTTGTTTCTGAAAATATAATACTATACCATGCATGAGAATCCGCAGATCGACCATGGCAACAACCTGCCATTAAACATCCAATTCGCCCCATTGCATGACCCAATGCAATGCCTGGCGCAAAAATATCAAAGGTTAAAAAAAACGGCATTTTCTTTTTATAAATATAAATAGCAGACACTGATAAACTCGCCATCAATCCACCATAAAAAACCAAACCACCTTTCCAAATATGAAAAAATATCAGTGGATTGGCTAAAAAATCGTCCCATTCGGTAATGATAACATGCAAAAGCCTGGAACCTACAATTGCAGACAGCAATACATAGAACAGCAAGTCCATGTTTTTCTGTGGATCTTGTTTGAGTCGGCGCGTTTCAAAGTATACCCACACCATGCCAAGAAAAAAACCACAGGCTGCAAATATACCATAGGTATGAATTGTAACTCCTCCAAAAATTGGAATATGAATAAGTATTGGATGCATTTTAGGAGCTATAGGCAAGGTAAAAAAAAAAGTAAAGAAAATACCCGCCATCGTCTATATTGAGACTGCCATTTGTAAACGCTCATCAAAATATAATTCTTCCCTTGAAATATTTTTATACGAATGTTAGCAAATACTTATGCAATGCTCGACAACAATGAATCGCCATATTATCGTTTTTGGATATGGCAATATGGGTCGCGCTTTGGCACTGAATTTACGTGACAGTGAACATGACATCTCGGTTTTTTTACGCAACAACAGTCCACGCAAACAAGCGGTCAAAGATGCGGGAATTCCAATAATAACAGATCCTTCTGTAGCATGTAAACAGGCTGATATTGCTATTTTCACATTACCTGATCATGCACAGCCTGAGTTTTATGCCAAATACATGCATGAAAATCTTCCAACAAACTCACTGCTTATATTTGCTCATGGGCTGAACCTCCATTATCAATATATTACACCTCGGGATGATTTAAATGTAGCATTGATGGCCCCCCTTGCTCATGCAGATACTGTAAGAAATGATTTTATTCACGGCAAAGGTGCCCCATGCATTATTGCGATTGGTCAAGACTCCAGCGGCGATACTAAACAACAAACACATTTACTCGCACAATCCATCAGTAAATCAGGCCCTTTTATTGACACCACAATTGCAGAAGAAGTGGAAACAGACTTATTTACTGAACAGGCATTATTATGCGGTGGATTGCCTGAACTAATTCGCTCCACATTTGATACATTGGTATCATCTGGATATTCACCAGACATTGCTTACTTTACATGCATTAAAGAGCTTCGTCCTGTGGTCAATGTTATCGATGAAAAATCCATTTCAGGCTTTCGCAAAACAATCAGCACGCAAGCGCGCTATGGCGCAGCCACACGTGGCCCACGTATCATCGATCAAGGAACACGCATAGAATTAAATAAAATTTTAGATGAAATTAAATCCGGTCAATTTATTGGTGAATTTAATACACAAGCCAATCAAAAGGCATCCACACCCACCAAATCTATTGCAGATAACGATCATCCTATAGAGAAGATCCATCGTCGATATTCGTCAAAAAAATAATAAAAGTGTTCACAAATACCCAGATTCAAGGCAGGTAATGACTATTATTGGCGTTTGTGGACAATCTCATACAAACGCGCCCACTCTGATTGATAATTACCGATAATCTCTATTAATGCTAACGATTGAGGAGTTGAATGCTGCCGTTTATGCTGTAAAATCCCTATATTTCGCATATGACTCAGCTCAACAATGGGCACCATTGCCAATGTTTTTTTTAATCGCTCGCCTGCAGACAGTTTGGATAAAAGAGCAACGCCCATACCTTGTTCAACCAATGCTTGCATTGCGGCTGGATAATGCATCTCCATACCAATGGTTGGTACAATTCCCTGTGTCGTAAATACCCGATCGATTATTGAACGCGTACGCGACGTTGGCGGATATACAATGAGTGGCTCACCTTTTAATTCAGACACATGAAGATGTGATTTATTCCAAATAGAATTAGCAGGTACAATGGAAACCACTGAATCTTTAAAAATAATCTGTTGATGATATGCACGATCATCATCTATTAACACTGATATTGCAAAATCAAGTTTTTGCTGACTGATTAATTCTTCCAATTCCTGACTGGCTTTTACAACAGCTTCGAGTTGCACGCTTGGATATTTTAATTTAAAGGCCTTTAATACTGGTGGCATCAATGTGGTTGCAACCACATCGATCATACCAAAACGAACAGATCCTCCTCGCAAATTCTTATTTTGTTGAACGCCCTGGCGAATCACATGAACATGAGACAATAATACCTTTGCTTCTTCATATAAATAATCCGCTGCAGGCAATGCAATACTACGATCAGATGCATCAAACAACTGTACATTCAAATCCAATTCCAAGGATTTAATTTGCTGGCTCACCGCTGATTGCGTAAGACCAAGGCGCGTTGCAGCCAATGAATAGTTTTTTGATTCATATACTTTGCAAAAAATAGATAAGGTTTTAAAGTTCATAAGTTTTACTAATACCTTGTAGAAAAATAATTAATTTGACTAATATCAAATCATCGCGTAATTGCAATAAAAAAGGAGATAACTAATGACAACAGAACACCCTCACACAATTGCACCTGCAGACGGTAAACTCGGCATTATGCTCGTTGGCCTGGGCGCAATTAGCACTACATTCATTGCTGGCATTGATGCCATCAAAAAAGAACGGTCAAAAGCCTTTGGATCGCTCACTCAAATGGGAACGATCCGCATTGGAAAACGTACGGAGAATAACACCCCACATATCAATGAATTCGTTCCTCTAAGCAATATTAATGATCTTGAAATTGCAGCATGGGATATTTTTGAAGATGATGCCTATGACGCCGCTAAAAAAGCAGGCGTTTTAAATCCAACAGATTTAGAAGCAGCCAAAGACGCACTAAAAGCTATTAAACCAATGACCGGCGTATTCAATCAAGAATGGGTCAAAAAACTTGAAGGTACTCATACCAAAAATGCAGCCACTAAAATGGATTTAGCCAATTTATTAATTGCTGACATTGAAAATTTCAAAAAAGCATCCGGTGCAAACCGCATTGTCATGATTTGGTGTGCATCCACTGAAGTATTTACAGATATTAAGGATGTTCACAAAAATCTAAAGAATTTTGAAAAAGGATTGGAAAATAATGATGACCATATTTCGCCATCCATGATCTATGCCTATGCGGCAATCAAATCAAAAGTTCCATATGCGAATGGCGCGCCAAACCTTGCTGTTGACACTCCTGCACTACAGGAAATGGCAAATGAAATGTGTGTACCTATTTGTGGAAAGGATTTCAAAACAGGTCAAACACTCATGAAAACAATCCTAGCCCCTGGACTTCGCTCTAGACTACTGGGCCTTAAGGGATGGTTTTCCACCAATATCCTGGGTAATCGTGATGGTGAAGTACTCGATGATCCTGGATCTTTTAAAACTAAGGAAGAGAGCAAGTTATCCGTATTGGATAGCATCTTGCAACCTGATTTAAATCCAGACTTGTACGGTGATATGTATCATAAAGTCCGTATCAATTATTATCCTCCACGCGGCGATGCCAAAGAAGGATGGGATAATATCGATATTTTCGGATGGATGGGCTATGACATGCAAATCAAAATTGATTTCCTATGCCGCGATTCTATTCTTGCAGCACCACTCGTGCTTGACTTGGCATTATTTTTAGACCTCGCTCAACGCACCAAACTTCGTGGCACACAGGAATGGTTATCCTATTATTTTAAATCACCAATGACCGCAGAAAATCTATACCCTGAACACAACTTATTCATTCAAGAAATGAAGCTCAAAAATACACTTCGCTATTTAATGGGCGAAGACCCCATCACCCATTTGGGCAATGAATACTACGATATTTAGTAAACATCCAAACTGAAAAAAAGCCAGGTATATGCCTGGCTTTTTTATTTTCTGATCAATATCGAAAATGAGGTTGTTCAAATGTGATTGATAAATTCCGTAGCAAATAGGGATATTTCTTATGTGATGTATCTGACTTCCACTTTCGAATTTGGGTGGAGTGAGCATTGTAGCGACTGGAGAGCTCTGCAATTGTCTCTATTTCCTTGATTGCTGCTAAGGCTACTTTGGCCTTAAACTGCTCGTCAAACACCTTTCATTTTTTCATCATTATCAACATCTTTCTTAAGGAATATTTAATCCCCTGTCAGCCCACTTAGCAATCGCTTATTTTTTGTTCGGTTTTGATCGACCACTAACTAATTACCCTCAAAACACCACTCCTGAGGACAGTCTTTAGAATACAGACTTGCCCATTGATTTCCCAATCAAAACATGTATTTTACCCAAACTATGGACTCAACAATGAAAGATAAGCAGCAAGTCGGGCAATATTATTTATTGGATAAAATTGCTCAAGGCGGCATGGCTGAAATTTTCAAAGGCTTATCCTATGATGTACATGGCATCAAAAAGACAGTTTGTATTAAAAAAATTCTTTCCCATATTGCGGCTAAACCAGAATTCATTGATTCACTTATTGATGAAGCGAAAATCGCAGTTAAATTAGTTCATGGCAATATTGCTCAAACCTATGACCTTGGAAAAGTAGATGATAACTATTTCATGGTAATGGAATACGTTAATGGAAAGACGCTTTCTCAAATTCATAAACGATGTTTATCACTCAAAAAACGCGTGCCTTTGGAGTACACGCTATACTTTATCACTGAGCTGTTAAAAGGATTGGATTACATCCATAGACGATGTGATAGTACAGGCCAATCACTGCATATTGTACATCGGGATATTAGCCCACAAAATGTGATGGTCTCTTATTCCGGCACAGTAAAAATCATTGACTTTGGCATTGCAAAAATTGGGTTTAAAGCAGGTGTCACTGAAATTGGCATTTTAAAAGGTAAATTTGCCTATATGTCACCTGAGCAAGCCTATGGTGATGCACTGGATAATCGATCGGACATTTTTTCAACTGGCATTATTTTATATGAAATGATCACAGGAAAGCGTTTATTTAAATCATCGGATAATCGTAAAACAATACGCAATGTAAGACGTGCTACAATCAGCCCTCCCACACAACTTTACAATGATATTCCTGATGAACTTGAACGTATTGTTTTAAAATCACTCAGCAAAGATAAACGTTTCCGCTATCAACATGCCTCAGAGTTTCAAACTGATTTACTGAAATTATTGCATACGCTTTACCCGGAATTTCAAGCCTCCACTATATCTGGATTTATAGATGATCTATTTAAGGATGACCCGTCCGACCCAATGAATAAAAATATCGACTCCAATACCCCCTTACTCATCATTGATAAAACAAATTCCGCACTTGCAGATGACAGTCAATTTGAACCCACTGGCATTGCAAATGAGCCAATTAACTTAGAACACTTTATGTTAGAGGATGAAAGCGACAGCCATTCCATTAAAGAAGCTATTCCCCACAATGATAATGATAGCGACGATGATAGCTCTGAGGATATATCCATTCGCAGTGCCCCCTTAACGTCACTGCAACAAGGATGTGATGAAAAAACATTATATCAATCACCTACTCGTACATTATTTATTACTATACTGTTTATTTTACTCCTCTTAAGCGTGGGCCTTTCCTTTTCAGACAAAATTTATGACTTATTTTTAACAGATACTGCTGAAATAGAATTATCTACGATACCGTCAGATGCACTTATTTATTTAAATGACACATTGATTGCAAACAAATCACCCTTAGTGCTACCCCCATTAACCATTAATACTCATTACAGCTTACGCATTGAACGCAATGGCTATACGCCCTATCATCGTACTTTGCACATCAATGATCAAAATAAAGACCTCTTTATTCGCTTAAATCGCATTCAAGTAGCATTAGCAACTCTCGAACTCATTACTTTACCACCTAATGCAACAGTATTCATCAATGATATTGAAACACAATATCGCACACCAGCTATCCTTGAGAATATAATACCAAACACTCCCATCACTATTGGGATTCATTTACAAAACTATATCTATTGGCAAAAAACAAAGTCCCTTCATCCAGACAAAAACAATACCCTTTCCATATCATTGATGAAAAACTTTTCTAAATTAAATATAGACACTCAACCCTCGCATGCATTAATTATGTTAAATGACATACCTATTGGACAAAGCCCGCTCACATATCCCAAGCTTGATCCTGGGAAATTATATAAGGTCAAAATTTGGAAGAAAGGATATAAAGAAATACAAAAAGAAATCAAAGCAAACCCAGGCAAAACAATTTCCCTTTATTACAATTTAACAAAAAAAAATACACACACATATTGATTATAGGAGTAATTATGTTACAATCCATCACACAATACACAGTGATTAAATCATGAGTACAATAAATAAAAAAAATACTGTATCCGAACATATTGCAGATATACCGGAAGATATTTCTGAACGCACAGTTGTCACATCAATTAAACGTATGGAAGCGCCAATAGATGAACGCGCCTATATTTTATTCATTTCAGGCCCATTAATTGGAAAGATGTATTTAATTGAAAATGAGAAAACAATTATTGGTCGTTCTCAGGATAGCAATATTGCTATTAATGATTCCAGAATTTCGCGTCATCATATCTGTATTCATTATTCCTTTGGTCAAGTGGCGATCGAGGACTTAAACTCCACGAATGGCACTTTTGTTAATGGCGAACGCATTCGACGTCGTATTTTAGAAAGTGGCGATAAAGTTCATATTTCCAGCGACACTTTTTTCAAATTTGCGGTTGGCGATGCAGCTGAACGCATGTTTCAAGAAGAAATGCACCAAATGGCAAACTATGATGCAGTGACAGGTATTTTAAATAAGCATGCATTTGTCAGGCGCTTGCATGAAGAATATTGCTATGCATCACGAAACAATATTTCCATTTCTTTATTGATGATGGACATTGATTTCTTTAAAAAAATAAATGACACTTATGGGCATATGGCGGGCGATTATGTACTTGCAGGCGTTGCCAAACGCATTTCAGAAATTGTCCGTGATGAAGACATTTTAGCACGATATGGCGGTGAAGAATTTGCAGTCATACTTCGAAATATAGATCAATCCGGCGCTAGTCTCCTTGCCACTCGCATTTGTGAGAGTATTTCTAAATTACCATTTAAATTTGAAGATCAAAATATTCCTGCTACAATTAGCATTGGCATTGCAAGCACACCGCATCAAAATATAACCAGTGAAGAAGATTTCATCACAATAGCTGATCACTTTTTATATGAATCTAAGAAAAATGGACGCAATCAAGTTAGTGGATAAAGCGCTCCCCTACTTTGACAAAACAATCTCACCATTCTTCAACTCAATAGATACATCTTTGAGTTCTTTTTTATCATGCCGCAAACACACTTCAGAAAGCGCATTGACAATATATGTTTGAATCGCCCGATTCAGAGGCCTTGCACCATACACAGGGTCCCATCCTTTTTGTGCAAGAAATTCTTTAACTGAATTGCTGATATGTACATTTATATGTTGCTGTTTTGCAAGTTGGATAACATGGCTTAATTGAATATCCACAATATGCATCAAACTCGTTAATTCTAATCGATTGAATACGACAATATCATCGATACGATTGATAAATTCCGGTCGAAAATGATCTTTCATTGCAGACAATACATTTTTTGTTATCTCTGAATCTGTATTATTATTTGATGCACATACAATATGCTCACTACCCAGATTTGATGTCATAATAAGTACTGTATGTCGAAAGTCCACGGTTCGACCTTGCCCATCAGTCAAACGCCCAGCAGCTAAAATTTGAAGGAATATGTTAAATATTTCTGAATGTGCTTTTTCAACCTCATCCAATAAAATCACAGAATAGGGTCGACGCTTCACGGCCTCTGTTAAATAGCCCCCTTCCTCATATCCAATATACCCGGGAGGAGCGCCAATCAGCCGTGCAACAGAATGTTTTTCTATATACTCGCTCATATCAATACGAATCATATGCTGTTCATCATCGAATAAAAAATGTGCGAGGGCTTTGGCGGTTTCCGTTTTACCCACTCCTGTGGGCCCCATAAAAATAAATGACCCTATTGGACGATTTGGATCCTGCAGACCTGCCCGCGAACGAAGAATTGCTGCAGATACTTTTTGTAGCGCATCACCCTGTCCAATGACACGGCATTGCAATCGGGATTCCATTTCCAATAATTTTTCTTTTTCACTTTCAACCATACGGTTGACTGGAATACCGGTCCATTTAGACACAATATGCGCAATATCATCTTCTGTTACAGACTCTGTAAGCATTCGTTTATCCATTTGAAATTCAGACAACTCTAATTGTTCTTTTTCAATCATCTCACTCAGGCATGGAATTCGACCGTATTTAAGCTCTGCAGCCAAAGACAAATTACTATCTCGCTCTGATTTTTCCTGTAAGAGTTTGGCATTGTCTAAATCTTTTCGAAATTTCTGAATATGCGCAATAAACTCACGTTCCTTTTCCCAATGCTCCTTTAAAAAACTAACATTGCCTTGTAATTCATTAATTTCATTTTCCAAAATATCTAAGCGTTTTTGACTATCACTATTATTCTCCTTTCGAAGTGCCGCACATTCAATTTCTTTACTTATAATCAACCGCTCAATTTCATCAATTTCAACAGGCACAGAATCCACTTCAATACGAAGCTTGGAAGCGGCCTCATCAATGAGATCAATGGCCTTATCTGGCAAAAAACGATCCGCTATATATCGATCAGACAATGCAACAGCAGAAATAATTGCAGAATCTTCAATACGAATACCATGGTATAATTCATAGCGTTCTTTTAACCCTCTTAAAATTGCAATTGTATTATTGATATCAGGTGGCGCTACATAGACCTGTTGAAACCGACGTTCAAGCGCGGCATCCTTTTCAATACTTTTTCGAAATTCATTTATAGTCGTTGCTCCCACACAACGAAGCTCCCCGCGTGCAAGTGCAGGCTTTAACATATTGGAGGCATCCATCGCACCTTCTGCCGCACCAGCACCAACAAGTGTATGCATTTCATCGATAAATAAAATAATTGCACCCTCACTAGCCGTCACTTCTTTTAATACCGCCTTTAAGCGCTCTTCAAATTCACCTCTAAATTTTGCACCTGCAATCAATGATGCCATATCAAGTGATAGTAATTGCTTATTTTTTAATGTATCCGGCACATCACCATCCACTATTCGCTGAGCCAAGCCCTCCACCAATGCAGTTTTACCCACTCCTGGTTCACCAATTAAAATCGGATTGTTTTTTGTGCGCCGTGATAATACATGAATTACACGGCGTATTTCATCATCGCGTCCGATTACAGGATCAAGCGTTCCTATTTTTGCCATAGACGTTAAATTGGATGTGTATTTTTTTAATGCCTTATATTTGCTTTCAGGATCCTGATCGGTAATGCGATGTGCACCGCGTATTTCTTGAAGCGATTTTACAATCGATTTTTCATCAATGCCATTCGCATTAAATAAGGAAATTAAAGCATTGTGATTGGAGTCACATATTGCCATCAGTATATGTTCACTGGATATAAATTCATCATTTAAGGCCAAGGATTTTTTATGAGCACTATCCATTATTTTCAGTAAAGATCGAGCCATATAAATATGAGGATTTGATGTTTGAACTTGTGGAAAACATTTTATACGATTGATTAATTCTTTTTCAAACAAGGCCACTAACACACCAATATGCAATAATATATCCGTCATAATATTGTTTTTTTGAGATAAAAATGCCAGCAACAAGTGTTCCACAGTAAGTTCCTGATGATTATATTCCCTTGCAATGTGTTGAGCATTGTCAATACTCGCTTGCATATTCAAAGTTAACTTTTCCATAGTCATAAAGGCTCCCTATCAATAATATGATAAACTATCTGTCCGTTTATTACGATTTTATATGGTACTCTATTCGATAAAATCAACCAGTACTAAATCATTATTACAGAGTCCCACGGGCACGCTCATGGGACTCTACTCAGCTAGCAAGAGGGAAAAACTCCATCAGCTTTTGCCGGAAAAGAAACCGACGAAAAACCCCTAAAAATTGATAAATCGTCAAAATTTAGACGTCAAAAATTCGTCATTTCAGGTATTTTTGGCTTATCTTTTCATTCACTGCCATTACTATAAAAAATAATATAACCAGGCGCAAAAAATAGCTTTATTTTCAACAACTTACAGCAATACACCATACAATAAGTACTTTATCCGCCCCTGCCTATTGGCCTAAATTTTGCAAATAACTGTTCGACAAATACTATAGGTGAATTAACATGTTGAAAAACAACAAAAAAACAGACAATGCATTTATCCAACCATTATCCAGACATGCTTGGATAATGAGCATGTTTTTTCTCGCCTTTCTTTTAATCAGCAATACTGCGCTCGCAAAAACACTTTATATCACAACAACTGGTACTGATACAGGTTTCTGCGTAAACAACACCACACAAGCTTGCTTAACGATTGCTTATGCGCTTACCCAATCAGCGGATGGCGATACAATCAATATCGCGGCCGGTAATTATGATATTTCAACAACCATTGATCCAGGTGCAATGAACTTAACATTTCAAGGTGCTGGATTGACTGGCAGCAATATGACAAGCATTACAGCAACAAGTAGCGTTAATGTATTTACATTTAGCAATGCCAGTATTGATAGCAGTACAGTAGTTCAAAATTTAGTACTCATGCCTTATTCTGCTAGCAGTAAATATGCAATTTATGTGTCTGGAACTGCTGCGCCTATCGTTCAGAATAATATTATTTTAGGATCAAATAATAGCTCTGCTGGTGCACCCATATATGCGTCTAGTAGTAAAATAATAAACAATGTTATCCTTGGTGGCGCCTATGGTGTTTATGGAAACTATTCATCGGTTGCTATTAATAATACAGTGATCAATTCACTTCTTTATGGTTTTTCAAGTGGCGATAAGGCCAATAATATTGCTGCATATAATGCGATTGGATTTAAAACCTGTAATAGCAGTGCCACAGCCATCTATAACTTGGCCATGCGAAATACAACCAACTACTCTAGTTGTACAGCAGAATATGATCATAATCTGGGCGATGGTTTGGATAATGTTGGTAATGCGGATAGCACGGATAAGCATATTGATGCACGCTTTATCAGCAATGGCCGCGGGACATCCAGCGGATTATCATCGACAGTATTAACTGATTCCACCGCCTCCTGGACACCGGATGCCTTGATCGGTCAATTTGTAACGCCAAATATAAATCGTGAACCCTATCCAATTTATTATTTTATTATGGATAATGATGCGACGACAATCACTGTGAAAGTCGTGGGATCCTACGGACTCAATTATTCTGGTATTGCGAGCAGCGGTGATATCTATGATATCACGGAATTTAAAATTGGTAATGACTCACCTGTTACCAATACAGGTACGACATCATCATTGCCAGGCGGTTTAAGTTTTCCAACCACCGATGTATATGGCACCGCCAGGTCAGGCAGTACGGATATGGGTGCGGTGATGAATACAGGATCAGCAGGGCATCATGCGAGTGCACGGACACTCTATGTGGCCGCCAGTGGTGGTAGTTCTACGACGAGTGAACCCACACCATGTAGCTCCGAAACCCCTTGTGCATCCATGGATTTAGCTATGGCCTATGCCTATGCTGGGGATACCATTCATTTGAATGCAGGGGAATATTCAGTAAGTGCATCTATTAACCCAGGGACAAAGAATCTTATATTTGAAGGTGCAGGAATAACTGGCAGCAATATGACCAGCATAACTGCAACGAGTGCTGTGCATGCATTTAAACTTGACAATGCCGCTATTGATGACAGTACAGTAATTCAAAATTTAGTGTTAATGCCTTATTCTAGTAGTGGAATATATGCAATTTATGTATCTGGAACTATTACCCCTATCGTTCAGAATAATATTATTTTAGGATCAAGTAATAGCAATTCGGGTGCACCCATATATGCTTCCTATAGTCATGTATTAAATAATATTTTTCTCGGTGGTGCGTATGGTGTTTATGGTAATAATTATACGACTGTTACCAATAACACAGCGATTAATGCAGCTGCTTATGGTTTTTGGGGCGGTACTGAGCGCAATAATAATATTGCAGCATATAGTCTCTATGGATTTCGTACATGTAATGGAACCACTGAATGCTTTTATAATAATGCCTATGGTAATGCAGTTAATTACTATTCAGGTTCTGGTACAGCAGGTACGGAATATAATCCTAATTTTTCTGAACTTGCTACTGGCTCATCTACAGGCCTGGCTGCCACCGTATTGACTGATTCCAGTGCATCATGGAGTGATGATGAATTCATTGGTCGATTTTTAACACCTGATACGACCAAATCGTCCTATCCTATTTATTATTATATTACAGACAATGATGCGACCACAATTACAGTAAAAGTCATTGGTGCAAATAGTCTGACTGCGTCTGGTTCATCCGGCGACACCTATTCTATCACTGATTTCATGCCAACACCAGGTGGGGATGAAGAGACCGATGTACTGGATGAGGGTGATGAAACAAAGATAATCCTTAGTACGGATATTTATGGTAATGATCGTGTTCAAGATTATGGTGCAACGGTTGATACCGGTTATGCCGTTGATTTGGGTGCAGTGGAATATACTGCAAGCTCAGGTATTGGCACATTACTATCCACCAATGTGGAACCCGCAACATTAATTACAGGTGCGACTGGTACAGCAACTGTAAGTTTTACACTTGAAAATGCATTGCCATTGAATGGTAAAGTGTCCGTGATATTCCCCGCAGGATTTGATTTAAGCAGTGTGGGTGCGTCAGATGGCACGTGTTCAACGATGGATGGATCATTTAGTACATCCGTCAGTTCTCAAACCGTGACAATTACGCGTTCCAGTGGATCCGAGCAAGCAGCGAGTTCAGCGGAAACATGTACGATTGTGGATGTAAAAAACCCAACGAGCACGGGGTCTACAGGTACATATTCGATTTATACCAAGGATAGTGGCGACTCTATCATCGATCAGGACGAAGCAGTGAGTGCAGATACAATCGCGAATCCAAGTGTGCAATTTACATCTGCGAGTCAATCGGGTGCGGAAAACTCTGGCACGATGACAGTAACTGCTGAAATTTCATCAGTATCTGGATTAGCAGTGAGTGTACCATTTAGTTTATCCGGCACAGCGACCGAAGGCGGCGGCAATGATTATACGATCACTGCAACGCCAGTGAGTATTAGTGCCGGTGATACGACGGCGACGATAACAATTACAGTCAATGATGATGCATTGGACGAAGCCAGTGAAACCGTGATCGTAACCATGGGCGCACCGACCAATGCCAGTCAAGGGGCTACTACTGAACATACGGCAACCATCACTGATAATGATGCCACGCCAAGTGTGACATTAACCGCTGCATCGCAATCAGGTGCGGAAGACGCAGGCACCATGACCATTACCGCAGAGCT
>CAYZSU010000012.1:34658-41431 GCA_964480565.1 uncultured Myxococcales bacterium | reverse complement strand
TATTTGGGCTAGATACCCATGGACAATTGTCATCGACATCTAACACACCATCGCCGTCATCATCGTCATCTGCATTATTACCACGCCCATCGCCATCTGTATCAGCTGATTCTCTTGGATTCTCAGGAAAAACATCATTTACATCCGGTACACCGTCGTCATCACTATCGAGCAGTTCAGAAATATCTCGACCACTTAATTGATCAGCAACGTTTTCAGCCAAATATTCATAGGCGCCCATATCACACTTAGAAGCAACTAACAATCCATGCTCACTAAATACATATCCCCGTGGGTATCCACGTGCATCCACAGTTACAGCATTGCCCTCTACATCATAGCACGTCCCTGCATCAATAGCTGGACTTGATTCATGAAGTGGATGTGCCTGAAACTCACTTATAGCTTCTGGCAATTCAAAATCCATATTTAAATCACTTAATTTTGGAATAATTTTGTCGCCTGCTGCTAAAAAAGATGCTGCACAACCCAAAATAGCACCTGGCCCTGCCACAATATTATAGCCTTTAGAAGTAATCGTATCTTGATTGCAAAAATTGGCGAGTCCATCCAAGCCACTTTTTGTATCATAAGCCAAAATACTATTTTTCACTGATAATTTTCCTATGCCTAAATTATACAATCCACGAAAATCATTTATTCTATTCTGAATCGATGAATCATAGGATTCACTATAAATCGTCACATGATCGAGCATTATATGCGCTAGATTAGTTGGCATTGAAAATTCTGGATTTTGGTTATGGCTAAACGTGGTATTGGATATATTGCAAACGCTAGGTCCCAAGATATCACCCACTGCTATATATATACCTGTTTCTTTAAATATATTATGTGTAAATGATGATCGAAAAATTTTTGCACTATAACTTTCTGGCATTTTTATTGCCCATGCAGTTCCAGTCGCATCATTACGACCATTATTAAAAAACCGCGAATCGCTAACAACAAGATTAGCGCCTTTGCCAAGTAATGAAATAAGCCCCTCAGTACAGTTATTATTGGAAATAACGGACGATTCCAAATCAAATGAATCACCTTCATCTAAAGAGCTGGTCAATAAACTGTTATCACTTTGATTATCATCAAACGCTGAATCAGTAATAATAATATTACCGCTACCTGAAAATTGAATTAATGATTTGCCCTTGGATTTATTTTTCTCAAACCCAACATGGGCCATAGTGAAATCTACAGGACTAATAGCCGCAATAATACTCCCATTATTCGATGATATATTTCTGAACAATGAATGGCTAATGCTTATATCAAATCTAGTTCTCAACCCATTGCCCACATAAATCGCCCCGCCATCAGGGGCATTGAATTCAAAGTTAAGAGCTCCCAATGATTCATCCTTGCCAATAAAATCAACATTATCAATATCAATAGAATTCCATGACCGAATGAAGGCCCCTTTCTCATCACCCATTACATGAGCATTTTTTAAAATAATATCACGGATTTGAGCGCCTCCCACATCTGTTTCAAAAATTCGATTGAGTCCTCTGGCATCAATGATTGCACGATTATTGGGATCTGCAGACCGAATGATATCATTTTCCCCAATATATAAATCATCATGATCATCGTCAGTAAATACAATGGTTATCCCTGCAGGAAGTATAATTTCATCCGTTTGTGGATGCTGATCACCCGCATTGCACTCATTAATAACGATATTTCTACTTGCCGCTTCAAGAGCCTCTCGTATGCTACAAAATCCATCATTTGGATCAGTTGCTGTATTAAACATGCCATCAGCTGGCCCTGTTACTTGGATTATTGCCGCATTGGCCTCAGGCACCATTGGCATAATGCATAGCAGAATCATCGCCAAATAAATATTATACAGTGATTTAAGTCCATTGGCCTTGGTAATCATATATAAATCTCCTTTTTAAGAACCCATTAATTTTGCAATAAGTATGCCCATATTATTACGGATAATGAAGCAAATTCATAGTAATTGGCGAATATTATGTTTTCCAGTAGAAAACAGTTCTATCGAAATAAAATATAAAAACACCCTATATTTCCAATAGTTCCATCTGATCTGATAAAACTTATCACAAATTATCAAAATAGATATATTCACTGATTATCATAGGATTGGACTATTTTGATAATAAACGTCAAAAAATGACTACTTCATACATCATGCACCTATGCATTTCTGATAATGGAACTGCTCTCACAATTCATGGAATCGTTCAAAAATGTTCAGATTCAAGGCGAACAGCAACTCCAATAAAAAATAACCCCTCAGAAGGCTATCACGACACAGCCCTTTGCTTTACAATATCGCTTAGACCTTCTATACTTCAAGCATTCAAGGAGATTCCATGGCCATTGAGCGCATCAATGCACAAATTGCAAATCAGCTTCCCCCTGCATGGATGAGTCGCGCCACAGCATCTTCCAGGCAATCTGCAGCCATGGCTAATTCCACTGAAATTAAAAAAATGTTGGGCGAGCCAATCCCTCAGGTGGTAAACCCAAAGGACTTGCCCGCACATATCGCACGATTTTTTGCCAAAGGCGGATTGTTAGAGCGGCTTCGTCAAAAATTAGCGCTTATCTCCAAAAAAAAGGGGGGCAAATTTTTACCTGCCAAAAACACCATTGCCTGCGTGGATGAGGATGACAATGTTTATGTGGGCATTGAATTTTTAGAAAAATACAGCGATGATAATGATTTAATCGCTGGCATTATGGCACATGAATGGGGCCATATGCTAAGCGAGGATCAACCCAATATTGATTGGCAAAAAATGACTATGGATCAATTGCTTGAAATGCGCCGAAGTGAAGAAGCGGATGCCGACGGATTCTCCGGACGTGCCATGTATTTAATGGGCTATGATCCGCAACATATGATCGATTTTTTAAATAAAAATGATCAACTCCGAAAAACAAAAAAAATACCCAATCACAAATACCATAACCATGCCACCAGACGCGCTATTTTAATTGAATCCTATAATGCGCAGGCACGCAGCATGGAATCTGCCAAACGACTGTTTGATAAAAAGGATAATACAGGCCCTAAAATTGGTCGTATTATTGGCATGGGATAAGAGGATGAAACGCATTATTTCATATATGATTGCTCATTTCATAACGAATATATTCCAAAAATTTGGCACATCACACCGTGCCCTTACGGTATTAACCATCCTATTCTTAATGATGTCCACCACATTATTATATGCATCCAATTGGCGCATCATCTCACTTAAACCCGCAATCACCGATATATTGCTCGCCATGAATCAAAAAGAAAAAATTGTAGGCATTACCAAGTTTTGCAATTGGCCACATACCAAACAGCCATCCATTATCGGTGATTATACGCGTCCATTTATTGAAAAAATCACATATCTAAACCCCACAATTATCCTAACATCCAAGGAAAATTCCAATCAAAAATCCGTTCAATTACTTCATAACCTTCATCTGCCCATTCGGTTTTATTCCTTTGATTCATTAAAAAAAACAAAACAATCGATTTTACAGCTAGGACAAGATATTAATGCGCAAAAGAACTCCCAATTACTTATCACCCATATAGATAATACATTAACATCCCTACAAAAAAAATATCAACATCATCCTATTAAGCATATATTATTTATCATAGGCCAACGACCACTGATTGCAGCTGGTCCGCATACATATATCAGTGAACTACTACCCATTATACGCGCTAAAAATGTTATTGCACATCACTCACCCAATTATCCACACATTGATGACGAGTATATCTTATCATTGCAACCAGACGTCATCATTGACTTATCCATGATGCCAAAAAAATCATTGCCGCCATATATAAAAAAAGCTACGTTCACATTTAAACATGCCTATTATCGCTTAAATATTGCTAATTTTCGACCAGGCATTAACGTAATTAACGGATTGCAGCACTTAGCTAAGATCATACATCGCCCATGACAACCTATCTGAAAAAAAATCGTTTTTTTATTCTCTGTTCATGTGCCTTGCTAGCTCTACTATTAAGCATCCTGGCATGCAGCTTTATTGGAACTATTCCCATCCAGCTATCCGATCTATTTGAAACAGATAGCCTTACCTATCGCGTAATCTACTATATCCGATTGCCGCGCATTTTTATCGCCGCATTTGTTGGCATTGCTCTGTCTGCAAGCGGGGCCACCTATCAATCAATCCTTAAAAACCCATTGGCAGATCCTTATATACTAGGAATTTCCGGCGGAGCCGCCCTTGGCCATGTTATCTCAATCAGTTTAGGACTGTCATTATATATCAGCATGATCACAGCCTTTACAGGCGCATTACTCGCATTAATACTTATTGTGGGTATGACACAATTTCGTCCACGATCAACATCATTGGATATCTTATTATCTGGAATTGTGCTCAATGCATTTTGCTTTGCACTCATATTATTTATCAATGCAACCACTAGCATGGAGCAAGCCTATCACATTATTTTTATGCTTATCGGTCATATCGAAAGCATGGATATTACAATTATCGCATTAGCAGGTGTGTTCATCACATGTTGCTTTACTCTACTCATTTATTTTAGCCGCACATTGAATATTCTTCAATTAGGCGATCACGAAGCCTTATTACTTGGCATTCCCATTAAACGCACTCGCATTATTTTACTATTAATTACTGCCGTATTAATCGGTGCCAGCATCGCTATATCTGGCATGATCGGATTTATCGGCATTATCGTTCCGCATATAATCCGTATAATTTTTGGCGCAGATAATCGTTTAATCATTCCTATGTCTGGATTAGTCGGGGCAAGTTTTTTAATCATCGCAGATACAGTGGCACGCCACAGTTTAAGTGCATTTGATATTCATACACAATTACCTGTGGGCGTTATTACCGCTCTTATTGGTGCGCCTTTATTTTTAAGTATTTTGCATCACAATATGCGATTTAAAAAGGAAAGCAATTGATGAACATTCACCTTACCAATGTATCATTTGCATATTCAAAAAATGATCATGCAATATTGGATAATATTTCTTATGCCATGCCATCCAATCAAATCATTGGATTAATCGGTGCAAATGGATCAGGCAAAAGCACATTGCTTCATCTTATTGCAGGACTAATTTCGCCTACCAGCGGGAATATCATGCTTGGAGATCATCCAATATCCCATTATTCCCCGCAAAAACGTGCGCAATATATTACCATGATGACGCAACAACATCGCCCACCATTTGGCATTACCGCACAAGAAATGGTATTATTGGGAAGACATCCCTATACCGCTATATTTGGTTTTGATAATAGTAAAGACATTGATATTGCAATGCAGGCCATGATCGATACGGATTGCAATCAATTTGCAGATCGAAAAATGAATGAATTGTCCGGTGGAGAAATACAACGCATCTACTTTGCACGTGCGCTAGCACAGCAAACACCCATACTTTTATTTGATGAGCCCACCACATTTTTAGATATTAAACATCAATATGATATTATGACATTATTAAGAAAATTAAAAAACCGCTACCAGAAAACTATTTTATGCGCATTGCACGATATTCACATGGCACCTAGCATTTGTGATACGATTATTGCACTCACGGATGGGCAATTACTATCAGGGCTCTCCAAGAAGCATATGACAGACCCTCAAATATTATCCGATATTTACAATATACCATTAGATACGTTTAGTTCGACCATATTGCCTACGAAATAACTTTGATTTAGAATGCGAACTTTGCGCGGTTTGCCGACATGTATCATCGATGCAATATTCATCCGCGCACATAATGCATAGCCATTCTTTACTTTTAATCATACGATTTTTATGTGTGTACCGCTCTACATCAGGCGCAGTTTTTCCACATGTATCGCATACAATCCGAATTTGCTCGCGCTTCATTTTTGAATTGTCCATTTTATGACGTTTTACCACACGCTCGCGTTCAATATCTTTTTTTGAGATCACACCCGCATTTAATAGTGCTTGTTTTAATTGATCTGACATTTTCACCCTCACTGTTGATGGATGATGATGTATCTCTTTTTTATTTCTGTCGTCAAGAAAATGATGATGATTTCACATTTAAAGGAGCGTCTTTCAACACAAGCATTTTAGGGAACAACTGTATTTAGGCCATCTAACCCGTATAGACAGACATTTTTTTGGATAACCCTGCGGCAAATATATTTACTTTTTCCATCATCCACGATAAATTTACTTTAATCTCAATGCAAAAGGAGAATTTATGAAACAACATCGTTTTCACTTTTTTCGCGCAGCCAGTATTGGCTTTATCGTCGCTATTGTATGGATGATGGCCTGTGGCGGATCCAGTGTTCAGCAAGCATTGGCCCAGTTAGCTAGCAGCATTACCTATGACAATGCCAGCAGCAATTTATCCTCTGAAAATGTACAGGATGCCCTTGATGAACTCTCAACAAGCAATGGTGTCAATCGCACAGATGCCCAAGTACAGGGATTAGCCATTACAGCGATGGGCGATGCAGATGACACCAATGACCTTAATCATGACCGCTATACAGATGCGGAAGCCATTGCCGCAGTTGCAGTCCACGATAAATACACGGATGCAGAGGCAATCGCAGCCATGGGTGATGTGGCTAATAATAACGACCTTAATCACAATCGGTATACAGACGCAGAAGCAATTGCCGCAGTTGCAGTCCACGATAAATACACGGATGCAGAGGCAATCGCAGCCATGGGTGATGTGGCTAAT
>CAYZSU010000012.1:0-34558 GCA_964480565.1 uncultured Myxococcales bacterium | reverse complement strand
GCAGTTGCAGTCCACGATAAATACACGGATGCAGAGGCAATCGCAGCCATGGGTGTTAAAGCAGATGACAATCCACTCAACCATGATAAATATACTGATGCAGATGCAGCAGCAGCTGTCGGTATTGGTGCTAAAGCAGATGACAATGCATTGAACCACGATAAATACACGGATGCAGAGGCAATCGCAGCCATGGGTGATGTGGCTAATAATAACGACCTTAATCACAATCGGTATACAGACGCAGAAGCAATTGCCGCAGTTGCAGTCCACGATAAATACACGAATGCCGAGGCAGTTACAGCCATGGGTGTTAAGGACAATGCCAACGGCCTTAACCACGATCGATACACGGACGCAGAGGCAATTATAGCAATCACAGATGGTGATTTAGGTGGATCAGTCACTGCCACAAATTTCACCTATTCTGCTATAAAAACAAGTTATATCAGTTTGCCTGGCATTGCATTCACATCCAGTGACAGCTTAGTTGCTGCTAATTTTTCATCCAATCAAGGCAGCCGAACAGCGGATGGCGATGCCAACCTGTCAGCAGCCATATCCATTCCGCACAATGCTATCGTCACTGAATTTACAGTTCTCTACACGGATATAGGCATTGGCGCATCCACATTTTCATTGTATCGCTATGATGGCACTGACTTTGATCTCATGGCCAGCATTGCATCAGGCGCAGCAGGCACTGATACGGATGACACTATAGACACAAGCACAGTGGATCAATCCACTTATAGCTATATGATTACTGCAAACTTAATAGATGGGCATACATTAAAACTCGTTCGAATTACATATACGATGGATCAACCCAGTAATTGATAAACCTCTTTCGCAACTTCTATCTAAAAGCGAGCTATTGTACCAATGCTATGTCACTTGCGAGAAACGAAGTGATGATGATTTTCCAGTCTGGATCGCCACGCATGCCCTTCGGGCCTCTCGCGATGACGAATTGATCGGACTAGATCGTTGGATCCTACCCGACAATGACAGGGGGTGTCGCGATAAGGGCAACTGTTTTCTAGATCCCCGTGTCGTAGCACGAGGATGACAAAGCTTTGCAGCGCGGGGATGACAATCATTTGGTACACGAAAATGACAAAGGTTTGTGGCGCAGTGATGACAATCATTTGGTGCACGAGGATGGCAAAGGTTTGCGACATAATGATGACCAGGCTTTGGCGCACAAGAGTGATAAGGATTTTACGACACAAAAACTAAATCAATTCACTTGATCACTAAATCCCAAATCATTAATCTGGCGATCATCCTTGGTCCAATTTTTTTCTACTTTGACAAACAACTTTAAAAATACCTTCCCCTGAATCAAGTCCTGTATTTTTTCCCGAGACCTTTCGCCAATTTTTTTAATACGGCTGCCTTTTTTTCCAATCACCATGGATTTTTGGGATGTGCGCTCCACAACAATAGCCGCATGAATACGGGTAAGATCTGAGTCATGCTTTGGATCCTCATACATTTCAATACTCACTGCACAGCTATATGGAATTTCTTGCCCCAATTGTAAAAACACCTGTTCACGAATAAGCTCAGACACAATAAAACGCGTACTTTGCTCTGTATAAACATCCTCTGGAAAATACTTCGGGCCTTCAGGCAAATGAGATTTAATGCTATTAAAAAGTATATCCAACCCATTTTTCTTCTGCGCAGAAATAAAAATAATTTCATCAATTGATAATTTAGCACGAATTCTCGTTGCAATTGCCTCATATTGATTCATTTGTATTAAATCTGATTTTGTCATGACAGCAATGCATCGTTTGCCTGCCAATTGTTTGAGAAGTGTGCTGCTAAAATTAAATTCCCGACTATTCGCAGGAATTAGCAGGCATATAATGTCTGCATCCTCAAGCACCCGATCGATGACTTGATTCATCGCAACATTCAATGCTTTTGTGGATTCATGAATCCCTGGCGTATCTAAAAAAATAATCTGCGCATCGTCGTGATTGACAATACCTGTAATTCGATGTCGGGTAGTTTGTGGTTTATGCGTAACAATCGACAATACCTCTTCAAGCAATACATTGAGCAATGTGGATTTTCCTGCATTGGGACGGCCAACTAATGCCACATATCCGGATTTAAAAACCATTACTTATCCTCACTATCATCCATTGTATTATTTTCTTTATTACCCAGCAGTTTATCCAATGCTTTTTGTGCGGCACTTTGCTCAGCTGACTTTTTACTATACCCTGTGCCGGCACCCATTAACTCATTATTGATGTATAGATTAATTTCAAATTCCTTGCAGTGATCCGGACCAGACACATTAATAATTTTATATCTAGGAATACTTCGAAATAATCGCTGAGACTCTTCCTGTAATTTTGTTTTATAATCCCTAACAAATCCCACGCTCCCTGCACGATCCAAGATACTGTCGTAAATATATTCCACTATTTTAAACACTTTATCAAAGCCACGATCCAAATAAATAGCTCCTAGTATGGCTTCAAAGGCATCGGACAAAAGGGATGCCTTTTGTCGACCGCCAGTTTGTTCCTCGCCTTTTCCTAAGTATAGATAATCGCCGATATTCATTTCTATCGCAATTTGGGACAATTGATTTTCATTCACAATAGCTGCACGAAATTTTGACAAAACACCTTCTGAATGATCAGGAAATCGTGCCATCAATAAATGACTCACACATAATTCCAACACGGCATCGCCTAAAAACTCATACCGCTCATTATTTTCACAAGGTGCTAAACGCCGCTCATTGGTATATGATTTATGAGTTAAGGCGCATTTCAAATACGATATTTTTTTAAACCGATATCGAAATTCTTTTTCCAATGCTTTTATTTTTTTTCGTTCATCCGATGACACGTCCATTGTCCATATACCTCATTGTTTATAATTGATTCGATATTACACATTCCTATTTCGCCATATTGTACAACATTGGCAGGTAGTTTAGCACTGATTGCATTATCTGTAAAAGCGTTTATACACCCCTCTTGATCAATATCCCTACCCACAACAATGGCATGACATTTTTTCCCCATCTGTGTGTGCAAAAATGCCATTTTTTTTTCATGGCTAAGTTGAATTAACTGGCGTGTTCTTAATTTTCGAATTTGTATTGGGATCTGATTCGGCATATCCGCTGCTGCTGTCGATTGCCTGGCAGAATAGGGAAACACATGCATATGCGCAAGTGGCCATTGTTTAAGCTGTTCATATGTTTTTTGAAAATCATCATCCGTCTCGCTTGGAAAACCAACGATAATATCCGTTGCAATAGAAATATTTGGGGTATGCGCTATTAGCTGATCAATCACATGATCGATTGTATCCACAGTATAAGGTCGATTCATCCGATCCAATAGTTTATTACACGCGCTTTGCATGGAAATATGAACATGATTGCATATACGGGAATGCTGCAATAAATCGATCAAGCGATCATCAATATATTGTGGTGATAATGAGCTCAAACGAAATCGTGCACGAATTTGTGCATCATTTAGCAATGCATCCACAACATCCAAAAATGAATGATGCACATCATCACTATACTGCGCAATATCCGTACCTGTTAGCACAATTTCATTATGCATTTTTGATAATTGCCGACAATCATCGAGAATTAGCTGTATCTTTTTACTTCTGGAGCGCCCACGTGCCTTTGGAATAATACAATACGCACATGCCATATTGCATCCATCCTGAATACGATAAAAGGCCCTAGCCCGACTCTGATTGCACGATCGTTGATATACAACATCAGCACAATGTGTAAACATATCGTTTAAATATGCATGAAGCTCTTCTTGCTGATCGGTTCTAAAAATGCAGTCCACTTCGCTTAGCGCATCATACATATGTGCATTCACACTCACGCCACAACCATTCGCAATAATAATTGCATGCGGGTTATGCTTTTTTAATTTCCGAAGTAATTGTCGAGATTGACTATCAGACGCTGCAGTAACTGTGCATGTATTTAAAATACATAAATCCACATCAATATAATTTTCACTAATTTCGCATCCATGTGAACTTAAAAAAAATCGCAAATCCTCTGAATCTACCCAATTGGCTTTACATCCAAGTGCTGTAATATAAGCGCGTTTAGGCATTAATCCAACCCCCACCCAACACATAATCATCATGATAAAATACAGCGGCTTGTCCCGGTGCAATAGCGTACTGAGGTGCATCAAATACTACCTTTACAGCATGGTCACTTGCATAAATTGATGCCATATGCCCAGGCTGAGTGGATCTAATTTTTACTCGTGCGCGGTTAACAGATTTAAATTTTTCATCCACCCAACGTACATCATGCACAGTCATTGTTGTGGATTCCAAATCCGATTTATCGCCCAAGTAAATTATATTTGAGGTTGAATCAATGCGCACCACATATAATCGTCTACCCACACCAAAACCTAAACCTCGTCGTTGACCAATCGTATAGGCATGAAGACCGCGATGCTGGCCAAGAATATTTCCCTGCAAATCCTTAAAATGCCCTGGCCCAGAAAGCCGTGAACTGGCATTGGATTCAATATAAGAAACATAATCATTATCCGTTACAAAACATATTTCCTGACTCTCTGGTTTTTGTTGTATTGCAAGACCATAGTCTTGTGCCATTTTACGCACTTGTATCTTTGTATAAGATCCAACTGGAAATAATAACCGAGATAATTGTTGCTGATTTAACATATATAAAAAATAACTCTGATCTTTTTTTGAATCAATACCTTGCTTAAATGCATAATCACACAATACATTGCCAATAAATTGATTCGTTTCAATCATACAATAATGCCCAGTGGCAATATAGGGAATATTTATCCGATCGGCTTCCAAAAATAGTGCGCCAAATTTTAAATAATCATTGCATAAAACACATGGCGATGGTGTTCGCCCCTGCAAATACTCATCAATAAAGGGATTAATGACTTTTTCCTTAAACAACTCATGATAATCCAATACATAAAAAGGAATATTTAATTCATCACAAATTTGCCTCGCATCCATTCGATCCTGGCTGGAACAACAAGAAGCGCGTTGCTGACGATGACATGTCATTAATTGCATGGACATGCCAACCACATCATATCCCTGTTCTTTTAAAATATACGCGGCAACAGAAGAATCAATACCACCGCTCATCGCTAACAATACACGATTTGATGATGTAGAAAGATGTCTATCCAATGGTGTCATGGTGTTTTTCGTTCAATATCCATCAAGCGTTGATTGAGTTCATCCACACTTTTGCGCAGGCCGCTAATCATGTCTGAAAATGGATCCGGCAACGTCGCATGTTGTAAATTATAATGATGTGCACAGGTATTATCCACAATGGGCTCACGCAAACGTACAACGCGACCTGGAATTCCAACAACAGTTGAATGCGCAGGTACATCATGAATGACTACGGATGAAGACCCAATACGACTATCCTGCCCAACAGTGACAGGGCCTAATACTGCAGCACTGGCACCAATCACAACTTTATCTTCAATACAAGGATGTCGACGCCCATGCGTCCAGCTAGTTCCACCCAATGTCACACCCTGGTACAATGTCACATCATCACCGATTTGTACTGTCTCGCCAATGACAACCCCCATGCCATGATCAATAAAAAAACGCTTCCCAATCCTCGCACCTGGGTGAATTTCGATACCTGTTAACGCTCTTGAAATATGGGAAATAATTCGAGAAATTAATTTAAATGGTCGTCGCCACAACATATGAGCAATACGATGAAAGAACAATGCATGCAAACCAGGATAACAAATCAAGACTTCCATCACAGATCTTGCCGCAGGATCACGATCAAATACAATTTTTATATCATTTTTAATAGTTTTAAAAAACATTGACTATCCCTATCAATAAAACCCCCCTGAAACATTGTCACAGGGGGGTTTATTAATGATTTCCTCAGTCGGGGCAACCGGATTCGAACCGATGACCTCTTGCACCCCAAGCAAGCACTCTAGTCCAGGCTGAGCTACGCCCCGACTGAAGAAACCATATGACAGTCCTATCCATTCAATATATGCAATACAGACTCTAAGTCACGTTTAACTTTTTGCAATATCTTTGCAAAACTTGGTGACGTATGCATTAAATCACCATTTACATCATCCATTGGAAATGCTTCCATTTGATGATTATCATCTTTAATATCTGCAGCCTTTGCAGATAAGGCATCCTTTTCTTTTCCAAAATCTTTTAATCGTCGTTTTGCACCATCGATGGTATATCGTTCTTCATATAATAATTCTTTTATTTTTAGAAGAATCTCAACATCTTTACGACGATACAAGCGTTGGCCTGACTTTGATTTTGAGGGTTTAATATCAGGAAATTCTGATTCCCAATATCGAAGCACATAGGGTTCTACAGCAATGAGCCTACTTACTTCACCAATTCGAAAATAAATTTTATTTGGTATATCCGTCATAAGCGATTCCAATTCTTATTCGTCTATATCATCCATTGTAATACCTGGATTTAGTGCTGCCTTAAGCACTTGACTGGGCCGAAATGTTAATACACTTCGCGCTGAAATCTCAAGTTCTTCACCTGTTTGCGGATTACGGCCAACACGGGACCCTTTTTTGCGAACAATAAAATTTCCAAAACCAGAAATTTTTACTTTTTCACCACGTTCCATCCGTAATTTCATAATTTCAAATACTAAATCTACAATCTCTGCAGACTCTTTTTTCGAAAAACCAATTTTTTCATAAATTTGATCAATAATATCTGCTTTAGTCATTACCCCTCCTACTTCGACTGCATCATTACGGGCAATCCGTAGCTCTAATACCTAATAAAAAGCCATCACAATTTCAAGCATTGAATGCATTTTTATGTCTAAATACCTTAAAAATATCACATTTATTAATAAATATAATGTTTGGATATCATTGATAGAACTTGTATTAATGCTGTAAGACATGCCCCATTATGGCCGCAATGTTGCCCCTAAGGATTGATTTAATTGTTGTAATAGACATTCCTGCAATTGATTAACCTCTATATCCGTCAATGTGCTATTAGCGCGGCTACAGTGAAAACGAATACCAAGGCTCTTTTGACCTGTTGGCACAGATTTTCCAGAATAAACATCTACAATCGATATATTTGAAATAATATCACTACTATAGGCTATAATTTCATCCTGTACTTGCTTTGCAGATATATTTTCCGGCACCAATAGTGCCAACTGCCGAACAATAAAAGGAAATTTAGATAATTCACGATAGGATACAGGATCACTGCCGATATATGGCAATAATTTTTGAATATCTATTTCAAAAGCGTACACATTGAAATCCACATCCCACTTGGAACTTACCTTAGCTTTTAGCAATCCAATCGAACCAATGATCGCACCATCACATTCAATCAATGCACTATTTAATGAGTCTAAATGACATATACTATTATCGCATGGAATAAACTGAATGGGCTGTTGAATATGCAATGCCTCTAATATTAACTCTGCAATCCCCTTACAATCATAAAAATCCACCAAAGTTGTAGAAGTGTCCCAAGAATTGATATTCCGACATCCACTGATTACACCTGCAATATGCATGGGTTCATCATGTATATTTAAGGCATCTTTTTTTTCAAAAACAGGTTGTATTGCAAACAATTTCACCGTTGCCCGTTGCCGTTTTGCATTCATACTAAGTGCATCAAGCAAGCCAGGCAATAGCGTCGTATGCATAATGGACTGATCCTGTGATAACGGATTTGTCATTTCAATCGCATGGTCCATTGCATTGTGAAATAATAACAGCTTGTCCATATGTGTAAATGAATACAATACAGTCTCAGATAATCCTGCAGCTAGCAATGTTTGCTTTGCCAGACGCATATGGGATTGCATGACGTCATTTTTTACAGCGTGCATATGCATCGCTGGCATTGTTTCCTTAATATGATGATACCCGTAAATGCGCGCTACTTCCTCAATAATATCAATTGGTCGTTCAATATCCGGGCGATAGGTGGGCGCAGTCACAACTATCGATTCGCCGGACATGGATACGGGCATATCAATGGATTGCACGCATGCCATGGCCTCACCTGCATTTAAATTCGTTCCTAAAATTCGATTAATATCAGACACCGGCACTGAAATTATTTTTTCTGAAATAACACTGGGGTACAAATCAATATAATCCTCGCTACACTCACCTCCTGCAATATCCACTATCAATTGACAGGCCCGATGAAGTGCAAAAATCACTGCATTTGGATCCACGCCTCGCTCAAATCGACGGGATGAATCCGTTGACAATCCCAATCGACGAGATGTTCGACGCACTGTATCTGGTGAAAAATAAGCACTTTCCAGCATAATACTTGTTGTTTGATCGCTAACTTCTGAAAACAATCCACCCATAATCCCTGCCAGTGCAATCGGTGTATTGCCATTCCATATCAGTAAATCTGAATTTACTAATGTTTGTTGTACATGATCCAGCGTGGAAAACTCCGCACAGTCGCCGGCGTGCATTATTTGAATATGTTGATCGGACAATGTTCGTAAATCAAATGCATGCATGGGTTGTCCATACTCCAACATCACATAATTGGTAATATCCACCACATTATTAATTGGGCGAATACCACATGCAATTAACCGTTTTCTAAGCCATTCAGGAGACTTAGCAATACAAATACCTTGAATCACTCGCGCGCTATAGCGTGGACACAAAGAGGCATCATCAATAGACACAGAGACATAATCCGCTATTTTACCTGTCCCTACAGGCACTGTAAGTTCATTTTGTTTTAATTTGCTTTGACTGGCAGCTGCAATTTCCCTTGCAACACCAATGATTGACAAACAATCCGCACGATTTGGAGTAAGCCCCAATTCAAAAACAGTTTGTCCCTCAACGGTTTCAATTTCTTCAACTTCCAGACCAGACATGGTCAAGTGATGTGCCAATGCATCGATAGGCATCATATGATCGATAAATTCCTGTATCCATTCCAATGAAATACGCATATTTTTTCCTTTATATCACGGGAAATACCTATAAAGCAGCCATCTTTGGTGTGATGTAGCGATCACTCTTTGGCTAGCGAGTTTGCGAACATCTAAAATTTGGGCATTTTTGAACAGTCCCTAAAACAACTATTTTGAGGGCAAGCCCATAATTAAAATTGCTCTAAGAAACGCATATCATTTTCAAAAAATAATCGAATATCATTGATCGCGTACTTAAGCATGGCAATACGTTCAACACCCATTCCAAATGCAAAACCACTGTATTTTTGGGAATCAATAGAAACCGCATCAAATACATTGGGATCTACCATGCCACATCCAAGCACTTCCAACCAACCACTTTGCTTGCAAATACGACAACCATCCCCTTTACACATCACACATTCAATATCGACTTCTGCGGATGGCTCTGTAAAAGGAAAATAGCTGGGTCTAAATCGCACACCCAACTTACCACCAAATATCTGATGGCAAAAAGAAGATAAAACCCCTTTTAAATCACCCATGGTAATATGAGTATCCACCATAAGTCCTTCCACCTGATGAAACATAGGCGAATGCGTTACATCATTATCCCGGCGATACACTGTACCCGGAAATATCCCTGCAATGGGCGGTTGATATTTTTCCATGACATGAATTTGTACAGGTGAGGTATGTGTGCGCAATAATCGATTATTTTCCACATAAAAAGTATCCTGCATATCTCTCGCAGGATGATTGGCAGGAACATTTAATGCTTCAAAATTATAATAGTCTGTTTCTATCTCTGGCCCCATATACACGGAAAAGCCAATACCATTAAAGATATTGATAATTTCATCCAATACAGTGCGAAGTGGATGAGCATGACCTGATTGAATACGACGACCTGGCAATGTAATATCAATGCCTGTTTTTTTGGGTTTGGATGATTGTGAGGAAATATTTTCATTTTGTTTTAACTGCGCTAATTCACTTTCTAAATAAGCGCGTAATTCATTGACTTTACTTCCAATTAACGGACGATCGCTTGGATCCACAGATCGCATGGACTTCAATAGATTGGTCACTTGCCCTTTTTTACCCAAATAGGCAATTCGAAAGTTTTCAATGGCAGATTTCGTCTTGATCGCCTTTAAATCTGCATTCGCCAATTGAGTCACATAGTCAATCTGCTGTAATATATCAATGCTCATCAGGTAACCCCTTTTTGGGGCGGCTCACAAAACACCTATCCATAATATTAGCCAACAAATTCAAAGCTGTACCCTCGTCTTAAGAGTCATATTTTCATTAATTTTGTTGACTGACCTTATATCTGACATTCTTGAACAATCCCTAAAATTGCTATTTTGATGGCAATCCCATACATCATATAATACGAGCATCTCCCTATCATTAAGGCAGATGCTCGTATGAATAATAATTCCATCATTTTTGTTAAATGAATTGATCACAAAACATTCATATTGTGAACATCCTATCAAACAAAAGGACAATTATGATTTTGCCCAGTTCACCAATATTTCAAAATCCTCTGGGTACTGAATTGCCATCTCAGATAACATCTTCCGATTCATATCTGCATTTTTCTTTTTCAATTGACCCATAAAGGCACTATAACTAGTACCATAATTGCGAACAGCCGCTGAGATACGCGTTTGCCACAGTGCACGATAATCACGTTTTTTCAATCGACGGCCCACATAGGCATATTGCAATGCTTTATCCACTGCTTCCATGGCAGTACGGATCAAACGGCGACGGCCTGCATGATACCCTTTGGCTTGCTTCAATACTTTATTTCGTCTACGGCGAGCCTTAAATCCTCTTTTTACTCTTGGCATAACTTTCTCCTTACATTAAGCCACAGCTAATAAACGCTTAACTGCTTTGCTGTCTGCCTTGGACACATACGCCTTTGAACGCAAGCGTCTTTTTTGCTTTGTTGATTTGGTTGTTAAGATATGACGCAATTTACTGCGTTTGCGTTTTACCTTACCTGATTTGAGCGCTTTAAACCGCTTGGCTGCACCACGGCGTGTTTTTAGCTTTGGCATAATATACTCCTTTTTATCCTGCGGCATTTTACCACTGGCTATCGTTTACGAATTGGGCTCAGCACCATAAACATTTGCCGGCCTTCCATCTTGGGATTGTATTCCACTTCCCCTAGTTCTTTTACTTCTAAGGCTAAACGACTCATTTGCTCTTTTCCAAGATCCGTATGCGCCATTTCACGACCTCTAAATCGAATGGACACTTTTACCTTATTGCCTGCCTCTAAAAAGCGTCGAATATGTCGTATCTTTGTATTTAAATCATGCTCATCCGTGGACGGCCTGACTTTTATTTCTTTGACCTGAATAACAGTTTGTTTCTTTTTCTGCTCATGCTTCTTTTTGCTTTGCTCATATTTAAACTTACCAAAGTCCATGATCTTACATACAGGCGGACGCGCAGTTGGTGCAATTTCTACTAGATCCATACCTATATTTTCTGCACGTTGTATTGCATCCGGTGTTTTTACAACACCCATTTGTTCGCCATTGGCATCCACAAGCCTAACCTCTGGAATGCGAATACGATGGTTCATGCGTGGTTCATCTTTTTGCGGGCGTCTATCCCGAAAACCCCTTCGTGGTCGAATAGTAAACCTCCTGGTAAATATCTAATATCGCTGCATTGTCTCTTCTGTTAACATTGACAGAAATGCATCTATGGACATACTTCCCATGTCGCCTTTTTTACGAGAACGAACTGAAATTTGTCCGGATTCTTTTTCTTTTTCACCAATAATTAGCATGTATGGTATTTTTTGCAGTTGCGCTTCTCGAATTTTAAGACCTAATTTTTCATTTCGATCATCCACCTCGACACGAAATCCAGCGTCTTTTAACCGTTGATGCACTGTATCTGCATGAGATACAACATTGCTATTGACTGCCAAACATGACACCTGAACAGGGGCTAACCATGTTGGAAAAGCACCGGCATAATGTTCAATTAACACGCCAAAAAATCGTTCGAGTGATCCCAACAATGCACGATGAACCATAATCGGTCGATGCCTGTCGCCGTCTGACCCCACATACTCCATATCATACCGTTCTGGCAAGTTAAAATCGACCTGAATCGTCGAACACTGCCAAGACCGACCCAGGGAATCATTTATTTTAATATCAATTTTAGGCCCATAAAAAACACCTTCACCCGGATCCAACTGATAGTTTAAATCCGCTTGTTCAAGTGCATTTTTAAGAGAGGTCTCTGAAAGTGCCCATGCACTATCAGATCCAACCGATTTTTCTGGGCGCGTTGACAAATAAACATCAAATTCCGAGAAACCAAAGGATTTTAACATATGCATTGTAAAACGCAATGTATCTGTAATCTCAGATTCCAATTGATCCGGGCGACAGAAAATATGGGCATCATCCTGCGTAAATCCACGCACGCGCATTAAGCCATGCAGCGCTCCAGAGCGCTCATAACGATATACTGTACCCAATTCTGCCCAACGCAATGGAAACTCACGATAACTGTGAAGCGAGGATTGAAATACAGCAATATGAAAGGGACAGTTCATGGGCTTTAACTCATAATCCATACCATCCACTTCAATAGGACTATACATACTGTCACGATAAAAATCCCAATGCCCAGAGGTTTTCCATAAATCCAAATGGGCAATATGCGGTGTAAACAACAGTTCATACCCATTTTTTACATGCTCATCACGCCAAAAATCTTCGATTGCTTTTCGAATACGACCGCCCTTAGGATGCCAGAGCACAAGGCCCGCACCCATGGATTCCATGGTAGAGTATAAATCCAACTCTTTTCCCAGTCGGCGATGATCACGTTTTTTTGCTTCTTCCAGCTGATTTAAATATACTTTCAATGATTTTCTATCGGAGAAAGCCGTGCCATAAATGCGCTGCAATTGGGTATTTTTTTCATTTCCACGCCAATACGCACCAGCCACTTTTAGCAACTTAAATGCCTTAATTTGACCCGTATGTGCCACATGAGGGCCACAACATAAATCCACAAACTCACCATGACGATAAAGGGTAATTACCTCATCATCAGAAAGATCATCGATTAATTCACATTTATAGGAATTTTTTGAAAATAGCTCTTTGGCTGATGCACGATCGATTTCTTCACGTTCAAATGGTAATTTTTGATTAATAATCGCTTGCATAGTGGATTCAATTTTTTTTAAATCATCGATTGAAAAAGAATGTGAACAATCAAAATCATAATAAAATCCATCATCCACGGCAGGACCAATTGTGAGCGTTACATCTGGAAATAGACGACACACTGCATCTGCCATAATATGCGCTGTAGAATGTCGCAAAATATCCAATGTATACGAAACAGATGTCATAACAATCAAATCACTTTCACAATGGGACTGCCCTTGGGAACACCCATTTTTCAACAATCCTACAATATCTTATAGTCATACTATATTAAACATATAAAATACAATGTACAAAAGACCTCATCTGTTACCAGATAAGGCCAATTGTGGGCGTAACAGGACTCGAACCTGTGACCCCTACCATGTCAAGGTAGTACTCTAGCCAACTGAGCTATACGCCCAAAGTGCATTACCTGATAGGGAAAATCACGCAGAAAGTCAAGTGAATTGGTTATATTTCAAGTATCTACGCGAATATCCAATGGAACTGCCCTCACAATAACAATTATCGGGAGTCTTCAAAAATGCTTTGAGATTCAAGGCAGCAAGCAATTTCAATGAGGGCACTCCCCTATATAAACATCAACAAACTAACTGCCATAACAGCCATACCAGCAAATAATCCATAAATGGATAAATGATGTTCACCGTATTCCCTGGCTGCGGGCAAAAGTTCATCAAATGAAATAAACACCATAATACCTGCCACTGCAGCAAATAATAGCCCAAATACAAAATCATTCATAAACGGCAAAATCAAAAAATACCCCACCAATGCCCCGACTGGCTCTGCAAGCCCAGATAAAAATGAGTATATAAATGCTTTTTTACGATTTTCAGTGGCATAATAAATTGGCACAGACACGGAAATACCTTCAGGAATATTATGAATAGCAATGGCCACAGCAATTGGAATTCCAAGTGATGGATTTTCAAGGCCTGCAATAAAGGTTGCCAACCCTTCTGGAAAATTATGAATGGCTAAGGCAATCGCTACAAACATACCTGTTCGAAGCAAATGAGGATGCGTATGTTGCTGTTCTGGAAAATCTGATTGGCTGACCAACCGTACTTCATGTGGATTTTCATAGCTTGGAATCAGTTTATCAATCAGAGCAATTACAAATACACCGCCAAAAAATGCAATCACTGTCAGCCATGTCCCCATCACTTCATCGCTCGCTTGTATGAGCGAATCTTTTGCTTTTTGAAATATTTCAACCATTGACACATAGACCATCACACCTGCAGAAAACCCTAATGCCACTGATAAAAATCGCTTATTGGCAGTCTTTGAAAAAAAAGCAATCAAACTGCCAATCCCAGTGGCAAGCCCTGCAAATACAGTCAACCCAAATGCAAACCAAAATGAATCCATAAATAGACCTAGACCAATCCTTTTAAATAATGAAAGCGATTTTTCTTTGAAAACCTTTCAATGCTATAACGAAGCATTATGCGTGGCATAGATAAATAGCGAGTTTTTAAAAAATTTTCCAGTACAATTTGATCACGTTTGCCCACTTCCCGAAGCATCCACCCAACAGCTTTATGAATCAGATCATGGGTATCGTTTAAAAGCAATTCACTGATCGCCAATGTGTCTTCAAAGCAATATTTCCGAATAAAGGCATGGGTGGCAATAATGGATATTCGACGCGTCCACAAGTGAGCAGACATGGCCCATGAATATAGCTGATCTTTGGGCTTGTCTTCCAAATACACCCCAATTATTTTTGGCGCAGAGGTATCCACTAAATCCCAATTATTAATCCACTGAAAATGCGTGCAATAGTGATCAAAAACTTGATTTCGTACACATGCATTTCCTTTATCAAAGATATTGACCATTAACACCAATGCGGCAAATCGCTCCTCATGAATAGAAGAGCACAATAATATCAGACAGTGATCCAGCGAGATATCATTATAGTACTTTTTGGCAATTTTACGAATTTGCGGCACACGAATACCTAAAAAAATATCGCCTTCGCCATAGTTCCCCGAACCTGTTTTAAAAAAATGCTGCAATATAACGGCATGTGAGGCATCCGCATATTGCATTAATTCATTTTTTAACATTGAAATCGATCTCATCAATAAATCCTTTTTTTATTTTTGCATTTCATGTAAATATAAATTATAAAATATTTATCATATTCAACATGGCAAATGAGTATTTTATGAACGCTCCCATCATTTGGAGATTAAGTGGCTAATAATATGATTAAAATACACCCACATAGATATCGATGCATTAATCACACCTCATTTCAAGCAGGTCAAATAATATACTGGATGAATCGTGAGCATCGCACTCATCATAACTGGTCCCTCGCATATGCCCAACAATTGGCATTAGAACTTAAACGACCTCTCACAGTCATGGCCATTATTCCCAGTCCATACCAAGATTTCAATTATCGCCATACATCATTTATATTAGAGGGTCTTAAAGATATTGCGCAAGAGCTATTCTCACATAATATCTCATTTGACATATCCATCGGCGACCCAATCTCAATTTTAAATCACTATGCTCAACATCAATCGATTGGTGCTTTGATCATTGATTTTCATCCTCTTCAGCTGCAAAAAATATGGAAACAAACATTAATCAATACACTATCATGCCCCATCTTTGAAGTAGATGCACATAATATAATCCCGTGTTGGAAGATTACAAATCACCAGATTACAACGATCAATCATTTCCGCAAAATAACTCAACCACTTATCCCAGTCTACCTAGATACATTCCCAAGCTTATGCACGCACCCCTATCATTATAGATCACATGCACCCATCAATTGGAATACGCTTAGAGCCATATGTCATAAGAAACAATCCATTCATCCTATTTCACATATTCAAGCAGGACAATACCATGCCAGACAAGAGTTTAACCAATTTCAGCATAAAATTATAATTGCAAATCAAAACAAACAATCCTCGTCACTCAAGCATATATCATCGGAATTATCCCCTTACTTAAATTTTGGTCATATTTCTGCACAGCAACTTACACATCACATTAGGCAATCACATGAAAATATAACTATGTTTCAGTTTTTTTTAGATAACTTAACTACGCATCGTTCATTTTCCGATTATTTTTGTGAACACAACTTGGCTTATAATTTGCCAATAGGTCGCCGCATAAAAAACAATTCTAAACACATGGATCATTCCGATCATTCGCATATAAACCCGGCTCCAAAATATACATTCAACGATTTTAAAAATGCAAAAACCCATGATAAAATATGGAATGATGCCCATATCCAACTCATAAATAAAGGAACATTATCCCATTTATCACGACAATATTGGATCGAACGATTACTTCAGTGGTCTGGCACAGTGGATATAGGTATTGAACATGCGATTTATTTTAACGATACCTATGCGATCGATGGCAATCACCCAAATAGCTATAAAAGCATTCTATTCGCTGCATCTAGGGCGTATTAAGGGACTAACTATAGAGATGTTCTCAATGGCATTCCCATTATACAAGAATACGCTGATACCATGGCAACAATTCATCAAACTCATTCACATAATATTTAGCATGACTTGTGTCACAATCACCAATATGCACGCTTATCGATCGATCATCCAAAATTTTAAACGCATCTTCATCGGTTGTGTCATCGCCAAAATAAGCAATCATCATCTGATCCGGCATGTCATTCATTAACCAAATAACAGCCTGCCCCTTATCCCAATAATTTTTGGGACGTATTTCCCATAATTTCTTCGCAGTCATTTTTTCAAAATTATATTGAGTCAAGTATGGTGCAATCAGCTGATCAAAATCCGTAGCTATTTGATCGATTATTTGGTCGTCCACATTGCGATAATGAAATGCCATGGATAATTTTTTTTGCTCAATATACACACCAGGAATTTTTCCAAAGCATGCATACACATCTTGCCCTAATTCACGAATAGGGCCATGAAACTCCGCGCCTTTTTGCAATAATATTTCATCATTTAGACGAATATCATATCCATGGCTGGCCGCAATAACCATATTTGACACATCTAATCGTGGGGCGATATCCTCGTAACTGCGCCCTGTAACAATCGCTAATTTATAATTTGGATTTGCTTGAATTCGATATAATAATTCTTGGCGATACTTTGGCAGACTTGCATCATCTGGGTTTGCCACAAGTGGTGACAAGGTACCATCATAGTCAAAGAAAAAATAAATCGGTGTGGTTGATGTAATGGATTTAATCAGCGGTTCATCTAAGTTAAACTTTTTCATACTCAAACACCATCCTATGCAAGTCGTGCAAGTTCTGAGATAAAATCTTCACCCCATTTATAAATATTATTTTCTGAAATAATTTCACGCATTCGGCGCATACGTTCCATACGCTCTTCTTTTGGCATGGTTACCGCATAATCTAACATATCTGCAAACCCTTCTGTATCGTATGGATTGATGATAACCGCATGATTATCCAACTCGCGCGTGGCACCCGTAAATCGAGATAACATGAGTACACCATCATTTTCCATATTTGATGCAACATATTCTTTAGCCACCAAATTCATTCCATCATGCAATGAACTCACAATACAAATGTTAGCCATTTTATAAAAGAAAAGCACTTCTGGATACGTTAAATTACGGGTCAACAGGACAATCGGCTGCCAATCATCCGTACTATATTTCCAATTAATATCTTCTACCAATTGTTGAATTTCTGCATTGAGCTCTTTGTATATGCCAATATGAATACGCGATATCGCACCAATTTGCACATAGACAAATTTTTGCTGCATATGCGGATATTTTTCTAGAAATCGATCAATAGCGCGTAATCGATGCGGCAACCCTTTGGTATAATCAATACGATCCACACCCATGGCAATAATATCGTGTTTTTTAGGCAAGGCACGAAGCGCAGACTGTACACCGTCATTATGCGAAAAGTCCTGTTTCACATCCTTTTCAATCATATCAACATCGACGCTAATGGGAAAATCATTTACCTTTGTCGCAATCCCTCCATCGTGATAAATAATCGATCGCTCACGGTCGATGCGCACTTCCAAAAATTGATCCACTGTATTTAAGAAATTTTCACAATGTAATTGAACATGAAAACCAAGCAAGTCATTGCCTAACATACCATTTAAAATTTCTTTTACCCATGGGCAAATACGAAATACTTCAGGGTTTGGCCATGGAATATGCCAAAATTGGGCAACTGTTAAATCCGGACGTTTTTCCTTTAACAAACTAGGAAGCAATGCAAAGTGATAATCCTGCACCCATATGAAGGCCTTTCTATCACCCAACTCCTCAAGTATCGCATCGGCAAATATTTGATTCACACGGCGATAGGCTTCCCAATCCTGTGCATGAAAATTTGGCGGTGTAAATGAAATATGGCATAGCGGCCACAAGGATCCATTGGAAAATCCAAAATAATACCCCTTTTCCAAATCCTTATTCAGCCAAACACGTTTTAATGTGTATAATTCATCTCCTGGTGGCACCATAATTCGCCCCTGCTCATCCGCCACATGCCGATCTGCATTTCCGCTACCCAGTGCCACCCACATCCCTTGTGTGGCGCGAAGCATTGGATCCATAGCAGTAACAAGACCACTCGCAGGCTTATCAACAACGACCTTACCTTCGCACCATTTATGGATATAGGGTTCACGATTGGAAACAATGACAAAAAAATCATCGCCTATTTTCTCAGATATTACATTTTTCAATGATGTTGTTGTTGACATCAATAGCCTCCTACCACCTATAAATTAATAATATCTCCCTGGTGCTGTAAGGATAAAAATAACAATAAATATTCTTTTAAATGACGTGTTAATAGATGATGGCTACGCACTTGTTCCTTGGCATTACGCCCCATCTGATCCGCTAAATCCGGATTATTTAAAATATATTTAACTGCGCGCGCCGCACCATCAATACTATGACACAACATGCCGGAGTATTTATGTTTAATTTGCAGAGGAATTCCTCCCACAGCACTTGCAACGACAGGTTTTGCTTTCCACAAGGCCTCAGAAACTGTCAAGCCAAAGCCTTCTTTCAGTGACTTTTGCATCACCACATGGCTGGCTCGTTGAAGTGCATTGATTTCAATATCACTTCCTGGCGGTAATAATAGAATATGAATATCTGGATCATTATCTGCCACCTGCCTTACCTCTGACAGCACTATTTCAGATTCTGGATCATCCGTAGCCGTTCCACCTGCAAGAATCAACTGGCAATCCACAGATTTCTTTGCAATACGATAGGCTTCGATCACACCCACCGGATCTTTCAAATAATCGAACCGACTTACTTGAGTAATAATGGGCTTATCCGATGTAATATTAAGCCGATGCAATACATCATCAATGTCCTCTTGGGATAATTCCTTATTCTTATTGGATAATGGATCGATCGATGGTGGAATCATCACCTGATCGATGGGCAATTGTTTTGAAAATTGCGGTGCTGAAAATACCGATGTGTCATAGCGAGTAATATACGGATATAAAAAGTTCCAGATAGACTCATTGGGCTTAGACACATCCACATGGCACCGCCAGATCCATTTATTTGTCATATCCGAACGCTGATTAACCAATGCAATGGGCTGCGGATCATGCACAAATACAATATCTGCATCGCAAGTCATATTCCTTGTATTATGATCACTATTTTTCAAAAAAGTATCAATCATATCTGGCGTCATAATTTCAGGTATTCCATGCAATCCATTATGAATTTTCTTTGTGACTGAAAAAAAAGAATCATCCCCTTCAATGACATCCCATGTAGCATCCACGCCCAAACTTTGCAGCAATGGAATCATTCGATGTAAAATCTCCGCCACACCACCGCCATCCGATGTTGAGTTAATATTTTGAACACGCACACCTTGCAAATAACTGGACAATAACTTTAATTCATCAATGATATTTTTACCAACAATTGGCTCATATTGTTCAATTTGAATCATGCCACACCCCCATTTGGATTAATTGATTCCTTAACCAAGGCAATGACCTTTTCTCGCAATGCTTCCAAGGAGTAATCATATGGATTTAACTTTGCAATAGACGCGGCTAATTCAGGCTGATTGCAACAATCAGACAACCATAAAGACACATCGTTAACGGGTTTTTGCAATCGAAGCCGTGATTCAAAAATATGATAATATAAGCTAGTTAATGGTATTTGTTTCAAACAACTGATAAACTCATCGCAATTGGACACAGAATAAGGCAATTTAAACACCACGCTCTTTGTTTTCATAAAATAAAAGGCCTCTCCTTGAGGGGCCATTTTTATTGCAAGCGCTGGTATTTTTTGAAGCGTGTCATCGATAATAAAAACCAATTCATTGCGAACATCATCGATACTAAGCGCTGACATAATATCAATGGATGCCAGACGTTCTCCCAAATAATCTTCACCCAATACCTCGCCCACCCAATAGGAAAAATCATTGGGATAGTCTGGCACTAAGCGTTCATGCTGCTCTAAACAACGATGCGTATGATTGAAGATAATTGATTCTGGTACAGTTTTGATATGATGGAGTAATGCAGGTAATGTAACAGCATTTATTCCAGTTAACTCCCTTAAATGCAGTCGATCGTGGAACTGAAAGCAAAAATCATTCATAATCCCTCCCCCAGGTATATTTTTTTATATTAGACAAATTTCCACGTAGGGTCAAGGAAAGGAAAAAAAAGGGAGCAATTGAAATCGCTCCCTTTAAAATAAATTATTATTTATATACTACAGCAATTATTCGATATGATTATTTTGAAATAAATTCTTAGATCCACATTCTGGAAAAAGCAATGCATTATGATCTAAACCATTGGAACCTAGCCGTTTATTACTACTTTTTAACTCACATGAATTTGCATATCCCAATGGTAATATATTATTACTATCAAGTACCATCATATTATTAACAACAAACACCATATCATCCCCTGATAAAATGGTATTATTTGAAAATACAATAACTTGATTTGTAATGTGAGATAATGAATCAAATGACAACACAGATATATTGAATGCATTCACACCAGACAATGTTGTATTTTGAACGGATAACTTCGTATCATTGCCTGTCACTGCAATTAACACACCGGATTGATTCACATCTTGAAGAACAATGCCTCCTCCATCAATTATCACATTCAACATTACTCCAGATGGCGACAATCCAATACCTGTGGATGCTATATCGGATGCTAATATAATATTATTTTTTAACAATTGAAGTTTCTTTTCGATACCTCCGCTTCCTGCATCCTTAGCACCATCATCTATACTCAAACATCTTGATTGAATACCCCATTGAGATTCAGACGCCGATTGAATTGCAATATCATTACTCATCACTTGCGCAGTTATGCAACCAAGGGATATACCTGTCACTGTTTTACCACCGGAGATATCGATTTGATTATTGCGAATGTCTATTTCAGAGCCATCTCCTATAACTAGCGCGGCAGCGTTAGTACCCACTTTCAACGCCTCACTTGCCTCTGACTCGATTTGCATATTGGCAATATGCAAGCTAGATATCTGCTTGGCCACAATACCACGTACAGAGGTTTCGTTACCAGGGTATAGTTGAATCGATGCATCACTTTCCTGCGTATCAATCGTTAAGTTTTCAATAGTCCTGGCATCAATCGCTGTATAGGTTTTACATGCACTACTATTTGCAAATGAATTTTGAAGCACATAGATATTCGCTGAATCACGAAGCATTAAATCAATACAGTCATTTTGTGCCTGTCCCACAGTCAACAATTGATTGTTGATCAATGTAATACTATCCGAATCATGAATCGACACGGCATTGGCACTGCCACCCACAATTTGCAACCCTTCAATAATACTATTTTCTGCATTTTTAACTACAATAGCTGACCCAAGTGGTGAAATAATTCGACTGCCAATAGGATCAATATTCGATTCCATAATAAGCACATCATCATCGACATCCACAACACCAGCGATCATATGTATATTGGAGGGTATTTCTATGGATTCACGGTACTGCCCTGGCGCAAGCAAAACAAATTTTACACCCTGATTCTTTGCAAAATTAATCCCAGCTTGAATCGTTTTAAATGGCTGATCAACGCTGCCATCTTGCCGACTATTATCTTGACCCGACTGAGAGTCCACAAATACATAATTATTTCCATCCGAATCATCTGTACTTGGCAGAACACCGCCTTGCCTACCTTGTACAATAATCTGAACAACCATTGCACGGCTTTGCTCTAATTTATCATCAATAACGATGATCTCAATTTTAATAGGATCCAGACTATCGACCACAGTAAATGAAACACGCCCCTCATCCACATGGCGTAGCTCCACTGACGCACCACCTACTTGCGTCCACTGAAACTGCAACCCTGTCTCCTGATCCGCATCATATGAACTAGATGCATCCAAGGTAACGGTATTGCCCACACTTGCAATATAATGCGATGATTTAATCCGTGCAACCGGCGCTACATTATGTAGAGAAATAGGTTCATTGATCACTGGTTCTGGGTCCATTTTTTGACGCACACCGCTAGAACCACAGGCTGCAATTGCCATCAATAAAATCAACACACACACATACATATACGATCGATAAGATACCATAATATACTCCCTCATTAATGGGGCTGTTGAAAAACGCCCATCTTCGGCGTTGTCCAGCAAATCCAAATCGGTTACATACTCTTATGTATGCGCCCTCATTGAATTTGCTGTCTGCCTTGAATCTGAACATTTTTGAACAACCCCCAAAATTGCTATTTTTCAACAGTCCCTTAATAGTATCGGTTGTATACACAATTTGTTGCTCGATTTTTCTATTTTTTTTCAAACAACCAAAATATTTCAATTAGTTTATCAAAAACAGATATAATTATTTGAAATATAATGTTTTTTAGAGTTGATTTAGGATATCAAGCTGAGGATCGATGGATAATCCCAATCCAAAATTCATATATTTTCCCCATGCATAGGGGGCAATACCCACTTCAGCCAAGCATCCCATATAAACATCATGCCCAAGTAAATGCCAATAATTAACTTGAGTAGAAAGTCGCCATCCACCCACGCGGTCAAAAGGATGCTCGTAAATCGGTGTTTCCTCAATTCGAATCCGGCCATCCCCTTCATCGATTTCACGGCGGTCAATATAATTCAATCGCGTATAGGTATCTCCCTGAGGGCTAATAAATGCCCCGCCTATATTTGCATCCACTATTGCAGATCCAAGCAGCTGCTTCCACGAAAGCAATAAACTCCCCCCTAATTCATTTCCATACCCCTTCTCATCCCCATAAGATGCATATATTTTTGTTGATAATGATAGCATGTGATGGACATCCAGGTGAAATGGCGCTGAATCAATTACTCCTTTTGCTCCTAACCAAATCGGTGCACCTGCAGCAGCTGACCATGAATGCGTTACCAACTGATATCGTCCAAAAGAACTCAATGATAATCGCATTGGATATATACGATTGAACTCATGATTATAATGAATGGAGCCCCTCAAATAATCAGATGTCGCTGCATATGGCTCTATTGATTCTGCCAACAAATCATCATCATTATCGTAGACTGCCCATGGTTTTGATGCGCTCCACCCCAGTTGTAATTTTAATTGGTGTTTTTCATCCAGCAGGTGCATCCATGCCACATTTGCATAAATGGCATCCTGAATTGGAAAAACTAAATCATTCTGATTTGCTTGCACCTCTAAGCGAACCTGTCCTTTTTTTGCATGATTATATTTTAATAACAGTTCATCAAGATGAGCCATTGCACTCAATGACTGAGATAATTTCTCGTGAAATAGCCGTGCACTATTTTCATCAATTTCATCGTCCAACCACGATTGAATTTGATATAAGTGAGCCAATTCATGGCTGATTAAAAAATCAATATTCGACATTGAATGTGCAGAATAACTCTCATCTAAAATTGCGCGTGCCCTCATATCCAATTGATAGAATAACTCGACCAATGGGCTTTTTGACAGCTGCTCCAAGTTCATTTTCTTTAAAACCATATCATAAAATGATTCTGTAGGTTCAGCGTGTTGCGCTACATCATGCAACATTTTAGTTTTCATTGATACATCTGCACCTAATAGATGAGCAGAATTAAACAATCTATTAACCAGCACATTATATGCCGCTATTGGCATTTGCTGTAAATCGTCATCAATAAAAGCATCTAATTTTGAAAGCATCTCATTAATTTGGCCATAATGATACTTCCACAATGCAATAAATAAATAACTGTCCATCCCATATAGGGACAATATCGCATGAATATCGTCACTTAAACGCGATATCAACATACATTGATACTTCACCCAGACAATACACTGTTTTAATTGATCTTTATTCTGTAAAATTCGTTGTCGAATATGAATTAATTGCTGAGGTGAAATTGATTTTCTTTTCCCTGGTTGCAAGTCAAGGCCTATCAAGTCATTAATTCCAGCAAATCCGTGTTTTGAATCAATAATATGATATTGCATATAATTTTCAACTTTGGATAATAAATCCACCCACAATCGAGGCTTTTTGGCAGTTAATACATAATTTGAATATTTTGAATTCACATCATAATATATGGATGCACCCATATGAGCAGAAGTTGCTTGATGTTGAGGCAAGCGTTTACTGACTTTCATTCCACTTAGCCGCCATGGCATTTGATTTGTTTGGTATCTCACACCTGCATTTAATACAACATCCTCACTCTGAAATGTAATTTTAGGACATACTGAAATAGATAATCCCTCATCACAATCAAAACAATCACCATACAATCCTACACTTGGAAAGGATAAGGATAAAGAGCCTTGATTATCATCAGACCCTGCACCAATGCGTTTCCATAGATCGAAATTTAATACCTCTGGTTGGTTTAAAAATAAAAATGAATTCATATAACTAATACTCAAGTTTGGGTAAACAGCACAATTCATGCATTTATTTAATATTCATGACTGTGTAATTGTTTTAATTAATAGAGTTATTGAAAAGTACTAAAAAATACTCATTTTATAAGCAATCCCTAAATGAATGTGCGCGTTTAAATACTTTTTTTAGCATTCCCTTATGCACAATTATTTTCTTTGCACACTCCACAAAAAATCCTCTAAAATATTGGCACATACTTCTTTACGATACATTGCAGTCGATCGAATATCATCAATGGGTGAAATTTCATCCATCAGAGATGCCCTTGCTTGCTCAATCAATGGCTGACCAATGACTTTACTTTGAATTAGTTTTTCAGTGCCAAATGCACGCATCGGTACTGCAGCAACAGAGGCCAAACCAATTCTTATCCATTGAATACCACCACAGCTGGACTTTGCTAATAGAGCAACCGCCAATTTTGAAATGGCCTGCGCAGATCGAGTGCCTACTTTCTGATAATGCATCCGTACACTGCTATCATCAACCAGCGGCAATCGAATGCCAATCAGCAATTCATCCGGTAAAATTGCGGTTTGTCGATACCCGGTAAAAAAATCTTGCAATGGAATCATCCGTGTACCGTATAAATTTTGCAATTTTACTTCTGCATTATAGGCTAAAAGTGATGGAATTAAATCCCCAGCAGGCGATGCATTCATCACATTTCCACCCAATGTCGCTAAATTCTGTATTTGCACAGCACCCAATTGTTTGCATGCATCAGTGAGTAGCGGAAAATGTTTACAAACATCACTATCCGCACACATTTGTGCGGCAGTTGCGAGCGTTCCAATTTCATAATAATCAGAACCAATTTCAATATAATTCAAATCCTGTACCGACGATATATCCACTATACCCGTCACTTCCATACGGCCGGATCGCCAAGCCACAATAACATCCGTACCACCTGCAACAATTTGCAAATGGGGATAAGCCGCATGAAGCGCAATGGCTTCCGTAATATCATTGGCTTTTTCATAGATAAAACTCATATACGAATCTTTCCTTTTTTAGCTAATTGTGCGGCATTTTGAACAGCATGACTAATTTTCTGATACCCTGTACATCGGCATAAATTACCTGCCAATGCATATTGAATATCGCATTCACTTGGATTTGAATTTTTCATCAAAAGGGCATATGTCGCCATAATCATACCTGGCGTGCACATTCCACATTGAACTGCACCCGCATCTATAAAACTTTTTTGAATGGGATGCATGCGTTTCTTTTTTTTAAACCCTTCGATAGTAATCACTTCATCATCATCCAACATTTGACCAAATAGAATTAAACACGCATTGACCAAATTATCATTTATTATGATTGAACAGGCACCACATTCTCCCTCACCGCATCCTTCTTTTGTACCTGTCAAATTTAACTGATCACGAAGTACATCGATAAAACGCGTTTGCGGATATGCGGTAATAATTTCTTTATTTCCATTGATAATCAATGAAATGCTAATGGGTTCTGTATTCTTAGCAATGGTCATGGGCATCCTTCCATGCATAGAGTATGTTTTCCGGTAATACTGGAAGTTGATTGATATCCAAACTTAATGCATGGCAAAGTGCATTTACAACTGCGGGCGCCCCACCATCCATTGGCAATTCGCCAAGTCCTTTTGCTCCCATAGGTGAATGAGCAAATGGTTTTTCAATGATAGTCGTATGAATTCGGGGTGTATCTGGAAACGTTGGAATAATATAGTTTTGAAATCGATCACTCAGCAATTGGCCCTTGGAATTTGTCACACCATTTTCCATGATTCCATACCCCAATGCTTGCAATGTACCGCCTTCGATTTGCCCTTCAACACTCATTGGATGAATCGCTTTTCCCACATCACATACGGCCCATATATCCGTTACACGTACTTCAAAGGTGCGCATATTTACTTCTACTTCTGCAATATCACATCCCCATGCATAGGTTGGATAGGCATCTCCAGAAAATGTTTTTTCATCCCAGGACAATCCCTTAGGCAAGGTATAATAAGCTGAAAAATCACTATTATCATGGACATTGACATAGTCTTTAATTGCATCGGATATCAGACAAATACGTCGACGTTTATGCATCACATGATTATTTTTTAATAAAATATCATCCATATTGTAATGATATTTTTCAGCAATAAATTCACATAATGATGATCGCAGTTTATCTGCGCATTTTTGTAAAATAGACCCCACAATCATTGTTGTTCTGGACGCAACTGTTGGCCCGCTATTTGGTACTATCGCTGTATCTGGCATAATTAGATCAAGCAATGTCATATTAATACCTAAATGATCCGCAACTATTTGAGGCAATACAGTATGCGCCCCTTGACCCATTTCAGTGCTAGCAGTTAATATATCAATCAATCCCTCTTTATTAAATCGCAATATCGCTTCTTTTTTTGTGACAACTTCGCCAGCTCCAGTAAACCCTGCGCCATGATAAAATAGTGCCATCCCAATACCGCGACGTATATGTGATTTCTGTTTATTAATTTGATTAAACTTCGCGTATTTTGTTGAAAAATCAGATAGTACCAATGCACTTTCTAATACCTCTTTGCTCGCAATATCTTTGGATAATTGTTGTCCCATTGGCATCGTATCCCCAGGGCGTAGATAATTCTTTTTTCGAAATGCATGAGGTGTCATATGAAGCGCATTTGCCATAATATCCACATGGCGCTCAAATGCAAAAAAAGCCTGAGGCGCGCCAAACCCACGAAATGCGCCATTTGGCGGGGTATTCGTCGCATAGGCAATAGCCTTTGCACACACGGAATCGCATCGATACGATCCCAGCACATGCAAGAGTCCTCGGGAAAGCACTACAGGCGTTAGCGTGGTATAGGCACCTGCATTTAACTCCATGGTGATATCCAAGGCCAACAGCTTTCCTTGTTTGGACAATCCACTTTTAATGCGTATGCGCGCAGGATGCCGTTTGGTAGTTACCTGACAATCCTCTGCACGATCATAAATCATCTTAACAGGTTTTCCTGATTTATGGGATAATAGCACACAATATCCGGCTAAAATCGATGGATAGTCTTCTTTTCCTCCAAATGCCCCTCCGACAACAGACTGCTTAATGGAAAGCTGTGATTCATCCATATCCATTAAATTAGCTAAAGCTGCTGAAATATAATAGGGACATTGCATGGACCCAATTACATCAAACCCTTTTTTTTGATTTGGCATGGCAATCATACCCTGAGGCTCAATATACATATGATCTTGCGCGCCCATTTCATAAATTTCTTCACATATAATATCTGATTTTTTAAAGGACTGACTCGTATTACCTGTATCAATATGGTAGTGAGCAATAATATTATCACTACCATGAATCACTGTATTGGCTGATTTCGACGCATCTAAATCAAGCACTGCATTTAACTCATCATACTCAACATGAATATGCTGGCAGGCGTTTTTTGCCAAACTAAGAGTATTCGCAGCAATTAAAACAATGGCTTCACCCACATGCTTAGTGAGATTATCTACCAACAACACAAGATCATCGGTCACCATTGTAATACAATTTTTTCCAGGAATATCAACAGAAGTAACGACAGTCACCTTTGACCAATCAAATGCATCGTCAAAATGAATCGCAATTATGCGCGCATGTGCTTTTTTAGATCGATAAACAGCGCCATATAACATATCCGAAAATGATATATCTGAAATGTATTTAGCGTCTCCAGATACTTTAGAAATTGCGTCCAACCGCGGAACTGACTCACCTGTATATCTCATAAAAATAGGTCTAACTGCTAAATAATTGTAAATCAAGCGCTGCATTCACCTTTTTGATAACTTTTTCATTTAAGAAGAAGGGGAAATTGAGAAATACCATCATCGGTGTACTTATTTATCAAAAAGCCAATAAACTCATATACCAAACCAATGCAGGCTCACCAACAAAGAAATATATCATTGCAGAAACAGCAATAAACGGCCCAAACGGAATCATAAATTGACTATTTTTCTTTAAAATTGCCATTAACGTTAAACCAATAACAGAACCCAGTATCGATGATATAAATAAACACGCAATTACTGCTTTCCAACCCAAGAAAGCACCGACCATGCCCATTAATTTAATATCACCACCACCCAAGCCCTCTTGTTTTTTTAATTTTTCATATCCCCAAGCAATCAAAAATAAAAAACCAAACCCTATGGCAATCCCTAGACCTGAATCAATGGCAGCCTGAAGTATACCTTGATCGTGATGAATTATCATATATACAATAAATCCCACAGGTATTCCACCAATCGATAAAATATCCGGTATAATATAGTGCTTAATATCTATAAATGTAATAATAATTAATGGCATAGCAAAGCACATAAAATACAGAAAAAATGGCAGTGGGTGATTTAAATGCATCCACATTAGCATTGCTAAGCCTGCGCTAATACACTCAATCAATGGATATTGCCAAGATATAGTATTATGACATTGCCGACACTTTCCTCGAAGTATTATAAAACTAAAAATAGGAATATTTTCCCACCAGGAAATTATATGTGCGCATTTTGGGCAATGCGACCTAGGATATATGATAGACTTATTATCAGGCATGCGGGCAATACACACATTTGCAAAGCTGCCCCATAATGCGCCAAAAATTGCAGCTAAACCAATTAACACTTCTTTTGGAATTAATTCAATATATGTCATGCGCCATACTGTATCATATTTTTTTTATTTATACACCCTAAAGTCCATTCATACAACACTTCCATTTTGTCTACGAAAGCGAATGGCCACAATTACGAGCATCATGATTAAAATTAATGCAGGGGATATATGATTACTGGTCATAATTTGCATGCGACAACTGCCGGTTGTCTGTGCACCTGTCACGGCTGTTTCGTCACTATCATCCTCGGAATCAATTGTGCTGACGCTTTTATTAAATATATCCAATACCATCGTACGATCATCATTCAAACACGTATATAAATCCGCAGTACTATCTGAATCATGATCTCCGGAATACAAACACGCACCAATTCGAGTATCCTCACTGCCATTATATTGCATGGCTTGATCAAAACTAAATGAATCGCTATCAATATCTTCTTTCCCTGATAATATATATATTCGACCATTGCCATCATTCGCATTGGAAAATGAAATTGCCAAATCATCCGTACCATCGCTAGTAAAATCTGCAGTACTAATTGCGCTTACTGACGATGTTTCCGAACAATTTGCTAATATACTTGGCTCTAAAATGGATGTGGTTGATAGTGAACTATTACCTAAAATCGTGTAAATACGACAATTTGTATTGGATACAAGCACTATATCCGTAATATCATCGCCATTAAAATCCCCATCCACAATATATTCAATCTCATCATCATACGGCAAGGCAATTTCTATATCTTTATCCACACTTATGGATAATACGCTGCTTAAACTATTATCGCCCAATATGGCATCAATGGCTGGAGCTGTATTGCTTACCGAGTAATTTAACCCTGTTTCGTCAACCGACACAGACCCTGTAATCTCTGTTGTTGTAATGCCCAATATTGTATCCGAATAATTATTACCATCGATGTCCGCAGAATTAACCACTCGTGAACGAATATTATCGGTTTCTGTGCCATTAATAATATGCACTGGTTCTAAATCAATGAGATCAAGTATATATACAGACCCATAGGTCGTTCCAGGAACTAGAGATGCCACATATGTATTTCCAGGAAAATAGACTGGCATTAATTGATATCCAAATTGTGACAATGTGCGAGGCCCTTCCATTATGGCAATACCGGATATCGTATGAATACTCGTATCAGTAATATCTATTTCCGTTGTCCCCTCAGGCAAACTATCGGAGTGAATGGATACGACGATACCACGATTGTCATCATGGGTGGGATCGCCAACAATAACATAGTGTTGTTCTGTATTACTATCCTCGATATATATAACATTTACTGACTCTGAACTACCTGTTAGTATTGTTAAGCCACTACTTGTCGTTAATATTGATTTCTCCACACCATAATTATCGGATGTAAATGTTTCGGATATATATGCACCCGATGATTTTGTTGCCACAATTCGCGCTTCAACAATTTGACCACTTTGACGCGTTACTGTTGTACTCTGTGCCAATGGCTCTAATGGAAATGCATAGGCAATATTCAACCCCGAACATGATGCGGTTAAATGAAATACCGATGGAGAATCATTTGCATCAGACAATGCCACAAGAACAGATGTATCGCTATTTTCTGTAATGGCTATGGTTTCACCACTATATTGAGACCAAGTATAATCACATCCACTATCATTTATAAAAGATTCGCAACTAGTCGCATCTATAATACAATCCTGACTACTAGACGCAATACACTGTGTAGTGCGACAGCTAACCAATTCCACACCTTGAGTTGTTTGATCCACTGTATCATCAAATTCATCATCACTATCATTATCATCATCGGAAATATGAACAGCAATCAGTCCCAAACTCAAATTATGAAAAGATAAATCATCACTTTCAGCCAAATGATTGATGGATATACTTCGATCGCCATCTGACTCATTATTCTCATGTACTAATACGTTAATACTCTGCACACTTGACCAATTCGATGAATTAAATATTATATTGCTCGGAACAAAGCTTAAACTAGCACTACTGGATAAATTTACCGTTACATCATCACTGGGCTCTGAATCCAACATCAATGTATACGTAAATGTATTTCCTTCTGAGATATTGATGGTTTCACGACTCAATGTCCCGGTTGCTGAATCATCATCCAAAACAGTTATCGCTTCATCTACATCCAATGCATTATAATTACTATCCTGGCTACTCGTAAAATGATTAAATTCTTCAGTGCGCGTACCATCCACTAAATCATTATCTGGCACATCAAACGATACTATCTGATATTCATCCCAATCATCCGTACCAAATTCAATTGTCTCGTCACTCTCCAATAAATCGGATGTAATTGTTATAGATACTGCATTTGTCGGCTCACTGTTTAAACGAATACTATAGCTGCCACTTTGGCCTTCAGAGCTTGTTGTTGATTCCTCATCCACGTCAATACCCGCAGTATCATTATCGGTAATACTAATAAGTATATTGCTGGATGCGATATTATTATAATCGCTATCGCTGCTAGCTGTTGCAAAAATGGCATTTATACTATGAGACCCTTCCGCAATATCATCGTCTATTGCTGTTGCGGTAACAGCCTGAGCCTCATCCCAATTACTGGAGGTAAATGTTAGCGTTTCAGGTGACAATGTGACTTGCGCATCTGAATATGACAATGTAACCGTCACATCGGCTGTGGGCTCTGAGGATAATACCATATTAAATGAATCCGTATCACCATCCTCAGTAATGGCGGTATTGCTCGATGTATGCGAAATCACAATACCCGCATTATCATCATCGATGATACTGACAGTTACATTACTCAATGACACACTATTATAATCAGAGTCCCCGGCGCTTGTGACACTAAACGACACTGTTTCGGAACTATTGCCATCCACTAAATCATTATCTGATGGTGATAGTGTAATTTCCTGTGCACTATCCCAATTGCCTTGAGTAAATGTTAGTGTTGCGGATGATATGGAATCGATTTTCCCTGACATATTATAATTCACTGTAATTACCACATCATCATAAGGCACTGAGGTCAATACAAAGGAAATCGTATCTGAAGCACCACCCTCTGTAATTTCGGTATCACCAGAAGACTCTGTAACACTGATCCCATAACTATCATCATCGACAATACTTACTTCCAGTGTATTGCTATCTGATCCACTAATAACAATCTCATTGTAATTTGAATCATCGCTAGCTACAGAAAAACTGACATCACCCGTATGATTTGTTTCATAATAATCGTCATCAACAGCAGACACTGTGACGGTTGCAGGGATATTCCAATTACTATCTGTAAATACAACACTTTCAGAGGCACCATCTACGGTTAGCTGAGAATCTGTTGTCACAGAAATAGTGACATCATCCGTAGGCTCACTGCTCAATACCAATGTAAATGTATCGCTTGATCCACCTTCAGTTACTGTAGTTGAGCCACTGGACTGTGTTAATGTTATTCCATTGGTATCATTATCTGTAATCGTTATGCTGGCACTATTATCCGAAATCGTTGCATTTGAGACATTGCTAAGCACTACAGCTAATGTATCACTGGATTCTGCAACGCTGTCCTCTGTAATTGATATTGAAATTGTTTGATCATCGTTATTCAATGCATTCCATGTAATGGTTCCATTTATTGCTGTGTAATCTGCGCCAGCAATTGCAGTTGTATTTTGCGTAATGTAATCCACTGTAATATCAGATGCTGACTTTGCACTTAGACTAATCACTACATCGGCTGTTCCAGCAGATTCGTCCACAGTAACATCCGCAATAGTAATACTTGGCGTGGCATCATTATCCATAATCGTTGCCGTATGTTCAGTAGTAGCCCCTTGACTCGCATTGGTGGGCGCGCCCATGGTCACGATCACGGTTTCACTGGCTTCGTCCAATGCATCATCATTGACTGTAATTGTTATTGTCGCCGTCGTATCACCGGCACTAATACTCACTGGTGTTGCAGTAATCGTATAATCATTGCCGCCACCTTCGGTCGCTGTACCTGACAAACTAAATGGCACACTGACATCTTGGCCACTCGCTGCTGATAACTCTGCAGTAATGGTCAAGGTGCCTGCATCCTCAGCGCCACTCTGGCTGGCTGCGGTTAATGTGACACTTGGCGTCACATCATTATCGGTAATCGTTGCCATATGAGCAGTGATCACTCCTTGACTCGCATTGGTCGGTGCACCCATATTGATGATAACAGTTTCACTTGCTTCATCCAAGGCATCATCATTGACGGTAATTGTTATTGTTGCAGTCGTATCACCGGCACTAATACTCACTGGTGTTGCAGTAATCGTATAATCATTGCCGCCACCTTCGGTCGCTGTACCTGACAAACTAAATGGCACGCTGACATCTTGGCCACTGGCTGCACTTAGCTCCGCAGTAATGGTCATGGTGCCTGCATCTTCCGCGCCACTCTGGCTGGCTGCGGTTAATGTCACGCTTGGCGTCGCATCATTATCCGTAATCGTTGCCGTATGTTCAGTAGTAGCACCTTGGCTCGCATTGGTGGGCGCGCCCATGGTCACGATCACGGTTTCACTGGCTTCGTCCA